>CALWBA010000115.1 GCA_944375815.1 uncultured Lachnospiraceae bacterium | reverse complement strand
CACATTAATGGAGCTGCATACGCACTCTGTCTCAGCGAGAGCTGCGGGAATAGACCGGATCAGATATTCATCTGCCTGTGTCATACCCTTGCTGACGAGAGCAGAATAACCGCCGATAAAGTTTACGCCGACCTCATGAGCTGCACGGTCAAGCGTACGCGCCATAGTCACAAAATCTTCAGGTGACTTGCATGCAGCTCCTCCTATCAGTGCAATCGGTGTCACGGAAATTCGCTTATTTACGATCGGAATTCCGTACTCTCTTGAGATATCTTCTCCGGTCTGTACCAGATTTCTCGCCATGGTAGTGATTTTATCATAAACCTTTGCGTTGACTCTGTCCAGATTGGAGTCAATGCAGTCTAACAGACTGATTCCCATGGTGATGGTGCGGACATCCAGATTCTCCTCGGAAATCATTTTATTGGTTTCACTTGCTTCAAATAAATTAATCATCCCGTCGTTCTCCTTTTCCTCTGTATTATAAACATGAAGGTTTAGATACGGTGCATCATGTTGAAGATGTCCTCACGCTGGCAGCGGATCACTACGCCAATTTCTTCTCCGAGCTTCTCCAGATCTTCTGCCATCACACCGTGCTCCTTATTGCTGCGGGATGTATCGGTAATCAGAATCATGTTGAAATATCCCTGTACAATTGTCTGGCTGATATCCTCAATATTTACCTCGTTCTCTGCCAAATATGCGCATACCTTTGCTATGATGCCCACAGTGTCTTTTCCAACTACGGTAATAATCGTTTTCTTCATTGCTCTCTTCTCCTTATACGCTGATTAATTCTGATATGCAGTCTCTCTTTGCGACCGCAATATGAAAATCGCCTGATTTATACGGCGTATTTCCCATTGTCACCTCCGCGCATACCGTTTCATACGCCAGCGCTTCGTAATTATTTTCCCTGCTTAAATGTCCCAGAAGGATTGTATGTAACTGGTCTCCCAGGATTCGGCACAGAAGCTGCCCCGCTGTAGTGTTGGAGAGATGTCCCCTGTTTCCTGCAATCCTGCGCTTCAGATAATACGGATACGAACCCGCCTGAAGCATCCGTTCGTCATGGTTTGCCTCCAGAAGCAGAGCATTGACTCCTTTTAGATTTTCTACAATGTAATCATCGTAAACCCCCATATCCGTAGCGACTGCTACTGCACGGCCTGCATGGTGTACACGGAATCCCACCGGCTGGGCTGCATCGTGTGAAATTCGAAACGGCTGTACACTCAGATCCCCCACTGTAAAAAATTCGTCTTCCCGAACTTCACGGAAAATCCCCTCCGGCAGTTTTCCGATCTTCCCCGCTTCCAGAATTGCCTGTGCTGTTCCGCGCGTTGTATAAATCGGAATGCCGTACTTTCTCGCCAGAACTCCCAGGCCCTGAATATGATCGGAATGTTCATGTGTAACCAGGATTCCGTCGAGCTCCCTCGGTGATCGGTCGATCGTTTTCAGTCCTGCCTCCACGCGCTTTCCGCTGATCCCGGCGTCAATCAACAGACTGCTGCTGTCGCTTCCCACAAAAATACAGTTTCCGCTGCTGCCGCTTGCTATACTGCAAAGTTTCATAATCTGCTCATCCTCTGATTAATCTGTTCTATGGTATGCGCGAAGTCCCCGCTGTTGTCGATCTCAAAGTCGCACCTCTCGCTGAACTCGTCCTCGGAGAGCTGATTGGCCATGATCTCATCAATTCTGGCATCGGTATATCCCCGTGAAAGCTTCAGCCGTTCCCTGCGCGCATCCTCATCCGTATAAATATACCACAACTCGTCACAGATTGCATCATAATTATCTTCTAAAAGCAGAGCTGCTTCAATAAAAAAATATGCAGTCTCATTTTTGCGCTCCCTCTCAATCGAACGCAGGATATATTTCTTAACTTCCGGATGTACAATTCCATTCAGTTTCTGAAGCTGTTCCGGATCCTGATAGACAACAGCTGCCAGCTTTTTGCGGTCAATACCCTTGTCCTCGCGAATCACGGCATCTCCGAATGTCTGAACGATCTGCGGATAGCATACTCTGCCAGGTGACATCAGAAGGTGAGCCACCTCATCTGCCTTCACTACCTGGGCATCAAAATTTCTTCCTATATAGGTCAGTATCTCACTCTTTCCGGAACCCACTCCTCCGGTGATTCCCACAATCTTCATCTTATGTTCCCCCTTTTACTTCGCCTCGTACCAGTTCTCTCCCTCTTCCATGTCTACCTCAAGGTTGACCTTCAGATGAGCGGCATTTTTCATCTCCTCCTCAAGGATTGCAGCCACCTGAGCAGTCTCCTCTCTCTTTGTCTCAATTAAAAGCTCATCGTGTACCTGCAGTATCAAGCGCGAAGAAAGCCCCTGAGATTTTAATCTGTCATTGACACGGATCATTGCAATCTTAATAATATCCGCAGCCGTTCCCTGAATGGGCGAGTTCATCGCAACTCTCTCCCCAAACGAGCGCTGCATGAAATTGCTTGAGGAAAGCTCAGGAACCGGACGTCTCCTTCCAAAGAGGGTCACCGCATATCCTTTCTCCTTTGCCTGAGTCACACAGCTGTCGAGATATCCTTTAATCTTCGGATATGTCTCAAAATACTTCTCAATATATTCTGCCGCCTCTTTGCGCGTGATACTCAGGTCCTGGCTCAGCCCAAAGGAGCTGATACCGTACACAATTCCAAAGTTGACCGCCTTGGCATTTCGCCTCTGCAGCGGCGTTACTTCGTCGAACGGCACATGGAATACTTCCGCTGCGGTAATTCTGTGAATATCTCTCGCTTCCCTGTATGCCTGAATAAGTTTCTCATCACCGGACAGGTGTGCCAGCACGCGCAGTTCAATCTGGGAATAATCCGCATCCAGGAATATATAGCCTTCCGCAGGTACGAACACCTTGCGTATCAGCCTTCCGAGTTCCATACGGATCGGAATATTCTGCAGGTTCGGTTCTGTACTGCTGATGCGTCCCGTTGCGGTAATCGTCTGATTGAAACTTGAATGGATGCGTCCATCCTCGGCAATAAACGCCGCAAGTCCGTCCGCATAAGTAGATTTCAGCTTTGTGAGCTGCCGATACTCCAGCACATTCGCCACGATCTCATGATCCGGTGCGAGTTTATCCAGCACATCAGCCGCTGTCGAATAGCCGCTCTTTGTCTTCTTGCCTCCAGGCAGCCCCAGCTTCTCAAATAAGATTACTCCCAGCTGTTTGGGAGAGCTTATATTAAACTCCTCTCCTGCCTGTTCATGAATGATTTTCTCAAGTTCCCTGATCCGCACCTCAAGCTGCTCTCCATATGCCCTGAGCACTTCTCCCTCCACGCGGATGCCCGCCTGCTCCATATCGTGCAGTGTGAATGCCAGCGGGAGCTCGATCTCATCATAGAGCTTTTTCATACCCGTTTCCTCAAGTTTCTGCAGCATTGCTTCTCTTGATGCATATGCTCCGCACGCAGCAGCACACATATACTGCGCAGCCTGCTCCTGCTCCATCTTCTCCGGAGAGGGAAGCTTTGCCGTCTTAAATATGTCCTCAGGGGACGGGAGATATTTTCCCGCAAACTCCTTGGCAATGTCTTCATAGTGATATGCCGATTTCAGCGGATTTAAAAGATATGCCGCAATCGAAGCGTCAAAAGAGTGCTCCGGTGTCAGATTCTGCACCCATTTCAGAAGTCCCTTGATATCCATGCTGCAGATCTCTGTATTTTGGGCAAGTCCGCTGAGTTTCTCGCATAAATACCGAGATGTCACAAATCCTTCTGCCGGAAGGTATACATGATTCTCTCCCCAGGCCAGAGCAGCGCCCAGCAGATCTTTTTTATTTTCCAGCACTGAAACACCCACAGCGGAAGCCTTTTTTGCCTCTGTAAATATTTCCTCTGTCTGGATATACTCAGTGATGATTTTAAAGCTGAATTCTTCTGATGCCGGTGTATCCGAAAATCGGCTCAGCAGGTTCTTGAACTCCAGTCTGCGAAACATCTCATATGCGGCTTCTGTATAGAAATCGCCTATCTTTGCATCTTCAACCGTATACGTCACCGGGGCATTGACATCAATAGCAGCAAGCTTTCTGCTGAGTGTCGCCTTATCATAATGATCACGCAGTGATTCCCTGGCCTTATTCGGCTTGATCTCATCCAGATGCGCATATGCATTCTCCACGCTTCCAAACTGAACGATCATCTTTGTTGCGGTTTTCTCTCCAACGCCGGGTATACCGGGGATGTTGTCGGCAGTATCTCCCATCAGTGCCTTCAGCTCCACGATCTGCCACGGCTCAACCTGATATTTTTCAATGACATCCCCGGTATAATAATCTTCGATCAGTGTTTTTCCGCTTTTTGTTTTCGGTATGCGGATCTTTGTCTTCTCCGTGGCAAGCTGCAGCAAGTCTCTGTCCCCTGACACAATTGTTACATCCATTCCATCACTCTCTGCTCTTCTTGCCAGCGTGCCCAGAAGATCGTCGGCCTCATATCCCTCCTGCTGCACAATCGCAATTCCCATCGCCTTGAGCACTTCCTTCATAAGCGGAACCTGTTCCCTGAGTTCTGCGGGCATGGGCTTTCTTGTACCCTTGTACGCCTCGTACATCTTATGGCGGAATGTCGGCGCGTGCAGATCGAATGCCACAGTCAGATAATCCGGCTTTTCCTCCTCGAGAATTCGAAACAGGATATTTAAAAAGCCGTATACCGCGTTCGTATGCAGCCCCTCAGAATTTGTCAGGTCCGGCAGTCCGTAAAACGCGCGGTTTAATATGCTGTGTCCATCGATCAGTACTATCTTTTTTCCCATGTCTGTATAACTCCTTTTTCTGTTAATCCTGCTTATGCCTGTCACAGTACCGGCAAAAGCTCATATCTTGCAATCATCACTCCGAACAGCGCAAGCAGAAGGATCAGCCCTGAAACGATCAAAAACCACCGGGCCGCCCTGCCGCGGCGGAGCATGTGCTCCTTTTCTTCGATATCTTTTTCCAGCTTGCCGGAAAAATTATAAAAATCCGGCTTATCGTTGTCCAGTGTAGCAACGGCGAGGTGAATTGTAAAATATGTCTCCAGCTCCTCGTGGCACACCGGGCATTTTCTGATATGAGCAATAAAATTTTCAAGGTCCCGGGACGGCAGCGTGCCTTTGATATAATCCGGGATCCTTGCCTGCGCTTCCTTGCAGTCCAATGCGTGTTTCCTCCTTTGCGCAGCGTGCTGTAAGCAGCCGCCGGCTTCCTTTGCTATCTTACACTATACACCCTCCGTGAGCAGTTTACAAGAGCGAGCCAATGCCCTCACATGGGCACCGGCCCGCCGGTATTATTTTACTATATTTGCGTTCTCGCGTCCCTGGGCAAAATCTCTGGCATTATTAAGAGTTGTCTCTGCTATTGCGCTTAATGCCTCCCTTGTAAAGAATCCCTGATGAGAGGTAATCATCACATTCGGGAATGAAAGCAGTCTCGCTGTGATCGAGGTCTCCAGAATCTCGTCCGAACGATCCTCGAATACATTGTTTGTCTCTTCCTCATATACGTCGAGTCCCACGCCGAAGAATTTGCGTGCCCGAATTCCTTCAATAAGATCCGCTGTCTTTACCAGTCCGCCGCGGGAAGTATTAACAAGAATTACTCCGTCTTTCATCTTCTGGATGGTGTCACGATTGATCAGATGATAAGTGTCCTTCATCAGCGGGCAGTGCAGGGAAATCAGATCACTCTGGCTCAGCAGCTCGTCCAGCGTCACATACTCAACAAAATCAAGATCCGGATTCTTATAGACATCATAAGCAATAACTCTCATGCCAAATCCGCGGCAGATGCGGCACATGGCAGCTCCGATTTTTCCGGTTCCTACAATGCCGGCGGTCTTCTGGTAGAAGTTAAATCCCATAAGGCCTCCGAGACTGAAATCATTTTCTCTGACTTTTACATAGGATTTATGCATCCTGCGGTTTACGACAAGCGCAAGAGCCATTGCATGCTCTGCTACCGCCTCAGGGGAGTAGCCCGGCACGCGCATTACTGTAATGCCGCACTCAGCTGCAGTATCCAGCGCTACGTTGTTGAATCCCGCGCAGCGCATCAGGAGCAGCTTCACGCCGGCCTGATGCAGCCCTTTTATGGTCTCCTCATGAATATCTGAACTTACAAATGCGCAGACGGCATCATATCCGGCTGCAAGCTGCGCTGTCTTTGGTGCCAGGTCTGTCTTAAGATAATCGATCTCAATCTCCGGATATTCGGTCCTCATGTTCTCAAAGGACTCTTTGTCATAGTTCTTTGTGTCATAGAATAAAATTTTCATGTGTAATTCTCCTCCTGACTGTTTATTTGCTTTTATGTTAACACATTTTTATAAAAAGATGTAGGGGTAAAATAATTTGTCTGCGATGCCTTAATTCCGGGAGAAAGTTTAAAATTAATTTGTAAGACTTAATTTTCTCCATAATTTTTTATAATTTTTCTTACGTTTCTCTGAACATTTTGTGAAGGCTATTGATTTTTACATTCTTTCTTTTTACAATGGGGAAAATTCCAGGAAAGAGAAAGGCGGGATAAATTTATGCGTAGAAATGTTCTGGAATATCTGGAGGAATCGGCAGAGAAATATCCGGAAAAAACAGCATTCGCGGATGCGTATGGATCCTGTACGTTTGCACAGCTTGAAAGCAGAGCGCGCGGAATCGGAAGTGCACTTTCAAAAAAGATTGCACCTGCAACGCCCGTTCCTGTATTTATGGAAAAAGGGGCAGATACCATTGCCCTGCTGCTCGGGTGCGTATATGCGGGATGCTTTTACTGTATATTGGATATAAAGCAGCCTCCTGCGCGGCTGCGGCAGATTCTGGAGACACTGAAGGCTCCTGCTGCAGTCACCTGTAAATCCTATCTTGAAACATTTCGGGAATTGGACTTTGCCGGAGAGACGCTCCTTTTAGAGGAGCTCCAGTGTGCGCCCTCTGAACCGGAGCGGCTGCAGGCAATAAGATCACAGCTGACAGATACCGCTCCTTTATACTGCAATTTCACCTCCGGTTCCACCGGGGTTCCAAAGGGCGTCGTGGTGAGCCATCGTTTCGTACTGGATTTTATTGGCACCTTTACGGAACTCTTTTCCATCACCTCTGACGATGTAATCGGCAATCAGGCTCCGTGGGACTTTGATGTATCGGTAAAGGACATCTACTCCGGATTAAAGACCGGCGCATGTGTGCAGATTATTCCGCGGAGGATGTTTTCCTTTCCCGTACAGCTGCTTGATTTTCTCTGCGAACGGCGTGTTACCACGCTGATCTGGGCAGTCTCCGCGCTGTGCATAATCTCCACGCTGAAGGGATTTGACTACCGTGTCCCGGATACGGTGCGGAAAGTTCTCTTTTCCGGAGAAGTCATGCCTGTAAGGGATCTCACGATCTGGCAGGAGCATCTGCCGAACGCCCGTTTTGTGAACCTCTACGGACCGACGGAGATCACCTGCAACTGCACATATTATGAAGCGGACCGAAGATTTTCTCCGGGCGAAAGACTTCCGATCGGAAAGCCGTTTCCAAATGAGCGTGTATTTCTGCTCAGCGAATCCGACAGGGAGATTACACAGCCCGGCGTTACCGGTGAGCTCTGTGTGTCAGGAACCTGCCTGGCGCTTGGCTACTATAACAACCCCGATCAGACAGCAAAGGTCTTTGTGAATAATCCGCTGTGCCCGCAGTATCCGGAACGGATCTACAGGACAGGCGATCTGGCTTACTACGGCGAGGACGGACTTTTATACTTTGCCTCCCGGAAAGATTTCCAGATCAAGCATATGGGACACCGGATTGAGCTCGGAGAATTA
>CALWBA010000114.1 GCA_944375815.1 uncultured Lachnospiraceae bacterium | reverse complement strand
CGACAGGTGAAGTTTCAGAGGATTTCCTCAAAGAAGGATAAGGCAGTGTCAGACAGAAAACGTGAGCAGGTAAAAACCATGCGCGACACTGCCAAAGGACTTGTGAAAGACTTAACGGAACAGTACTATCAATATTCGATGGAGGAGCTGAGCGAACAGCTGGAAGCGTGCCGTGCGCCGGTGCGCCAGCTTACTTTTCTTACGGAACGGTTTATCGATGCATATTCGGCTAAAAAGCGGGAAAAGAACCTGCTGGACTTCGCGGATCTGGAGCATTTTGCGCTGGAAATTCTCGTCAAAAAGCAGGATGACGGCACCATTGTGCGCACGGAGGCGGCAGAGGAACTTGCCGCGGGCTTTGCGGAGATTATGATTGATGAGTATCAGGACAGCAACTATGTTCAGGAAATGCTGCTCACAAGCGTCTCGGGAATTTCAGACGGCAGATACAATATTTTCATGGTAGGTGATGTCAAGCAGAGCATTTACCGCTTCCGCCTTGCAAGACCGGAGCTTTTTCTGGAAAAATATCATTCCTACAGTACCGATGATTCCAGAACACAGCGCATCGATCTGCATAAGAATTTCCGCAGCAGGGCAATGGTGCTGAGCGGAGTAAATTATATTTTCCGCCAGATCATGACGCCGGAGCTGGGAAATATTTCCTATGACGATGCGGCAGCGTTATACCCGGGAGCAGACTATCCGGAGGAAGTAAAGGATACACCGACGGAGCTGCTGCTTCTGGAGAAAGATACGCCGGCGCTGGAAGATATGAAGGAACAGGAGTCTCTGCAGGAAATCGAAGCGCGTGCTGTGGCGGGCCGAATCCGGGAGCTTGTGGGCAGGGAACAGGTACTGGACAAGAAGACCGGCGAGTATCGTCCTGCCGCATACCGCGACTGTGTGGTGCTGCTGCGGGCTGCAGCGGGATGGGCCGACAGTTTTGTGCGGGTGCTCAATGCGCAGGGCATTCCGGCATACAGCACTTCGCGCACGGGCTATTTTTCGGCTTTGGAGGTACAGACAGTCTTAAATTATCTGCAGATCTGCGATAATCCGCGCCAGGATATCCCGCTTGCGGCAGTCCTGCATTCACCGATCTGCGGGTGTACAGCTGAGGAAATGGCACTCGTCCGATCACAGTTTTCGGACGGAAATCTGTATGAGGCATGCAGGCGATACGCTTTGGAAGGACATGATGAGAAAACAGCGGGAAAGATTTGTGAATTTCTGCGGCTTCTTGAAAGAATGCGCTCTCTGGTAAGCCATACGCCGATTCATGAGCTGCTCATGCTGATATTAAAGGAAACGGGATACGGAAATTTCGCGGCAGCGATGCCGGGAGGCGAACAGAGACAGGCGAATCTCGATATGCTTGTAGAAAAGGCGATTGAGTTTGAGGCGACGAGCTACCGCGGGCTGTTCAATTTTATCAGGTATATCGAGAAGCTGCGCAAGTATGAGGTGGATTTCGGAGAGGTCAGTGTTACCGGAGAACAGGCAGATACTGTGCGCATCATGAGCATCCATAAAAGCAAGGGGCTCGAATTTCCGATTGTATTCGTAAGCGGTATGGGGAAAGGGTTCAATATGCAGGACAGCCGTGCACCGTTGATTCTGCATTCACAGATGGGAATCGGATCCGACGCTGTTGATCCGGAGCTCAGAACACGCCGCCCGGTACTTTTAAAGCAGGTAATGAAGCGGGAGCTTGCGCTGGAAAGCTTAAGTGAAGAACTGCGCATACTTTACGTGGCGCTTACAAGAGCGAAAGAGCGGCTGATTCTTACGGGTACAGTAGGAGATCTGGGAAAGCTCGTATCCTCGTGCGCGGTAATTGCGCAGCGAAAAGAGACCGGTCTTTCATGCAAGACACTGGAGCACGCAAAGAACTGCTGGGAGTGGATTCTTGCCGCACTGGCGCGCCATCCATCCTTTCAGCAGCTCTATGATGCATTCGGGGTTGATGTGCGCTGCGAGGAGGTTCTTACGGAGGAAAATGCGGACTTTATAATCCGCAGGATCACGGCAGAGGAGCTCGTGCAGGAGGAGGTTATTCTCCGCTGGGAACAGTCCGAGATCCGGCGGGAGCTGGAAGAATGGGATACCGGACATGTCTATGATGAAACAGTGCGCAGAGAGCTTTCAAAAAAGTACAGTTATCAGTACCCCTATGCGGTTTTAAGTGAAATACCGGCTGTCATGAGTGTGTCGGAACTGAAACGCGAGCAGGCACCGGAGCCGGATGCGGAACCGACGGCAGTACTTTATCCGGAAGAAGAAGAGATAATTCCGCGCTTTATCCGCGGGAATACTGAGGAGAAGCTGCAGGGAGCGCGCCGCGGTACGGTTTACCACAAGATATTTGAGCGGCTCGATTATGGAGAGGCGCTCACAGCAGACAGTGCAGACCGTCAGATCATGCGCATGCGTGAGAACGGATATCTGCTTCCTGAAGAGTACAACAGTGTATACAGGAAGGATTTCCAGAAATTTCTGGAATCTCCTCTGGGTCACCGTATGGCTAGGGCATACCGACTTGGAACGCTCAGACGCGAGCAGCCGTTTGCAGTCTCGGTGCCTGCTGCCAGGCAGAATCCCGCATGGCAGGGCGAGGAGGAGATACTTGTCCAGGGAATTATTGATGCCTGGTTTGAGGAGAATGACGGACTGGTTCTGGTGGACTACAAGACGGATCATGTAAAGGAAGCTGCGGAGCTGGCAGAGCGCTATCGGATTCAGCTCCAATATTATGCGGAGGCGCTGAAGCGCACCACGGGAATAGAGGTAAAAGAGAAAATCATTTACTCCGTAGCATTGGGAGAAGAAATTATATTATAGAAAAGGATGGGAAAGTTTATGCAGAAGTATGTACTGGAAAATGAGAAGCTGCGCGTGGAGATCCGCAGCCAGGGAGCGGAGATGACATCGATCCGCAGAAAGGATACGGACACAGAGTATCTGTGGTGCGCGGATAAAAAATACTGGGGCTGGAGTTCTCCGGTGCTTTTCCCGATTGTGGGGGGACTGAAGGACGGCGCCTACACATACGCGGGAAAGAGATACGAGATGAAGCAGCACGGTTTTGCGCGGCATCAGGAATTTACACTGGTATCGCAGCAGGATCAGGAGATCTGGTTCGCACTCAGTGATTCAGAGGTCACACATGCGAATTATCCGTTTGCATTCCGCCTTGAGATCGGGTACCGTCTGAAAGACAGCAGCGTGAACATTATGTGGAGAGTAAAAAATACCGATACGAAGGAGATGCATTTCTCAATCGGCGCGCATCCTGCGTTTATGTGTCCGCTGAACGGACAGGGTGAGCAGACTGATTATTATCTGGGCTTCGCTGCGGATGAGATTCATTATCAGCTGATTGATCCCGATCTGCATCTTGAGGCTGCGCAGCAGCATCCGCTGTCACTTGAGAATGGGCTTCATAAGCTGGAAAAGGATCAGTTTGCCAGGGACGCTCTGATTGTTGAGCATGCCCAGACAAACTGCGTATGGCTGGCCGGTCCGGACCGTAAACCGTATGTAAAAGTTTCCTTTAACGCGCCGCTTTTCGGTATCTGGTCGCCGGACTGCTGCGAGGCTCCGTTTATCTGCATAGAGCCGTGGTGGGGAAGATGTGACGCTGTAGGATTTGACGGAACGCTTGAACAGAGAGAGTATACGAATCATCTGGGAGCGGGGGAGGAGTTTCATACCTCCTATACAGTGGAAATATGTGAATAGGTAATTACTGAGAAACTTCCGGTATTCCATTGGGATGAATACCGGAAGTTTTTCTTAAGATATTCTTAATGCTATTGCGCCCTATAATATTATATGGTATATAATATACAACAGCAAATAATATTATGCAGCGGACAATAGAGAGGAGGAGTATCTTATGGTGTTTAATACCGGAGCGGCGCTTTTGGATGCCATCGTACTTGCGGTTGTGTCGAAAGAGCGGCAGGGAACCTACGGATATAAGATTACACAGGATGTCCGGCAGGTCATTGATGTGTCAGAATCAACGCTGTATCCAGTTTTGCGCAGACTGCAGAAGGACGAATGTCTGGATGTCTACGACATGGCATTTGCCGGCAGAAACAGAAGATACTATAAACTGACAGAGAAGGGTACAGTGCAGCTTCAGCTCTACGAGGCAGAGTGGAAGAGCTATTCCTCGAAGATCACGCAGTTATTTGAGGGGAGGAGTGGATCATGAACCGCGCAGAATTTATGGAGCAGCTTGAGCGGCTGCTGGGTGACATACCGGAATATGAGCGACTGGATGCGCTTGCATATTACAACGACTATTTTGATGACGCCGGACCGGAGAATGAAGAAGAGATTATCCGAAAGCTGGGAAGTCCTGCCAAAGTTGCGGCGATTATTAAAACAAACCTGTATAAGGGGCAGGAACACGGAGAGTTTACGGAGTACGGTTATCGGGAAGCGGAGGAAGAGGAGGCGATACAGACCCCTGCAGCGCACGCAGAAGACAGCAGTCAGGAGAAAAAGCAGCACAGCAGAACGTATCACAGAAGCGAAGAGAACCAAAGTGTAAACCAGGAGAGAGAAAACGATACATATACCGGACGCCGCAGAGGCACTGCAGTCTGGACGCTTCTGATCATCGGGCTTGTGTTTGCATCTCCGCTGATTCTGGGAATCGGCGGAGGCATTATCGGAGCATTTTTCGGAATTCTCGGTGCGCTGATTGGTCTGGTGATCAGTATTCTGGGAGCAGGGATCGGGTTTTTCTTTGGAGGAATCATTGGAATCGGAAAGGGAATCTTTACCTGCTTTGGAGCGCCTGCGGTTGGAATTATGACAATGGGGCTTGGTTTTCTGTCCACGGGGATCGGAATTGCATGCCTGGTACTCTTCGGCATGGGTCTGCGGCTTGTTCCGGGATTTATACGCTGGGCAAAAAATCTGGTATCCCGGATATTCCACAGAAGACAGGGAGGGATGCAGGAATGAAGAAAAAGATGCTGCTGCTGATTGCGGCACTCATGGGAGCAGTGGGAATTGTGCTGATATTTACCGGCGGAATCCTGGGGATTGCGACGGGGGAAGGAAGAGGCCTGATTGACAGAAGCCTGGAAAATATGTCCATACATCTTGGAGATAT
>CALWBA010000113.1 GCA_944375815.1 uncultured Lachnospiraceae bacterium | reverse complement strand
ATGCCGCCTCGTGTCTTATCCTGAGGGCAGAGCTTGAACAGCACAAACAACGTGACATTTTAATCATAACCTACCATCAGAAGCTAAAAAAAAAAGAAAAAAAAAACATACGTACCTGCTGCTCCCCAAAGTTTCCTCTCAACCAGCGGATTCGATGCGTTTGCAATCCAAAATGTCATACCGAAGAACAGTACAAATGGAAACAGGTACGCAATCACGCCAAACAATCCGAAGAAAAAAGTGCTGACAGCATTTCCCACAATACCTCCGATGCCGAGATTGCTGATAAAAAGCAGAACGCAGACTGCCATAACCGTCAGAATCAGAATTTCCAGACTCAGTCCTCTGCTGGCGGAACGATCGGCCTTTAAAGTTTTCTTTCTGCGTGAAGCGGCTTTTTTGCCGGAGGATGGATTAGATGATGTACGCTTCTTTGATGCTGATGATTTTTTCCTGGTCGTTGTCACGTAACAATGCTCCTCCCCTGCCGTCTATACGGCAAAATAACTGATGATTGCGGCAATTCCAATGAGAAAACAATAATAGGCAAATCCTTTCAATCTTTTCTTTAAAAGGATGCGCTGCATGAAACGGATACATAAAAATCCGGTCACAGCTGCGGCTGCAATGCCAAGCAGGTATTCCAGAATCAGCATTCCGCTGAAATCTGTTCCATTTGCACTTATCAATACAATAATAACCGCACCGGCTATTGTCGGCACGGATAACAGGAATGAATAGATCACGGAGAACTTTCTGTTCAGCCCCAGCAAAAGGCAGATGCCTATGGTGATTCCCATCCGAGAGATTCCCGGGAACACGGCTGCTCCCTGAAAGGCGCCGATCACCGCAGCCTGCCATAATGTGACATCCTTCGGAATTCTGCTGCCGGTTTTAATCCGATCAGATACAAGCAGTACCACGCCCGTGATAAAAAATCCGATGCCCGGTGCGAGCGGAGATCCGGCTGCTTTCACTGAAAATCCGCGCATCAGCAGGCCGACAGCGGAAGTGACGGCCGTGGATATAAGCAGAAGCAGAAAAAGCCGGCGGTAATTACTCTGAAACAGCTTCTTGTAGCGCTGCTCTTTTTCCGGCATACGCTTGTTCAGATACCAGATTTTCGCATTGTCTACAATGTCCAGCAGTATACGAATACCATCGAGTACGAGCTGCTTTAACTCCTTTTGAAACAGGAAGATCACTGCCGCCAGTGTACCGATATGAATCAGCGTCTCGAACAGAAGTCCTCTTCCAATGGTGACACCGCTCACATACTCCAGCAATATAATATGTCCGGAGCTGCTCACAGGCAGGAATTCCAGAAAGCCCTGCAAAATCCCCATCAGAATTGCCTGTAAAAAAGTCATAAAATAAATCCTCTGTTTGTTTTATATTTTGCTGAAACCGTTTCCGAAAGGATACATATCTGTTCGAAAACAGTCTATCGATTTTTAATTATATCATAAGATTACATAGGATACAACACAAAAAAAGCGCTCCCGTTTCCGGAAACGCTTCCTGCTTTGTTTTTCAGTCCTTTTGTCTGTGGTCATTCATCATCTGATGAAGCTTGGCAAGTGCCTCGGAAATCCCGCCTACCTCATCGATAAGTCCCTCTTTCACTGCCTGTTTTCCATCCAGCATAGTTCCAACATCCTTGACAAGCAGAGAAGTGTCGAGCATAAGCTGTTCAAGACGCTGCTGGCTTATATTTGAGTGGCTGGATATGAAGCCTGTAATGCGATCCTGCGTCTTTTCCATGTTGCGGTATGTCTGAACCACACCGATAAAAGTACCGTTTGTACGCACAGGATGAATGACCATAGTTGCGCTCGGTACAATGAACGAGTAGTCTGCAGATACAGCAAGCGGCACTCCAATCGAGTGTCCGCCGCCCAGTACGAGTGAAACAGAAGGTTTGCTCACAGATGAGATCATTTCTGCAATCGCAAGCCCTGCTTCCACATCTCCGCCCACGGTATTCAGCAGAATTAGCAGTCCGTCAATTTTATCATTTTCTTCTACCATAGCAAGATTCGGAAGAATATGCTCATATTTTGTCGCCTTTGCCCGATCTCCCAATGCTTCGTGCCCTTCTACTTCTCCGATAATTGAGAGGAGATAGATATTGCTCTTAAGTTCTACGATATTTCCCTTTAAATCTTTTTGTTCCATGTGACACACACTCCTTTTTTACAGTATGCAGCACATGTATGAAGATTATGCGTTAAATTCCCGGCTCTATCGAAATCGCGCTCCGTCTGCTATAGAACGCATAACTGTGGAACTGGAGAATTCAGGCGTACGAACCAGGAAAGAAGTGCTCATATATCCGGTGGAATCAAAGCCGGTAGTTTCAAGGTTAAACTGGCTGCCATCCTCTGCGTTCCATGTCATAGGAGTGCTCTGCTTTAATAAAGTCTCTATAATTGCATCTGCATCCTGCTCAAGAAGTTCAGAAGAGTAAAACGGTTCAGGGAGATTGTTCTGTACCCACGGAAGGATTTCACTCAGCAGGGTTCGCGCCGCTTCTTCCGAAGATATACTTACCTTCACTTCTATATCAGATAACTGTCCTTCCTCCGAAAAGCTATAGTTTTCCTCTGCAGCGCATCCGGGAATCTCATCCCAGAGATCACTTTGTACTGTATATCCTTTCATGGTATCATTAATTGTAAATTCCTGCAGGATATTCGTATCTTCAATGTCTCTCGCTTCTCTTACATCTTCCCAGGAATCCGACCACTCCAGCCCATCGACATAGAAGCCATTCCCGTTATATACAAAATAATCATGTAAAATTTTCATGTTCTCCGGATCCACTGCCTGCACGGTATCTTCTTTCTTTCCGCATCCGCACAGTCCCAATACAAATATGATCCCTGTAGAAATAATAATTTTTTCAAATCTTCTGCGCATTGCCACTGCCTCCTCTCTCTTCTGTAATTATCTGTATTTTATCATATTTCATGCAAAAAGAAAGATAATTTCCAAAAGTGTAAGAAAACCGTAAGAGTTTTACAGCGGCAGAAATATTACAGAAAATTTCAGGAAAGATATTGAAAAAGTATAATTGTTCTGTACAATATTAGTATACACATCGAAGAAAAATGAAACTATATTAAGTTTCTGCTTAAAAATATTAAAACTTGGGAGGTGTAAAGATTGAAAATGAAAAGTAAAGGGTATCCATTCCCTTAATCGCATGACAAACAAGCCATCTTTCGGTGGCCGCTTTAAAAATTAAATATTGAGAATGTTAAGGTTATGCAGTTG
>CALWBA010000112.1 GCA_944375815.1 uncultured Lachnospiraceae bacterium | reverse complement strand
TCCATTGAAACTGCTCCGGAATAAACGCGAATCTCACCGAACTGCAGCTCTCCAATAGCCATAATGGAATCTTTGATGCCGAATCCCGTCAGAAGCAGTCCCGTACATCCGCCGATTCCCAGAACAGTCATAAAAAAACGTTTCTTATAGCGGAAAAGATTTCTCATCGTCGCCTTACCGGTAAAGCTTAGTCTCCTCCAGATAAAGCCGATCCGTTCAAGCAGAATACGCTTGCCCGACTTCGGTGCCTGCGGGCGCATCAGCTGTGCGGGAACAAGCGCCAGTTCCCTTCGGCATGCTGCAATCGTTGCAAACGTTGTGATTATCACTGCCATTGCCAGAGATATAAGCGAATACGATAAATGCAGCGGGGAAAGTGCCTCAGGAAGATTTACATACAGTATTCCGTATGCCTGGATGATTACAACCGGAAGGAGCTTCTGCCCAATCAGCAGACCGGCAATGCCGCCGATGCAGCACGAAAAGAATGCATATCCGATATATTTTGCCGCTATCTGCCATTTGCCGTATCCGAGCGCTTTAAGCGTACCGATCTCCGTGCGTTTTTACTCAACCATGCGTGTCATGGTTGTAAGGCACACAAGAGCTGCCACAAGGAAAAAAATGAGCGGAAATACATTTCCGATTGCCTCAATGCGCTCAGAGTCCTGCCCGTACTCGACACAGCTCTGGATGGCTCCCCGGTCCAGAACGTACCACTCTGGCATCTCCATATCATCGAGTTCTTTTCTGGCATCCGCAATCTCAGCCTCAGCGTCTGCAATTTCCGTTTCCGCATCTGCAGACTTTTCATCAAATTCTGCCTGAGCTTCTCTAAGCTCCTGCTCTTTCTTTTCAAGTTCTGACTTGCCGTCCGCAATCTCCTGTTCTCCATCTGCAAGCTTTTTCTTGCCGTCCTCCAGTTCCTGCCTGCTCTTTGCCAGTTCGGAACGCCCGGACTGCAGCTCACTCTTTGCTGCCGCAAGCTGCTGTTCTCCGATTGTAAGCTGGGCTGCCTTCTCATTCAATGTTTTCTGTGACGCTGTGAGCTGGGCCGAAGAAGCGTCCAGCTCCTGCTGTTTCTGTGTAAGAGTCTGGCGGCTGTTCTCCAGCTGCTGCCGGCCCGTTCTGATCTGCTCGGCCGCCGCATCCAGCTGAGTCTTCTGCTGCGTCAGCTCCTCACGCGCCGCTGCAATCTGCTCTTTCTGTCCTGCAAGTGCGGTGACAGCCTCATCATATTGCGCAACCTGTTCCCTGATCTGTGTTAATGATGCTTGAATCTGGGCCGCCTGTTCCTCCATAGCACCAAGCTGTTCCTTCAGCTGAGCAAGCAGTTCCTGATCCGCTGCATCTCCTGCGTCCTCCAGTGCCTGAATCTGCTCACGAAGAAGCTGCATGTTATTCTCAAGCTCTGCCGCCTGCTCCTCCTGCTGAGTGATCATTTCACGTGCTGCATCGATCTGCGGCTTCTGTGCATTCAGCTGCTCCTCCGCAGCGGCTATCTGCTGCTCGCTCTGACTTACCTGCGCATCTGCATCATTCCATGCCTTTACTCCCTGTTCATACTCTTCTGCTTTACTCTGCAGCAGCTGCTCTTGCCGGGTAATCTCCGCATTTGCCGCATCCAGCTGACTCTGTCCGTCAGTAATCTGCTTTTTTGCTGCATCAAGCTGGGTCTGCCCTGCTGCAAGCTGACTTTTCCCTTCCTGTATGGTCTTCTCATTTGATGCAATCTGCCGTTCGCCATCAGCAAGTTCCGATTCGCCGTCTGCAATCTGTTTCTCGCCGTCCGCAATCTGTTGTCTGAAGTCTGCAAGTTCCTTCTCGCCGTCCTCAAGTTCCTTCTTAGCATCTGCAATCTGTTTCTCACCATCCGCAAGCTCTGCCTCGGCATCTGAAAGTTCCTGCCTTGCATCTGCGATCTCAGCTTCGCCGTCCGCAATCGCCTTCTCGCCGTCTGCCTGAATTTGAGCGTACCGCACTTCGCATCGTCCGTCTGCAATCTCTTCAATCCGGTTCTTCACCTCATCAACGACATCTGTATATCCGTCTGTGTATGCCACCTCGTTATCGGCCCCTGAGGCCAGCAGATAAATCCCCGTATATGATTCAAGCGAAAAATTGTCCGCAGTCAGAACTCCTATCCCCTCTACATTGCCGCTTCCAACCGTGCTGGTACCCAGATCAAGGCTCAGATAAAACGGGCTCGTACCATATCCTACGATTGTAAATGTGTCTCCGGTGAGCGTATCCAGAATATCGCCGTCATCTCCTGCAAACACTTGGATCGTATCTCCGATCTCGTAACCATATGTATCCATAAAGGCGGCATCCATGAAGATCTCCCCTTCTTTTTCAGGAACCCTTCCCGCCTCTACCGTTACGCGGTTCATATCTCCGGTAACAGACATCAGCTTTACCACTGCCTGCGTCTCCTTCAAGCGGCAGAGAACGTCTGCACTATAGGCAGGTTCTACCTCTTCCACGCCGTCAATCGCTCTTAGCTCTTCAACGTCTTCATCCGTAAGTCCCAGAGTTCCGGAAACCTGAATATCCATCAGCCGGCTGTCATCATAAAATGCATCTGCAGACAGACGCATATCCGGACTCGCGGCACGAATTCCCGAAAAGAACGCCACACCGAGAAGTACAATCAGAAGAATGGACAGGAAGCGGTTTTTCGTCTTCCAGACCTCCGCGAAAAATTCCTTTACCAGAACATTTCTTCTTTTCTTCATTCTCAACACCTTACCATTCTATCGTCTCCACAGGTACCGGATGCGGATTCTCTTCCATCCGGCTGACTCTGCCGTTTTTAATGTGAATAATTCTGTCCGCCATCGGTGCAATTGCAGAGTTATGTGTAATCACCACAACCGTCATATGATGCTCCCGGCACGTATCCTGAAGAAGCTTTAAAATCGCCTTGCCTGTATTGTAATCCAGTGCACCCGTGGGCTCATCGCACAGCAGAAGCTTGGGATTCTTGGCAAGCGCTCTGGCAATCGCCACTCTCTGCTGCTCGCCGCCTGAGAGCTGTGCAGGGAAATTGTCCATACGGTCAAACAGCCCGACATCCCGGAGTACCTGCTCAGCGTCCATCGGATTCCTGCAGATCTGAGATGCAAGCTCAACATTCTCCTTTGCTGTCAGGTTCTGAACCAGATTATAGAACTGAAATACAAATCCGATATCATTTCTCCGATAGGAGGTGAGCTGCTTTTCCTTAAATTTGCTGATATCCACACCGTCGATCCATACCTCCCCTGAAGTTGCACTGTCCATGCCTCCCAGGATATTAAGCACTGTGGTCTTTCCCGCTCCGCTGGGACCTACCACTACAGCAAATTCCCCTTCCTTTATCTCCATGGAAAGTCCATCTACCGCATGAATCACTACCTCGCCCATGTGATACGTCTTGCGCACATCCACGAGACGAACCATTTCGCCGTTTTCTTTCATCCGCCTTACCTCCTGTGCTATCAATTACAGCCCCAGATCTTCCAGCCTGCGCATACAGTAAGCATCCAGTCTTTGCTTCAGACGCTCATTCTGCGGAAGCGACAGATCCGGATCCAGTTCAAGCAATTCGCGTGCTGCGTCACTCGCCTGCTTAAGTATTGCCGCGTCCCGATAAATGTCCGCAATTGTGAACTCCATCAGACCGCTCTGGCGCTCTCCGAAAAGGTCTCCCGGTCCGCGCAGCTTTAAGTCCTCCGAGGCAATAAAAAATCCATCATTCGATTTATTCAAAATTTCCAGTCGTCTGCTTGTCTCTTTTGCGCCGCTCCCCTGCATGAAAATACAATACGATTGCGCATCTCCTCTTCCCACTCGCCCGCGGAGCTGATGAAGCTGCGCCAGCCCAAAGCGCTCTGCATTCTCCACCATCATTACCGTTGCATTCGGAACATTGACACCGACTTCCACGACTGTCGTGGACACGAGAATCTGTATCTCATTCGCGGCAAACCGCTCCATAATTTCATTCTTCTGTGCCGGCTTCATCTGCCCGTGCAAAGCTTCTACTGCAATTTCCGGCGGAAAGACCTGCCGCAGCTTCTGCGTGTAGTCTGTTACATTCTCAGCCTCGAGTCCCTCGCTCTCTTCAACCATCGGACAAATCACATAAACCTGATGGCCTGCCGCAATCTCCTTTTCCATGAAACGGTATGCTTTCGGCCGATATGAGGTGTCCACTACACAGTTTTTGATCGGGAGCCTCTTTGCAGGAAGCTCATCTACGACGGAGATGTCGAGATCTCCGTACAGAATAATTGCAAGTGTCCGCGCGATCGGCGTCGCACTCATAACCAGCACATTCGGTTCCTTTCCCTTGTCAGACAGTGTGATTCTCTGACGAACCCCAAAGCGGTGCTGCTCGTCGGTGATTACAAGTGCCAGACTATGATACTCCACTTTCTCCTGAATCAGCGCATGGGTACCAATAATCATTTTC
>CALWBA010000111.1 GCA_944375815.1 uncultured Lachnospiraceae bacterium | reverse complement strand
TTTGCTATAAGGAAGGAGAGGTGGAGAATGAAAAAGAAGACGTTTTTAATTTATCTCGCTTCATCACTTTTGGCTGCGGCGCTTGCAGGCTGCTCAAACCAGGAAAAGGAGCTGCAGAAAGAAGAGGACAGTCAGAAACCATCAGAGAATGAGACAGATGCAGAAGGTGAGGAGATATCCGGGAATGGCAACACGGCGGATGTGGATATTACTCCTGAACCGCAGGAGCTGCCTGATGTGACGCCGGGTGCAGTGGAAAGCGATGGAAAGGTGATCGGACTTTCCCTTCCGGAAGAGAATGCTCAGTGGACCCAAACAGCGCAGGTAATCCGGGATACTCTTGAGAGTGCGGGATACCGTGTGGAAATTAACTATGCAGGCGGAGAGATTCAGCGCCAGCAGATGCAGACAGAGGCCATGGCATTAAATAAATATAAAGCGATTCTTGTTGTGCCTATTAATGTACAGGCACTCGGCAGTGAACTCGCAAAGGCGGAGGAAGCAGGAATTCCGGTGGTGTCATGCGACGGGCTTTTGATGTTTTCCGATGCGGTTGACTACTATGTGGGATTTGACAATGTAAAGGTCGGCACACTTCAGGGAGAAAATATCCGCGATGCCTTAAAGCTGGATGAGAATAATGGAACAAAATATATAGAATTCTTTGCCGGAGATCCCGATGATTGTGTAGCGCAGCTCACCTATGAGGCGGTTATGAAGATACTTCAGCCGTATCTCGGAAACGGAACACTTGCATATCGCGACGATACGCGTCAGAGCTATATGGAACGCGGTACAATGAACGCGGACGGATCGGCGGCAGCAGCACGGCTGGAGGAGATTTACGATATCTATAATAAGGAAAATACACAGCCCGATGCAGTCTGGTGCTACAATGACAGTATTGCCGCAGCAGCGATTCAGACTTTTGAGGGAAAGGGAGCATCATCACTTCCTGTGCTCACAGGTTTTGGACTGGATGAGGAAGCTGCAAACTATATCCGTGAAGGAAAGCAGTCCATGTCTGTAAAAAAAGACTACCAGGCACTGGCGGCGAGAGCGGCAGAAGTGCTGCTTGCAGCTGCGGAGGGAAGAGAGATTCCTGCAGATGACACGGAAACTTACAATAATGGTTCAAGGATTGTTCCGGCGTATATTGTAGATGTTCAGACCGTGACAAAGGAAAATATAGATTAAGTATCAAATAAAGACGAACAAAGGGAGGTGCCCGCAGAAAGTGGACACTTTTCTTTTGTTGAAAAAATAAAAAGGAAACAGAAGTTTAGCGCAGAATATAATAATTAAGAGGATTATCGATTTATCACCGACAGGAAGGGGAGGTGGCAGAATGAACATTCGCGAACGGACAGAACAGTGGGAAGAGGAAGCTTTAAGTCCATTTGCTGCAAAAAGCAGATGCACAAAGGGGCGTGAACGCCGTGAGGACGAGTGTGATATCCGGACCGCCTACCAGAGAGACCGCGACAGAATTCTTCATTCTAAGGCATTTCGGCGCCTGAAGGATAAGACACAGGTTTTTCTGGCTCCTCAGGGGGATCATTATAGAACACGTTTAACCCATACGCTTGAGGTCTCGCAGATTGCCAGAACTGCGGCACGTGCTCTGGCGCTCAATGAAGATCTCGTCGAGGCTATTGCGTTGGGACATGATCTGGGGCATCCTCCTTTCGGACATGCCGGGGAATCCGCCCTTGACAGCGTCTGCCCGGGAGGCTTTGTACATTGTGTTCAGAGTGTTCGAACAGTGGAGCGGCTGGAGAAGGCCGGCAGGGGACTGAATCTGACCTGGGAGGTACGTGACGGTATCCTCAATCACCGGACTGCGGGAGATCCTTCCACACTGGAGGGACAGGTAGTGCGGATCTGTGATAAGATTGCCTATGTGCATCACGATATGGATGATGCGCAGAGAGCAGGCATTATCAGTGAAGATGACATTCCCATCACCCTGCGCGTGCTGCTGGGCGGTTCCATAAGAGAGAGGCTGAATACCATGATACATGATCTGGTAGAGAACAGTCTCGGACAGCCGGTCATCCGTATGTCCCCTGAGAGGGAAGAAGGACTTTTGGAACTGCGCAGGCTGATGTTCGCCAATGTTTACACAAACAGGCAGGCGAAAAAGGAAGAAGATAAGGCAAAATATATGCTGATCCAGCTTTACGAGTATTATACCCGTCACCAGGATAAGCTGCCTGAAGAGTATCAGCAGCTGATCTGTGAGGGGGAAGAAATTTCACGGACGGTCTGTGACTATATATCCGGTATGACGGATCGGTACGCTATCGAGATGTTTCGAAGACTGTATATACCGAAAGCATGGGAAATTTATTGATGGGAGGGAAAAGGCATGCGGTATTCAGACGACATAATTGAGGAAGTGCGCACAAGCAATGATATCGTTGATGTGATTTCCGGATATGTGAAGCTGCAGAGAAAAGGGAGCTCCTATTTCGGTCTCTGCCCGTTTCACAACGAAAAATCCCCGTCTTTTTCCGTCAGTCCGGGCAAGCAGATGTATTACTGCTTTGGCTGCGGAGCGGGAGGCAATGTATTTACCTTCCTGATGGAATACGAGAATTTTACATTCCCTGAGGCAATCAAGGCATTGGCGGACCGCGCCGGAATCCGTCTGCCGGAACCTGATTACTCCAGGGAGGCAAAGGAAGCTGCTGACAGAAAGGCGCTTCTTCTGCAGATACAAAAAGAAGCTGCAAAGTATTTCTACTACCAGCTTCGCACGGCGAAAGGCGAGAGAGCACTGGCTTATTTAAAAGGAAGAGGTCTTACGGATGAGACAATCCGCCGTTTTGGACTTGGATATTCGGATAAGTTCAGCGATGATCTGTACAGATATTTAAAACAGAAGAATTATTCTGATGAGCTGCTGCGGGAGTCCGGTCTCTTTCATGCGGATGAGAAGCATGGAATGTATGATAAGTTCTGGAACAGAGTTATTTTTCCGATTATGGATGTCAACAATCGGGTTGTCGGATTCGGAGGACGTGTGATGGGAGACGGCAAGCCAAAGTATCTGAATTCACCCGAGACAAAGATATTTGATAAGAGCCGGAATCTGTACGGG
>CALWBA010000110.1 GCA_944375815.1 uncultured Lachnospiraceae bacterium | reverse complement strand
GTCTTGTAGAAAAAGTACGGCGCCTTGAAAGGGCAGTCCGTGAACTTGCCGGAGATGAGGAGATAAAGTTCAGCGTAGAAGAACTTTCAGCATACCTCGATATGGAAGTCGAGGAGATCCAGGACATTTTAAGACTGGCAGGAGAAGAACAGTAAAACTATATGTGCGGCAGAAAAATTTTAATTCTGCCGCACATTTTTTGTCTCTTTTTCGTTATATACAGTGAAGGGCGGTATCTGAGCCGGCAGGGAGCATAGTTTTTCGTCAGAATAACTGAAATAGTTGCCATGATACACCTGAAATCATGCGAATCCGCCTGCCTGATGCCGGATATGAGAGAAAAAATACATCAAGTAGACAGGAAGTCTTAGGAAAATCTTCAGAAATTCGTAAGACAGTTCTTTTGCATAACACGACCGCATGTGCTATAATAAGCCCGTAATTTGAGCGGAGAATAAGTTACCCGGGGGAAGGACAGTTTATGAGTAGTAGAGAAGATAAAATTGCAGAGAACTTGGAGAGATCCGTAGATCAGTTTCTGAAGAATCAGAGTATGGGATCAGAATCTTATCCGGAGGATACCTACCGCAGGACAGATAACAGCCGGTATGACCGAAACGACTGGGATGCGGATGAAGATGAAGATATATATGACATCTATGAAGATGATGATGACGACGATGATGATGAGTTCTATCGCAGACGCAGTACTCCTCAGCGGAAGAGACAGGTTCAGAAGGTTCGGCAGAAAACGGTAAAGACAAGAACAAAGACAAGGACAAAGGTAAAGCGCCGCAGAAAGAGGGGATTTTCAATGCCCTCAATGCCGTCTGCAGCCGGAAGAGCAGGCAGGGGTGTCATGGGGCTTGCGGTACTGATAATGAGAGTGATATCAGGAATTCTGTTTCTTGCGATTGCCGCAGTGCTGATCAGAAATTTCTGGTCGGGAGCAAAGTCGCTTGGCAGCATTTCTTCTATTTTGGCGGAGAGAAACTGGGCGCTGGCATTGTTTCTGATTCTTTCGGCCGGACTGGTTGGATTCGGGGTTATTTCCGCTGCCTGGACGTTGAGTACACGAAAAGCAGGAGACGGAAGAAAACTCAGAAGCTACGATACAGGCCGGGGACTGCTGGCGTTTCTGATTTTCGGAGTACTTGCAATGTTCTCTATGATAGGAGTAACCATGATACCGTCTAAGCCGGAAATCTTACTGGGAGCGCTGCAGTGGACTCTTGGAATTATGACAAGCAGTGACATGATACTGAAATGCAGTGTTGCCGGAGCTGTTCTCTGTATTGTTCGCAGACTGATCGGTTCCTGATTATATTTGGATAAGTAGCAAAAAGCCGCCTCCCGGCATAGGATAAAGAAAACGGGAGGGGGCTTTTCGTATGTGCATCAAATTGTTTTTAGTTCTGTTGCTGCTGATGATTGTGAATCAGCTCATGGGGACTGGCTACGGTGCGTGGAAAGAGGGTTTTCAGAGAGAGAAATTTCTTGCCGGCTGCTATAAACTGCTGGTTCTCTGCCTTGGTTACGGTACCGTTGCAGTATCGGCATATGCTGCCGGAGCTTATATTGAGGAGGCACAGTACATATCCGGGCTTCTGATTGAGCCGGTATGCCGCTATTTCGCCAAACTTGTGGGAACACTGCGCAGCATGGTTGAGGAAAAAACTGTAGGACAACAGGAGAAAAAGAAAATACATCCGGGTCATTAAGAACCCGCAGAGAGGAGAGAACATTATGAGAAAACACAGAGGTCAGATGTCGGAGTCTAAGGCGATGGCAGTCTTGCTGACACTTGCAGGAGGATTTCAGGACGCTTATTCATATAACTGCCGCGGACGCGTCTTTGCAAATGCCCAGACAGGAAATATCGTACTGCTTGGACAGAATATAGCGGAAGGTAACTGGAGTGTCGCTGCGCGATATGTTGTGCCTCTGGCATCTTTTTTTCTGGGGGTTTATCTGGCTTCGCGCATTCATGTGCACTGCAGGGAGGGCAGGCGCTTTCATTGGCGGCAGCTTGTGCTGATGGCAGAGATGGTGCTTCTTATTGCCGCCGGTTTTCTGCCTCAGAGTCTGAATATGGAGGCAAATGCCATGATGTCCTTTGCCTGCGCAATGCAGGTGGCAGGCTTCCGCAGTTTTAACGGTCTGCCCAGTGCCACGACAATGTGTATCGGCAATATGCGAAGCGCTGCCGAGCTTCTGTGCAGCTATCATGTCACAGGAGAAAAAGAAGAACGCAGAAAGAGCATTCATTATTTTGCCGTTATTCTGATTTTTGCAGTCGGAGCGGCAGTGGGTGCACTTTCTGCAATCCGTCTGGGAGAACGGGCAATCTGGATTGCAGCAGCATTACTCTGCGCTGGCTTTGTGCTGATGTTTGTAAAGGAGGAGAAAATATGAAATACGTTGTAATAGGAACCGGAGGAACGGGTGGTCCTCTGGGAGCATATCTGGCTGAGGGAGGAAAAGACGTTACTGTGATTGCACGGGGAGAACATTTGAAAAGGATCAGGGAAAGCGGACTGCGTCTTGAAACCACCTTCGGAAAAGACAGGACCATTTATCCGGTGAAGGCAGAGGATATGGATCACTATACCGGTAAGGCAGATGTGATTTTTGTCTGCGTGAAAAGCTATTCTCTTGCAGACACTGTGCCGTTTATAAAAAAGATAGCCCATGAGAGGACAACGGTGATACCGATCTTAAATATTTACGGAACAGGAGGAATGCTTCAGCGCGAACTTCCGGAAATTCTTGTGACAGACGGATGTGTCTATGTGTCGGCAAATATTAAAGAACCCGGTACGATCTTCATGCATGGAGAGATCTTCCGGGTGGTATTCGGAGTCAGAAAGCCGGAGGAATATCGTCCGGAACTCAGAGAGATTGCGGATGATCTGGAGGCGTGCGGTATCCGTGCGGTTCTCTCAGACAATATCCGCAGGGATGCGCTCCGCAAGTTTTCTTATGTATCACCCATGGGTGCCTGCGGTGTTTACTTTAATGCTTCTGCAGGAGCGGTGCAGAAGGAGGGAAAAGAAAGGGAGTTTTTCTGCGCTCTGATCCGCGAGATAGAGGGACTGGCACAGGCGATGGGAATTGATTTCGGGGAAGATATGGTGAAAGTGAATTTAAAGATTCTGGACAATCTTAATCCGGTTGCCACGACTTCCATGCAGCGCGATCTGCGCGAGGGACGGCAGTCAGAGGCGGACGGGCTGATTCGGGAGGTAATACGCCTGGGTGAGAAATATCATGTTCCGACGCCGGCATATCGTCTGGCTGCAGACAGAATATTTGGAGAAATATCATGAGAAAAAAAGCGGTGAGGCATTTCTTTCAGATGCTTCTGGCGGTTTTGTGCATTATCGGTATACCGTCCCGTGTATTTGCTGACGAAAACAGGGAGCCGGAAAACAGTTATTACAGAGAACACTGGGAAGAATTTGTCCGGGAAGACAGGGTATACATTCTGACGGAAGATCAGGAACTTTATAATGCGCCAGAGGAGGAAGTACTCACAGTGCTTAAGTCGGGGGATGCGGTTCGTATTTCCTATGTACAGCCCGAAAAGGAAGCGAAAGGCTGGCTTGCAGGACTGTTTCGGGATGAACAGCGCTGGGGGCTGACAGAAGTATCGCGGGGCGGAAACTGGTATACAGGATGGCTGTGTATGAACACAATGGAGCTTCTGTATGACGGAAAATCATTCTTTGAGGAATATGAAACTGAGATTCAGCCATATGCCGCACAGATTGATACAGAGGTATCCCGTGAGGCAGCCGTATGGGAGTATCCTTATTCCGGACAGTATAAAGGACGTATTTCCGGCATACCTGCAAATGCAAAGCTCAGCTATCTCTATACAGGAGAAGACGGTCTTCGCTGGGGTTATACAGATTACGGCGGGGGTATCAGAGGATGGATCTGTCTGGACAACCCCGGGGGTGATGGACTGCCGACGGCAGATATGCAGAAAAGTGAAAAAACACCGGAAAATGGCAGGATTTTGCAGGATATTCTGATTGGAATCTCTGCAGTCTGTGCTGCTTTTGGAATTTTCATAATAAAGAAAAATGGCCGAAAACTGTCATTGAAGTTCCGACAAATGAAGAGTATAATAAAACCAGAACGTGGAAAGGAGGAACAAGATATGGCAGTAATAGACGGATGTGAAGCACAGAAAAGGACACCGGTTCCCAAGGAAATCAAGTGCCCGAAGTGCGGAGAAATGATGGAGGTCTTCACCAAGGAGGACAGATCCATCGAAGATGTAAAGTGTGAGAAATGTGGATACGAGGTTCATGAAGGTGATCCCGTATAAGCAAAGATGAGCAGTGCCCGGATACCGTGAGCAGGTCCGGGCGCTGCTTTTCCAAATTTAGATTTTACATATGGAGGAGAAATTATTATGAATTTCAGAAGAGCAAAAGATTCTGACACAGGACGTATCCTGGAGCTGCTAAACCAGGTGGCGCGTGTTCATCAGGAAGGACGTCCCGATTTA
>CALWBA010000109.1 GCA_944375815.1 uncultured Lachnospiraceae bacterium | reverse complement strand
ATAAGGATTTCGAATGTCCTTTAAGAATTACTTTTTTCAGAACTTTCGAGGATGTGTTTTACTGTTCAGTTATCAAGGTTCCTGTCGTTTTGACAGCTTTGATATTTTATCATATCGTTTCGAGCTTGTCAAGAACTTTTTTAAGTTTTTTCAACTTTTTTGTTTTTCGTGTTAATCGCTCTTTCGCGACAACTCCGATATCATATCATGTGCTCTTCATTTTGTCAAGCACTTTTTTATTTTTCTTTGCGGCACTTTTTCGCACCGTTCGGAACTTCCATATAATAGCACGTTATGCCGGGGGCGTCAACCCCCTTTTTACATATTTTTTCATTTTTCGCATACGTACTTTATAGCATCATAAATTGTCTCGACCGGGACAAGGCGGATGCCTTCAATCGATGCTACCGTCTTCATACATACTCTTGGCAGAATCACCGTATCAAATCCCAGCTTTCTGCACTCAAGAACTCGCTGTTCCGCCATGCTTACCGCACGTACTTCGCCGCTGAGTCCGATTTCCCCAAACGCCACTGTTTTTTCATCAATTACAACGTCCTTCTGGCTTGATACAATTGCCAGCAGAATTGCCAGATCAATTGCCGGCTCATTCATTTTAATGCCGCCGGCTATATTTACATATGCGTCACTGGATGACAGGTTGATCCTGGCACGTTTTTCCGCTACCGCCATCAGCAGATTGACTCTGTTAAAATCCGTTCCGGCAGCAGTTCTTCTCGGTATTCCAAAGTTACTATGGCAGACGAGCGCCTGCACCTCGATAAGTATCGGACGTGTTCCCTCCATCGAGCATGCCACAACCGAGCCGGAGGCACCCTTTGGCTTGCCATTCAGCATGAACTCCGAAGGATTTTTTACTTCCACGAGTCCTTCCTGACGCATCTCAAAAACTCCGATCTCGTTCGTGGAACCGAATCGATTCTTTACACCGCGCAGAATTCTGTAGGAAGCATGCCGATCTCCTTCAAAGTAAAGAACCGTATCCACCATGTGCTCCAGTACTCTTGGTCCGGCAACATTTCCATCTTTTGTCACATGTCCCACAATAAAAATTGAAATCCCCATACCCTTGGCTATCTGCAGCAAGACTCCAGTAGACTCACGCACCTGAGAGACACTTCCCGGTGCGGCACTTACTTCCTCATTGTACATAGTCTGAATAGAATCAATTATTACAACCCTGGGCTTCTCTTTCTCAATCACCCCCCGGATAGTATCAAGATTCGTTTCACAAAGCAGTTCTAAATGTTCTGTAAAATTTCCAAGCCTCATCGCACGCATTTTGATCTGGCGCAGAGATTCCTCTCCCGAAATATAAAGTACAGGTACTTCCTGATCTGAAAGCTTACGGCAAACCTGGAGAAGCAGCGTAGATTTTCCGATACCGGGATCTCCTCCCACTAAAAGCAGGGATCCGGGAACTATTCCGCCTCCCAGTACCCTGTCCAGCTCTTCAATTCCGGTCTCCATCCTGTCATCACTGTCTGTCTGAATCTCTGAGAGTTTTACCGGGTGAGACGAATTTCCTTTTGTACCCGCTGTTCCAGACGGTGCCGTTTTTATACTTACCGGCTCCTCTACAAACGTATTCCATTGTCTGCAGCCCGGGCACTGTCCCATCCACTTTGCAGATTCATACCCGCAGTTCTGGCAGAAAAATACCATCTTCTTTGCTTTTGCCATATCTCATCACTCCAAAAAAGCCGCCGCCGGCATCCACCGGCAGCGGCCCCGCATCCATTCTTAATTATAACTTCACAATCTCGACTTTTACCTTGTCTGCCTCTCCCAGCTCTGCGCTGAAAGAAAGCTTTCCTCCGAGGTTTGTCATCATGTGGCCAACATTTACATCATCCAGGAGTACCTTGTATTCCGTATCTGCCTCCAGCTCTACGGTAATCTGGGCATCCTCTGTGCCCTCCACGAAGAACTTCATTCCATTATCGCGAAGCTCAAGCTCGGTTACAGTGGTGCCAGGAACAGATTCGTAAACGAACATACCGTTTCTCTCCAGCTTCGTGATCTCGTGAAACGTCTTCACTTTATACATATCACCGTTGTGCTCAAAATCTGAACGCTTAGACTTAGTGTCCAGCTCATAGTTACCGAAACTGATACTTCCATCCTGCTCTGCGCGGATTAATTCATTAATGACTGCCATAGAAAACATCCTCCTAGTATCTTCTTCTCCTCTGGACAGATGCTTCTGTCCATCTGGTTTTCCTATGTGTTTTTAGGGACAGGGCTATCCTCCCTGAACTGCTTTTATTATAATATAAATTCACCCAGGATTCTAGTCACACACAGAAAATTTTATATCTTTTTTAGATAGCCCCACCGCCACCTTATCGCCCTTGTGAATTCTTCCTTCCAGAATCTCTTCAGCAAGTGCATCCTCAATTTTACTCTGGATCGCACGGCGCAGCGGACGCGCTCCATATTTACTGTCATAGCTCTCCTGCGCAAGAAAATCCTTTACGGAATCACGCACCTTTAGTTCAATATCCATCTGCTCTTTGCAGCGTTTTTCAAGACTGCGCAGAAGTATATTTATAATCTTGCGTATATGCTCTTTGCCAAGCGCATGGAATACTATAATCTCATCAATGCGGTTTAAAAATTCCGGACGGAAAATCCGGCGTACTTCCTCCATGACCTGTTCTTTCATACGCTTATAATCCTGCTCAGCATCCTCTACTGAGATAAATCCCAGCTTCTTCGGCTCAACAATGGATTGCGCCCCTGCATTGGATGTCATGATAATGCACGTCTGCTTAAAGTCAACCTTTCTGCCCTGTGCGTCCGTAATATGCCCATCATCCAGCACCTGCAGCAAAATGTTAAATACATCCGGATGTGCTTTCTCTATTTCATCAAACAGAATCACGCTGTATGGATTTCTGCGAACCTTCTCGGAAAGCTGTCCGCCTTCCTCATATCCTACGTATCCCGGCGGTGAACCGATTAATTTGGACACACTGTGCTTTTCCATATATTCCGACATATCGACGCGGGTCCTCGCCTGCTCCGTGCCGACTACAGCCTCTGCATGCGCCTTTGAAAGTTCTGTCTTTCCTACCCCTGTTGGTCCGAGAAACAAAAATGATCCTACCGGCCGTGCCGGATCCTTTAAGCCAACCCTGCCGCGTTTTACAGCTTTTGAGACAGCTTTTACCGCCTCATCCTGACCGACTACACGTTTGTGAAGAATCTGTTCAAGACGTGCCAGACGCTTCGTCTCTTCCTCAGCGAGTCTCTCCACAGGAATCTTGGTCCAGCCGGAGATAACCTTTGCAATATGCTCTTCATCAACCTCCGGTTTCCTGTCGCGGTTCTTTTTCTCGTATCGGTTTTTGGCACCGGCAAGCTTTTTCTCAATCTCCGCCTGATTCTCTTTCAGCGCGCGCGCCCGGTCAAAGTCACCCGCCTTGACAGAAGCTTCCTTCTCATCCAGAATTTCTTTTAACTCTTCCTCCAGCTTACGAATATTATCAGGACTCTGCCAGCCCTTTAACTGTACCATGGAAGCTGCCTCATCCATCACATCGATAGCCTTATCGGGAAGAAAGCGGTCACTGATATAGCGAACAGACATCTTCACTGCAGCGTGAAGCGCCCCATCCGTTATTCTCACACCGTGGTGTTTCTCGTAATACGGTCGAAGCCCATGTAAGATCGCCTCCGCCTGCTCTTCTCCGGGCTCTTCCACCATGACAGGCTGAAAGCGCCGTTCAAGAGCTGCATCTTTTTCAATGTGTTTTCTATATTCTTCGACAGTTGTAGCTCCAATCAGCTGAATCTCCCCTCTGGAGAGAGATGGCTTGAGAATATTAGATGCATCCAGAGCACCCTCTGCCCCTCCGGCACCGATAATGGTGTGAAGTTCATCAATAAACAGCAGGATATTCTTATCTGTCATGACTTCCCTTACTACATTTTTAATACGTTCCTCAAACTCTCCTCTGTATTTTGACCCAGCTACCATGCCGGACAGATCCAGAACCACAAGGCGCTTGCCCTGTATCGTTGCAGGAACTGTTCCTTCTGCAATTCTCTGCGCAAGACCTTCTGCAATCGCAGTTTTTCCAACACCCGGTTCCCCGATCAGACAGGGATTGTTTTTACTTCTGCGGCTTAAAATCTGAATCAGCCGCGTGATCTCCTTCTCTCTTCCGATAACCGGATCAAGTTTTCCCTGACGGGCCATCCTCGTAAGGTCTCTGCTGTACTGATCGAGTGTTGGCGTTGCTGTTGATTCCTGACGGCTGTTCTTTTTCAGTCCCTGAACCTCGTCTTTTTTCTGATTCACATCTTCGCCCATTGCAATCAGAGTATTGATGAAAAGTTTCTGAATATTTATGCCCATCGTATAAAGAAGCCGTGTAGCCACGCAATCCGGTTCCTTAATCATTGATATCAGAATATGTTCGGTTCCAACGCTCTCGCTTCCGTAGTGTTCTGCTTCATCTGCTGCAGCATCCAGGACGCGCCGTGCACGCGGTGTATATTCCTGACCAGACTTTAACATGGTATCCGAAGATGGCGCAATCAGGCGGTCAATCAGTCCCATCAGCTTTTCTTCATCCACGCCCATGTCCATAAGCACCATGCTTGCTGTTCCGTGTGCCTCTTTTAACAGTCCCATCAAAAGATGTTCTGTTCCAATATAGTTATGCCTGCAGTATCTGGCGGTACGCGCAGCCAGCGTGACTGCCTGCTTCGCCTGTTCCGTATACTGTTCTCTCAAAATCTCTGTCCTCCTACTTTTCTGTCACTGTCCAATACCGGGAATGTTGCTTTATTCTCCGTATTCGTCAAAAATCTCATCGATAAGTACATGCACCTCTTCCCGACTGATATTTTTACAGAAGCCCTTGGCCAGGGCAAATTTAAGTTCCCGCTTTAAATCCTCCATTGCGCAGAGCTTATCCGTATCAATCCGAATTACCGCACCGCGCCGGTCGATATTCAGGATACCTTCTTCCCGCAGCACACTGTATGCTTTACTCACCGTGTGCATATTAATCCCGATCTGATCAGCCATCTGCCGAACCGACGGAAGAGTATCTCCCTCCCGGATCTGGGATGTAGCAATTCCGAGGATGATCTGGTTATGCAGCTGCATATAAATCGCCTCGTCGCTCTCAAAATCAATATTGAGCAATTCAATCCGCATATCGTTTCACCTCTTTCTCTTCCGGTATCTTAGGTTACTTTCTGTTTCTGTGTTATACGAATATTATAACATAATAAAAGAAAAGTCAACTGCAGGCATCAAAAAACTAAACAGGGCGGCATTTCTGCCGCCCTTATGTATCTTCTTCCCGTCTGCTCTTTACAGACCAAGCTCTCTGAATTCTGTACCATATTCTTTTCTTATCCATTTGCGTGCACGGCTCAGTGTCGTGCGCATATGCGGCAGAGTCAGTCCCATCTGATCGGCCACTTGTTCCGGCGTCTTATCCTTTACATACAGGCTCACAACAATATCATACCACACATGATTTTTCCTAGCTAACCCCTGAAATATCTTTTTCTGAAGACTCTGACAGTCGAATGCAAGATTCTGTTCCTCCTCCATAACCAGACTCTCCATGCTGCACTCTGTTTCCGCATCAAGATCAGTATCCATAAGAGAAAAAATATTCTTCTTGCAGTATTTTCTCCGATAATCAATCGCGGTATGATCTGTCACAACCAGAAGCCAGGGTTTTACTACATTCTCTTCAAGATTGCCGCCTTTTAAAAACAGCTTCAGAAATACCTCCTGGACAATATCCTGCGCCAAATAGTAATCTTCCACTTTATTATATGCAACTTTCATGGCAATTTTATAATACTTGCGGTAAAAATCAACCAATTGATGTTCCTGCATATCCATCCTCCCCCTCTTGTCACTGGAATATCTTATCCCTATATTTTGACAAGAATTCCCAGTTTTTTCAAGGGTTTTTGATGCTTTTAAGCAGTTTTTTTGAAAATAGTCAATCTTATCCGCAATCTTTTTGGATTTCATTCTCTACAGTCACCAGATGCTGCGTCATAAGCTCAGCTGCAAGTCTGGGACTGCCTGCCTTCATTGCCTCGAGAATTTTTCTATGATACTCCGCCGCGCGCTTCATGGTCCCCGGTGTCTGAAACGGGGCATGCTGCCTGCGAAGTTCTGCCGTCACAAGTTTCATACTTTCTTCAAAAATACGGTTTCCTGATGCCCTCAGAATACAGCTGTGAAACTGTTCATCAGCTTTTATAAACTCCCCCTCATCAACTGATTCCTCCTCCATGACGCATACCAGCATCTCCATCTGCTGCAGTGTCTCAGGTGTGATGCGCAAAACCGCCTCCCGGCATGCAGCCGCCTCTATAACATTGCGGAACTGAGCAAGCACGGGCAGATCCTGATTCAGATAAATATTTTCCAGTCTGTTCATCATCACACTCTCCGGAAGTGTCTTTACGAAAGTTCCCTTTCCCTGAAAACTCTCCAGAACTCCGATCGCCACGAGCTGCTGAATTGCATGCCGCACACTTGCCCTGCTCACATTCAGTTCATATGTAAGCTGATTCTCGGAATCAATCTTATCTCCGTACGTCCAGCGCCCCACCCGAAGCTGCTCCTTCATAAATTCCAGTACCTGTTCTGTAACATTTTTCTTCGGCACTTGTATGACTATCACCTCAATACATCAAATGATCAGTCTGCATTATTTTCCGAATTTCCCAATTTCCGCTTCATATTCAGTATAATATGCTTTTCCATCCTACACCATGTAACAGCGTACCATAAATTCCTATAAAAAATGGTATGCCGTTACATTTTTTCATATTTATATCCATTCCTTTCGCTTCGCTCAGGCACAAAACGTTATGAAAATGTTTTTCCTAAGCTTATTTTTCTTTATAATTCTTCTTGTAGGGAACTCGGTATACTACAAATCACGGGGAGGTGAGTGGGCTGTCCGGCTTGCCGGATGACCGAATATTTATATGTGTAGTCCGCCTTTTCAAGCACAAATAAGTGTGTCCCATGAGCACGTAATCTTATCTTTGTATAAACAATCTCGTTTATGGCTTAGGCGTTCAGTCAATGCCGTCTCTCCCTATAATCTTCAGCGAACCTATCAGTTCTGAAAGGAGCCCCTATGGCTTTAAAAATCGTATACAAAATCTGTTGTGGCATTGATGTCCACAAGACTTTTGTAGTGGCCTGCATTGCTTCTACTGACAGCAATGGCGTGACCACCTATGAGAGCCACCGTTTTTCGACCTTCACAAGCGGTCTGAAAGATTTGTTACAATGGCTTCTCTGCCGTAACTGCAAGGATGTCTGTATGGAATCTACCGGTAAATACTGGATCCCTGTTTACAATGTTTTAGAAAACGATTGTACCATTGTCCTTGCTCATCCCAAATATGTTAAGGCTATCCGTGGAAAGAAAACTGACAAGAAAGATGCCAAATGGATTGCTGACCTGTTTAAGCATGATCTTGTTGCCGGTAGCTTTATGCCGCCCGC
>CALWBA010000108.1 GCA_944375815.1 uncultured Lachnospiraceae bacterium | reverse complement strand
GCGCTTGCAGAGAGAAGCAGCCGATACTGTGTTTTATTATTTTTTATAGTGATTAGAAGCTCGTCCGCCTCTGGCTGTGCGATTTTATTGATCCGTCCGCCGGAGAGAGCGCTGTCGAGCTCTGCGGTAATTCCAGCAATTGTAATTCCGTCAAATGCCATAGTAATAAATCTCCTTAATAGAATTTTATTCATAACCATTATATCAGAAAAAAAGGATTTGACTAGGGTTTTAAGATGAATTATAATGAATCATATGCTTATGGGGATCTGTCCCTGTAAGGACTGATAAAATAAACTGAGAGTGAACAAAATGATGAAAAGTATGACTGGCTTCGGCAGGGCGGAAATTCAGGATTCGGACCGGAGAGTGACGGCAGAGATCAAGTCTGTGAATCACAGATACCTGGATTTCAGCATTAAGCTGCCAAAGAAACTCGGCTGCTTTGAGGCAGCGATCCGCGCACTTCTGAAGAAATATATGGAGCGCGGTAAAGTAGATGTATTTATCTCCTGCGAGGACTATACTGCAGGCAGCGTGGAGATCGCTTATAATAAGGAAGCGGCGAAGCGTTACATGGAATACTTCCGCGAGATGGAAGAGGAGTTCGGTCTGGAAAATGACGTGCGTGTCTCTTTTCTGGCAAGATGTCCGGAGGTACTCACACTTAGCGAGGGAACACCCGATCAGGAAGAGCTTTGGGCAGTAATGGAGCGGGCGCTCTGTCAGGCGGCAAAGCAGCTTAGCGATGCGCGTACGGCGGAAGGCCAGACCCTCTTTGCTGATATCAGCGATAAGCTCGACCGCATGAATGCGATGGTAGAGAGTATTGAGGCCCGCTCTCCCCAGATACTTGCTGAATACCGTCAGCGCCTGGAGGCGAAGATGCAGGAACTGCTTTCTGATACACAGATTGAGGAGAGCCGCATTGCTGCAGAGGTAATCTTATTTGCGGACAAAATCTGTACAGATGAGGAGACGGTGCGTTTAAAGAGCCACATCGAGAGCATGCGCCGTGAACTGGGAAAAGAGGGAAGTATCGGCAGACGCCTTGACTTTATTGCCCAGGAAATGAACCGTGAGGCGAATACCATCCTCTCTAAAGCGAACGATCTTGAGACATCGGATATTGCAATCAGCCTTAAGACAGAGATTGAGAAGATCCGTGAGCAGATCCAGAACATTGAGTAGAGGAGAGCATATGGCAAAACTTGTAAATATCGGCTTTGGCAATCTTGTTAATGCTGATAAGGTTGTCGCGGTGATCAATCCCGATTCTGCGCCCATAAAACGTATGGTGCAGCAGGCAAAGGAACGGGGCAGCGCGATTGACGCGACGCAGGGACGCAGAACAAAGGCAGTGCTGTTTACAACGGACGACCGCCTGATACTCTCTGCACTTCAGGCTGATACCATCAGCCGGCGTTTTCACGCGAAGACAATATCAGAAGAAAAGGGAGATTTGGATGAATCATAGAGGTATATTAGTTGTTGTCTCCGGATTTTCCGGTGCCGGCAAAGGAACACTCATGAAAGAGCTTATGCGGCAGTACCCCGAGCGGTATGCATTGTCTATCTCTGCTACAACCCGCAAACCGCGGGAAGGAGAGCAGGACGGCAGGGAATATTTCTTTAAAACACGGGAAGAGTTTGAGCAGCTGATCGCGGATAACGCATTAATTGAGTATGCGCAGTACGTGGACAACTACTACGGAACACCGAAGTCCTACGTCGAGGACCAGCTTGCAGCTGGGAAGGACGTAATCCTGGAGATTGAGATTCAGGGAGCGCTCAAGGTAAAACAGCAGCTTCCCGACACACTGCTCTTATTTGTGGCACCGCCGAGTGCTGCGGAGCTTAAGAACCGCCTGATAGGGCGCAATACTGAGACAATGGAGGTTATCAATTCCCGTATGGCACGCGCCTGCGAGGAAGCAAAGGGCATGGAGTCCTATGATTATCTGATGATTAATGATGACCTGCAGGAGTGCGTACAGCTGATGCACAGCGTTATTCAGGATCAGCATTACAGAACAAAATTTAACCGCGATTTTGCCGCACAGATGGCAGAAGAGCTGAATGAAATGATGAAAGGAGAATAATACTATGATACACCCGTCTTATACAGAATTAATGGAAGTTATCAACGGAGCAAATGAGGAGGACGATACCCCTGTAGTTAACAGCCGTTACTCCCTTGTGCTTGCAACAAGCAAACGTGCACGACAGATCATTGCCGGAAGCCAGCCTCTGATAAAGAAGTCCCGCGGTAAGAAACCGCTCTCTATCGCTGTACAGGAGGTTTATGAGAGCAAGGTGCATATTCTGCCGCAGGATGCCGAGCTGCCGGAAGAGGAAGCTGCAGCTGAGGTATTTACAGCAGAGGAAACAGCAGCAGAGGAAGTTACGGAATGAAACTGCTTTTTATCTCTCTGGGCTGCGATAAAAATCTGGTGGATACCGAGAAAATGCTTGGCGCATTAACTGCCGCAGGCTATGAAATCACGGATGACGAGAGGGAAGCAGAAATTGTTGTCATTAACACCTGCTGCTTTATCCATGATGCCAAGGAGGAATCTATTCAGAATATTCTCGAGATGGCAGAACTCAAAAAAGAAGGCAACCTGAAAGTTCTTCTTGTCACAGGCTGTCTCGCTGAGCGTTACCGCGAGGAGATCCGCCGGGAGATTCCGGAGGTTGACGCAGTACTGGGAACAAATTCGATTGACAGTATTGAGGAAGCAGTCCGCCAGGTACTTTCCGGCCATCCATATGAAGAATTCAAACCGCTGACCGATCTTCCTGTGATTGGCAGCAGACGTGTGATTACGACAGGCGGCTCCTATGAATATCTGAAGATTGCAGAGGGATGTGATAAGCATTGCACCTACTGCATTATTCCGAAAATCCGAGGTGCCTACAGGAGCGTTCCGATGGAGGAGCTTGTCGCTGAGGCTGAGGAACTGGCCGAACAGGGTGTGCGTGAGCTTATACTCGTGGCACAGGAAACTACGATTTACGGGAAGGATTTATACGGAGAAAAGTCTCTGCATATTTTGCTCAGAAAGCTCTGCCGCATAGAAGGCATATATTGGATTCGTGTGCTCTACTGTTATCCGGAGGAGATCTATCCGGAACTGATTGATACAATTGCAGAGGAACCCAAAATCTGTCACTATCTGGATCTGCCGATCCAGCATGCAAATGATGCAGTCTTAAAGCGCATGGGGCGCCGTACCACAAAGGAACAGCTTATTGAAACTGTTGACAGGCTGCGCAGCGCGATACCGGATATTGCTCTGCGTACGACTCTGATTACCGGATTTCCGGGTGAGACGGATGAGCAGCATGAGGAACTGATGCAGTTTGTCAATGATATGGAATTTGACCGGCTTGGAGCGTTTACCTATTCTCCCGAGGAGGGAACGCCCGCGGCGGAGTTTCCCGACCAGGTGGACGAGGAACGCAAGGTGGAGTGGCAGGCGGATGTCATGGAGCTGCAGGAGGAAATCATCTTTGATAAAAACGAGACCTTAAAGGGCAGAGAACTCTTTGT
>CALWBA010000107.1 GCA_944375815.1 uncultured Lachnospiraceae bacterium | reverse complement strand
AAAAAATGTATGTCCTGTCTTTTTTTCTATGAAGTGTACGGATTTGAGCACCACAAAAGCTCCTTCGTTTGTTCGGAGGAGTAAAAAAGATATTGCATTTTTGGACTCTTATGTTAATCTATAATTGAAAGGAACCACACATGTTCCGACAGTTACTCGTAGTCGCTTTCGGCTGGGTCTTATTGGAAGTAAGAAACGTTGAATTGTGGTTTCTATGTTATATGGCGGCTCATTTCCTCTATGCTTAAAAAAGTTTAGACAGATTTTTGTTGCCTGTGTGAAATTGACCTGCAGTTGGTGGCTGCGGTCTTTTTCTTTTATGGATACTTTTTGGATAATACACATACTGAAGTTGTACATAATTAGTCTGGCAAACACCTCTTGGAGAATAGAATTCTCTTTCTTGGAATGAAATGCTGCAAGACCTAATATATATTTCAACTCCCGAAAACCAGTTTCTATGCCCCAGCGAAGCTGATAGAGTTCTTTCAAATCCATTACTGAAAACATTTCTTCCGGAAGACTTGTCGCCAGTACTTCATAGTTCGTTTCTGATAGTTGAAATCTTACAAACCTTATATGCATTTCATAGTCAGGACATTTACTGTTTTCAATGTAGTCAAACCGATTTTTTTTTGAAAAATATTTGTATACGCCAGGCATTATTGCTGCAGGGCCAGTCGAATGTCGGGTAATTACAATTCTTTTTGTTACATCGAATTCTGGTGCATCAGGTAATTCTAACCCGGAAAGTATTCCGTTACTAGTAATGTCTTTTATTCTTATGACATAATCAAACAGCCTTTCTTCAACATGTGCAAATAGATTGTAGTTTTCAAATCCTCTATCTGCCAATACAATGACAGGATGTTTCTCAGAAATCCTGTCTACAAGTTGGCATGCGGCATCATACTCGTTTTCTTTTAGCGCCTGTTGAATTACAACATCTAAAAAACGCTTATTGCGAACATCATATAGTGCATTTAGGTGAAGCGTTGACACGTGATTATCAGTAATCACATTGTTTTCCTGGGGATTATAAGGTAAGGTCAGATCACTTCCATCCACTGCCAACAATCGATACTGCTTAAATAACACTGGGGGATCATCTATACATTCATTAAATTTATCAAATAAATATCTGAATGCAGAATAATCCAATTTCTGACGTTGTTGAACAAAGGATGAAACAGTCGGAAAACCTTCTTGATATTCAAAAAAATTCCCTACTTCATGCCCTAAACTATTACTACCAAAGGACAGAATGAAACGCATTAATGTAGAAAAATCCCATTTTCTTTTTCTGCATAAATGATTTTTACCAGAAGTTATAAATTTTTCTGGTTCTTTTGCCATTTTTTCTATAATATCCAATATACAATTCTTAAGTCGTTTCGAATATTGATTCATGGCGTCACCTCCTTCAATCAAGGGGCTTCGCCGCAAATTTTTTTAGATATGTCAACAGTTTTTAGAAAAATAAACCAAAAAAAGAGAAGACTATGCTTTTATACATAATCTTCTCTAAAGAGCCATTCCCTTTCAATGCCTTAACTTAATGACATTGCGTATCATACGGATTTCCTCTTTTTGCTCAGGAAGCACCTTTTTGCTTCCGCCTCTTGATAACCTTCAGTCTTGTGAACTCTTCACGTTCCTTTTCCTCAAGCGCATTGGAAATATCTTTCACAAGCATTTCGTAATGCGGAATGGTAATGTTTTTCAGCGCATTGGCACGTTTCTGCGTCTTTTTAATACTGGCAGCGAGGCGGTATGCAGAATTTTCCACCATGGACAGATGGATTGTCAGTTCTTTGACTTTTTCAAATGCAGCCCGCGCCTGATCCAGAGATTCTTTTGTGCTGTAGAAAGCATAGGTCGGTATTGTGTCTGACGGTTCAGATTCCACCAGAGGGATTTCGGTTCCCATGATACTGCGCGTTTTGATGCGGATGGAATCCTCAATGGGCACAGTGTAGGAGATGGTCTGTACGTTTGTAATACCCATCTCCATATTTGCTTTTTGCAGCGCCGCATATGCCTCGCGGAAAGTGATATCGATCTTGGACTGAATATCCTTCGCCTGTTCGATCAGTCCCATGAGTTCCCGGATTAATATATTCCGCTTCTTGTCCATAAGGTCGAAGCCCTGCCGGGAGAGTGTCAGGGAGTTTTTGGCGAGGATCAGATTTCCCTTGGTAGGAAAGGTATTCGGATCCATGAAATCCCCCCTTTATGACTGCCGCAGCGCGTCTGCCTGGGCTCTTGCGTCTGCCGCCCAGTCGCGCTCTGAGGGCTTATAATACTGGTTCAGGATTTTCGTGTCGATACGGTCGAGTTCTTCTTTTGGCAGAATGCCCAGAAGCTCCCAGCCGATTTTCAGTGTATCTTCAATGGTACGGTTTTCTGCCTCACCCTGACCGACAAATTCATGCTCAAAGGCATTTCCGAATACAAGGTATTTCTTGTCGATCGGGGAGAGCTCATCTTCGCCTATGACGGATGCGAGCGCCCGGGCATCTCCGACTTTTGCATAGCAGGAGAACAGCTGGTTTGCGACATCCTGATGATCCTCTCGCGTATATCCCTTTCCTATACCGTCTTTCATCAGACGGGAGAGGGAGGGAAGTACGTTGATCGGGGGATAGATTGCCTGCCCGTGAAGCTGGCGGTCGAGTACAATCTGTCCCTCTGTGATGTATCCGGTAAGGTCCGGAATAGGATGTGTGATATCATCATTCGGCATGGTCAGAATCGGGATCTGAGTCACCGAACCGGAGCCGCCCCGTACGATACCTGCGCGCTCATACAGAGTCGCGAGTTCACTGTAGAGATAACCGGGGTAACCTTTTCTGGAAGGAATTTCACCCTTAGAGGAGGACACCTCACGCATAGCCTCGCAGAAAGAGGTGATATCGGTCAGAATTACCAGGATATGCATGCCTTTTTCAAATGCGAGATACTCCGCTGCGGTAAGTGCTACTTTCGGAGTGATCAGACGTTCCACGACCGGATCGTTGGCCAGATTCAGAAACATGACAACATGATCTGAAACACCGCTCTCCTCGAATGTACGGCGGAAAAACTCCGCTACGTCATATTTGACACCCATTGCCGCAAAGACGATTGCGAACTTTTCATCCGTATCTCCTCCCAGAGAAGCCTGCTGTACAATCTGTGCGGCAAGGCGGTCATGCGGCAGACCGTTTCCGGAGAAAATGGGAAGCTTCTGCCCGCGGATCAGAGTTGTCAGTCCGTCGATAGCAGAGATTCCTGTGCGGATATAGTTTCTCGGATACTCTCTTTTAACAGGATTCAGAGGCAGTCCGTTGATATTGACCATAGCCTCCGGATCGATCGGACCCAGCCCGTCAATGGGCTTTCCGATACCGTCAAAAGTTCTGCCGAGGATTTCGCCGGAGAGAGCCAGTTCCATCGGATGACCGGTCAGATGGGTGCGGGTATTGGTGAGAGCCATACTCTCCGTGCCCTCGAATACCTGAATCACTGCTTTATCCTCGTAAACTTCTATAATACGTCCCAGCTTTTTCTCAGAGCCGTCTACAGTAAATTCTACGATTTCCTCGAAGGCAGCGTCCTTTACGCCCTCCAGAACGACCAGAGGACCATTGATTTCGCTTAAGCCAAGATATGAAATAGCCATTTCTTTCCCTCCTTATCCGTTCTTTTCCAGAACCTTGTCGTAGAATGTATCAATTGCCTGGATATAAGTATCAAACAGTTCCGGCTTACTGTTCGGAACGTCATATTTGATTGCGATAACTTTCTCAAAAATATTGTCCTCTTTGAGTACGGACATTGGCATTCCCATCAGTACAAGTGCCCGGCACTTCCGGTACAGATAAAGGATGGTCTCCATCATCTTGTACTGCTTTTCCATCGGTACACATGTATCATCCGGATGGAAGGCATTCTGCTGCAGAAAGCCCAGGCGGATGACTCTTGCAATCTCAAGCACGAGCTTCTGATCATCCGGTAGTACATCGCTTCCGATCAGCTTGACGATTTCCATCAGACTGCTCTCCTGATTCAGCAGTGCCATGATCTGATTGCGAAGATCAATAAAGTTTTTATTTACATGTTCGGTATACCAGGGTGCCAGATCCGTCAGGTATTCACTGTAGCTTGTCAGCCAGTGAATTGCCGGGAAATGGCGGGCATATGCGAGTGATTTGTCAAGTCCCCAGAAGCAGCGCACGAAACGTTTTGTATTCTGTGTGACAGGCTCCGAGAAGTCGCCGCCCTGAGGAGATACAGCTCCGATAATGGATACACTGCCCTCGCTGCCGTTTAAGTTCTGCATCATGCCTGCGCGCTCATAAAATGCTGAGAGACGTGAGGCAAGATAGGCAGGAAATCCCTCCTCGGCGGGCATTTCCTCAAGGCGTCCGGATAATTCACGCAGCGCCTCTGCCCATCTGGAAGTGGAATCGGCCATGATAGCGACATCGTAGCCCATATCCCGGTAATACTCTGCCAGAGTAAGACCCGTATAAATGGATGCCTCACGCGCGGCAACAGGCATGTTTGAGGTATTGGCAATCAGAGCGGTACGATCCATCAGCGGGTTTCCTGTTCTCGGATCTTTCAGTTCTCCGAATTCCTCGAGAACCTGCGTCATCTCATTGCCTCGCTCGCCGCAGCCGATGTATACGATGATATCAGCATCTGACCACTTGGCGATCTGATGCTGCGTCATGGTTTTTCCGGTACCGAATCCTCCGGGGACAGCTGCCGTACCGCCCTTGGCAATCGGGAACATGGTATCCAGAATTCGCTGCCCTGTAATAAGAGGAACGGAAGCGGGATAGCGGTGCAGTGTCGGACGCGGTACCCGGATAGGCCATTTCTGGCATAATGTCAGTTCTTTCTCCGTTCCGTCTTCAAGTTCAAGCGTCACGATCGGATCAAGGATTGTATACTTTCCATCCGGAACAACCCGCTTTACGGTTCCCTTTATATTTGGAGGAACCATGGATTTATGGACAATGGAATGCGTTTCCTGTGTCTCGGCAATGACTGTTCCGCCGCTCACCTGCTGCCCTTCGCTTACCGTGACTTTCACGTCCCAGAGATGCTCTGTATCCAGGGAGGAAACACTGACGCCGCGGGAGATATATTTGCCGGACTGCCTTGCAATCTCACTTAAGGGGCGCTGGATGCCGTCAAAAATATTGTTGAGGATTCCCGGGCCAAGTGTTACGGAGATGGGACCGCCTGCAGACGTAACCGCTGCTCCGGGCTTTAATCCTGTGGTCTCCTCAAATACCTGCACTGTCGTGGTGTCTTTGCGCAGGGCAATCACCTCACCTACCAGTTTCTGCTCCCCGACGTATACCATTTCTGACATCTGAAAACCGGAGTCGCCTTTTAAGTATACGACAGGTCCGTTGATTCCGTATATAATTCCGGTTTTACTCATGCTGGGCACCTCCATGGAAATGATAATTTTCTTTCTCCTCGTTCAGAAGAGTGAGGTAGGAATTGTCGATCAGTATGTTCTTGTCGGAGAGAACTGCGCGGATGCCGCCGCCAAAAGGTTTCGGTGCGATCTGCACCGGATGCCCGGTGCGGCGCGTCAGTTCATCTGCAAGCGCTTCATCTGAACGGTCGAGATAGACGGTCAGTTTTGTACCGTCGGCATAGCGCTCTGCCTCCTGCACCTTGCGGCAGAGAAAATCGAGGTATCCGGGATCGGATTTATATGCTGTCATAAGCATCTGAACCTCTGAAAAAAGTTTTTCTCGGAGTTCCTGCTGTTTGGCGGAAAGCTCCTGGCGGATATGAAGCTGACGGGAGGAGAGAGTCTTGTTGATCTCGCGCTTGATGCGTTCTGTCTCAGCTGTCAGATATGCTTCTGCCTGCCGGCGTCTGGTAGAGCAGTGCTCCTCGAACATGGTGTCCAGCGCCTTTTGATGCTCTGAGATTGTCTCGGCAGCCTCCTGTTCGGCGCGGCTTATGGAATAATCAAAGAAATGCTGTAATTTTTCCTCGGTAGTCATCTGTTCACCTCCTTTATCATAGTTTTAACCCGATGGATTCGTTTACAAATGAAGTAATGAAATCCGGTTTGCGCCCCGTACCGTGGCGGTCGGGGATCTCGATAATCAGGGGGAGACGGTGATGAAGTTTTGTCTCCTCTATAAGATCGGGAAACTCCCGACCGAATTTTTCGGTCAGGAGTATGATGCCGATCTCCCTGTCCGAAAGCGCCTGCTCCAGGGCTGTGCGCAATTCGTCCAGTTCGTGAACCACGACACCGTCGACGCCTGCGAGCCGCATGCCCGTCTGCGTGTCGATGTTGTCGCTGATTAAGTACATTTTCATAGAGCTTTCACCTCAGATTTTGCTCAGGATCATAAAGGAAATGATCAGTCCGTACAGCGCAATACCTTCTGCCATGGCTACGAAGATCATGGATTTACCGAAGAGGGAACCATCCTCGCTGATTGCACCTAAAGCTGCGCTGGCAGAGCTCGCTACGCCGATACCGGAACCTATACCGGACAGACCGGTAACAAGAGCCGCTCCCAGGTAACCCAATCCGGAAGCAAGTCCGTCAGAAGAGCCTGCGGCAGCCTGTACGCTGGTAGAGCCTGCGAACGTCATAATAGTGCCCACAAGCAGAGTGACAAAAAAAAAGAAGCAGTTTGCGGCAAGAGACTTTTTGTAGCGCTTTTTGTTCTTTTCCCCGAGGAAATAGTATCCGAACGGGATAATAATGCTTAAAATCAGTGCAGCTGCTGTTGTAACCTGGATTAATGTTGTCATAAAATTCATCCTCCTAAAGAAACATATTTTTAATTTTGCGGTTTTGTTGCGGCAGGCGCATGACCATGCCGGATAAACGGGGAAAAGTCCCGCCCGGTGCCTTTGTAGAAGCGGCTGAACATTTCATAATATTCCAGACGCAGAACCTGAATCCCTACGATCAGACCCTCCATTGCGCACACAAAGATATTTCCAAGCACAATGACTACCCAGTTTGGGGATCCGCCTTCCGCCGCGCCTGCGAGCATCAGCACGACTTCCATCATAGCTGCATGGCTGACTGCAAATGCTCCGATACGGATAAAGGAAAGCGTATTGGAGAGATAGCTTAAGCATACCTCAAACAGTTCAAAGAAACTTTGTACAAAGAACATAGGCTTGCTGCCCTCTATGGCAGGTGAGTGCCTGTCGGCGAGGCGGGTCAGCGGTTCTTTCAGCATAATTAAAATCAGCGGTACACCGAACATAATGACGAGTACGGTGATCGCAGGGGCATGATGACCGGTCACGATCAGTGCGATGACAGCAGTCAGTGCTCCGTAGAAGACCAGTCCGCAGACAGCGTTCTGATCAAACCAGATATTTTCTGTCTCCCTTGAACGGATGCCGTTAATAATATGAAAAATCATTGTCAACAGAATCAGGAACATACCGAATGCTATGGCAACTACAAACACGGTGTTTATGCTTCCGAGACCCGGTATAAAAGTCATAGCTTCCGTGGGGCGTATCCACAGGGCGGGAAGCAGATCTTCGAAACCAAAGAAGCTTCCGAAGAGGAATCCGAAGATTGTAGAGAAAATACCGGCAAGTCCAATAATCGCGGCAAGCGTAATCTTTCTGAAATGATACAGCAGAAAACCTCCGATTGTCAGACACAGTCCCTGTCCCGCATCTCCGAACATGGCGCCGAAGATAAACGTATATGTGAGCGCCACGAAAATTGTCGGGTCGATTTCATTATAAGAAGGAAGTCCGTACATTTTTACAAACATCTCAAACGGACGGAACAGCCGCGGGTTCTTCAGCTTTGTTGGCGGCGTGCATGTCAGATTCGAGGTATCATCTTCCACAAAGCAGTACAGCTTGGTATCATTTGAGACTTCATGAAGGAAAGCATCGGCATCTGTTTTTGTCATCCATCCGCAGAGAATGTAAAATGTATCCAGATCTTCCTTCGTACACGCTGCGAGCTTTCTTACATCGAAATTGCGGGAGAGAGTACTGAGCTTGTCTCTTGCGGCAATAATTTTTCCTGCCTGGTCATGCAGATACAATCGCAGCTCATCCTCACAGTCTGCGATCTGCTTTTCTATAGACTGCAGTTTATCCTTAAGCGCCTGATGAGTCGGAGCCGGCGCCTCATGATACGCCTCGGGAATAAAAAAACGCTCGAAGTGCATGGAAGAGTAAACAGCGTCTATTTTCTGCACCCCGTCTCTGGGACAGAAGTAAACACCCCAGATGTATCGGTCATCTCTGTTGCACGGGTAGAATACAGTGTCAAACTTTTCGTACACATATTCCTCAAAATTAGAGTAATACTCAAGAGCAATCCTTCCGAACCGGAACTTGATATACTTATAGTTCAGGATCTCAGAGAGATTGTCGCTTAAACCAAGAAACGGTTCTACCTTGCTGATAAGCTCGGCAGTTTCCTTTTTCTGAGTTTCCAGGTCGGAACGCTTTTGATTGATTCGTGTCAGCTTCTGGTCGAGATCTTCAATCAGTGTGATCGAATCCTCCAGAGAGATACCGTCTTTGGGCGGCTGTGCATCCTTATCCAGAAGTCCTGCAAAATCATTCGCTTTTGTCAGGATCTCCTTGTAGGGGTTGATCTGGATATAGGGGCTTAAGTCCTGCACGGACTGAAGCTGAGCCAGTGCATTTTCCAGGTGAATCTCATACTTGGATAAGTAGGTATTGGTTACACGGTCAATATCAGCTTTCGGGCCTGTGATACTAAGAAATTTCATCTTTTCAATCACAAAAATACACCTCCGGCTTTAAGTTTTAAATATATATTTCATCGCCTCATCCGGCGCAACATTATAACGCACACATTCCAATGCAATCACAAGCCGGTTTACTTCATGTTCCTTGTGATATAGATAGGAATACAGCGTTGCCACAGAATACGGGTGCTTTCTTGACTCTGTGGAAAGGACATGCTTCAGGATATGTGCATACATCGCCTCGAGAGTTTCGGTATTGAACTCTTCGTAATGCTTGGCATAATACGTATCCGCGAGAAGCGCCTCAAATGCCTGTGTGCTTTCGGACTCCACAAGAGCTTTGATCTGCGGGGCCTTGAGCTTATAGTGTATGGGTACTAAAAGTGCATAAATATCGGTGTCTTCCATATGGTAATATGCTTTGCACCTGTAGATCCACTGCAGATTCAGAAGATCAAATTTCTGACCGTAAGCTTCTGTGATTTCCTCGAGATCTTTCTTCTTCATGATCTTGTCCTTGTTTTTCCAGATCAGCCGAAAATAATATAAATCCAGCGCCATCTCGTAGTCAAACAGCGTCGGGGAATCTGCTCCTAAAAGACCTTTGAGCGGGGCGTAATACTCAGAGCCCTTTAGGTTATTTACAAACTCCTCAACGGAAGAGCTGGAGGACAAAAGAGCGATATCAAGCTGTGAGTGCCGGTTGAAGAATTCATAAAAACGCGACAGATTTAAGGAGACTTCGCGGTGATCAAAGATGGTGTTCAGGCATTTTTTAATGATAAATACCTCATATCGCCGGAAGTAAAGCTTCAGAAATCTGCGCTGCTCTTCGTTGGAAAACCGGTACAGCTTTGTAAAATCCCGGTAGATAGAAAGACGGAGCATCTGCTCTATCTCGCCTCTGTGCAGTGTACTCTCGTCACGGTCTGCAAAAATATCCTGGTAAGATGGCTTTTGTTTTAAATAGGTAACTGCAGAGGGAACATCGGGGAGTTCTGTGATTTCCCGATACTGCCTGTCGTTCAGGAAGCGTCCCTCCATGGCGCGGATCTTCGTAGTGAGTCCGCTGTAGGACATCAAACCGCCCATAATTTATCACTTCCTTATCAGATGGTTGAAAATTTGTTCCGCCCAGATTTCATGCTGTCGCTCGTATTCGCGGTCCAGATTTTCCAGAGATTTTGCAGTCTTTGCATTGATGTCCTCCAGATCGTGCTCTGCAGCAGCACCAAGATCTTTCCGGAGCTGATCGAGTCTCTTTGCAGTCTCTTCATCGAGACTCTTATCAAAGTCGTTGCAGTCGTCCTGATATTTTTGGTCCATCTGCTTTTTCTTAGCCGCCGCGTCATCCATGATTCTGGTTGCAGCGGTTTCGATTTCAGATAATTTCTGAATGACTGTCTGCATAATAGAACCTCCGTTCTGTAAAAATTAAGATGGCCGCATCTGCCTATAGCGGCCATAATTCTGACGTAACTTATTTTATCACAAGCATATTGTAATCACAAGTAAATGTTATGCCGCTAAAAATATGAAATATAAAAAAAGTCAGGAAAAATTGTCTGATAAAAATTGATAGGGTTCCCTATAGTATGCTGCAAAATTAAAAAATAAAACATGACTGCTCGAAAATCAGGAAATAGGGACTGGAAAACAGCCGGATATTATAGTAAGATTAGCCTGGAATCTAAAGAAAAAGGAGAGTATAAGATGCGACTTCGCAATATCAGCGGTTCAAAAGAGGCGATAGCGGCAAGTCCGTATGTCATCCAGAATCCACAGGATAAAAAAGAACACTGGAATAAAATCTTTGGAAATGAGAATCCTATCCATATTGAGGTTGGAATGGGCAAGGGGCAGTTTCTTATGGAAATGGCAGAGAAAAATCCCGGAATCAATTATATAGGAATAGAAATGTACGACAGCGTGCTCTTAAGGGCCATTCAGAAGAGAGAACGGCTTGAAGAGGATATGCCCAATCTCTTTTTTATTCGCATGGACGCAAGGGAGCTTCCGGATGTCTTTGCGCAGGGAGAGGTAGACCGGATCTATCTGAACTTTTCTGATCCATGGCCCAAGGAACGCCACGCCAAGCGCCGTCTGACGTCAAGAGAGTTCCTGCGGCGGTATGAGCAGATCCTCCTGCCCGGCGCCAGAGTAGAATTCAAGACAGACAATCGTCCGCTGTTTGACTTTTCATTAGAAGAGATTCGTGAAGCGGGATGGATTTTAGACGCATATACATATGATCTCCATCATGAACCGGAAATGGTGAAGGGAAATGTAATGACCGAGTATGAGGAAAAGTTTTCATCGGCAGGAAATCCAATCCACAAGCTGACAGCGCACTACGAGAAAAGAATATAAAAGTAACACCCGGAAGCGCCCGCGCATAAGATAAGAGCATGATAGAAATAACATATATTGCCGGGAGGAAGCGGCCGTGAACAAGAAGTCGAAGCTTGAGAACAGACTTGTACAGTGGAGCTACGAGAATGGCAGCGCGGGCAGCAGGGTGAACAGGCTGCAGAAATCAGTCAGAGAATTAGAGCACATTTTAAAAGACAAGAAACTCCAGGGGAAAAAACAGAAATAAAGCGAAAAATCATACAAAAAAAACTTTTAAAAAAATTTGAAAATAGGTGTTGACTTTTTTCGAGTTATCGCATATAATAACTCTTGTCTTAAGGAAAGACAAAAAAACAAAGAAAAAAGTGGTAAGCGCCTTTAGCTCAGTTGGTAGAGCAGTAGACTCTTAATCTATTTGTCCAGGGTTCGAGTCCCTGAAGGCGCACTAGAAGCACTGTTTTTGCAGACCATGGAGCTGTGGGGACGGTGCTTAATTTTTAATCGATTGGTATTACGCACAGTGAAAAGCCTGTAGAAGAGATTCTATAGGCTTTTTATCTTTTGCGCGGGAGGATTATTATGGAAGAAATGGAAGAAAAAAAGAAAATGCTGGCAAAACTGCTTCCGTTCTGGGGGAAAATTTCGAAGGACAGCCAGGAGAACCTTGCGATGCACTCGCGGGAGGTGTCGTATCGCAAAGGAGATGTAATCCAGAGCTCAAGAGAGCAGTGCACGGGGGTTTTGCTGATTAAAAAGGGGCGGTTGAGAGCATATATTGTAGACACAGAGGGGAAGGAAATAACACTTTTTCGGCTGCTGGATTATGATATCTGTATTTTTTCGGCATCCTGTATTATGAATGATATAGACTTTGATGTGTACATTGCTGCAGAGACAGATATGGAAGGGCTTCTGATCCGCTCGCGTGCATATCAGAAGGTGACGCGGGAGGAGATTGCAGCGGCAAATTATATGAATGATCTGGTCGTTTCAAGGATGTCAGATGTGATGTGGGTATTGGAACAGATTGTGTTTAAGAGCTTTGACCGCAGGCTTGCAGCGTTTCTTCTGGAACAGACGGAACTGGAGGAGACGGATAAGGTTGCAATTACACATGAGGAGATTGCGAATCATCTGGGAAGTGCGAGAGAAGTTGTGTCGCGGATGCTCAAGTATTTTGAGCGCGAGGGATTGGTGAAGCTTTCGCGCGGAGCGGTGGAAATTGTGGATAGGGAGTCTCTTGCGAAGCGCTGTGCTGAGTAAAAGGCAGAAAAGAAAGGAAGTTGAATAGATGGAAACAGTGAAATTATATGAACAGGATGCATACCGGACAACATTTTCGTCCGTGATAGAAGACAGTATCAGTGAGAAGGGTATTTTCAAGATTGCTCTGAGAGAGACGGCATTTTATCCGGAGGGAGGAGGACAGCCTGCGGATCAGGGAGTGCTGGGAGGTGTGAAGGTCCTGGACGTTCACGAGAAAGAGGGAGTAATCTGGCATACAGTATCTGAGCCGCTTCCGAAAGGAGCTGTTGTGGATGGAGAGATTGACTGGGTGCGCAGATATGACTTTATGCAGAACCACAGTGGAGAGCATGTTGTATCCGGCATTATCTGCAGTACATTCGGCTGCAGCAATGTGGGCTTTCATATGGGAAGTGATGTGATAACCATGGATTTCAACACACCGCTTACATGGGAACAGGCCATGGAAATTGAACATCGCGCAAATGAGGCAATAGGCAGACAGATTCCGATTGTTGCTTCGTATCCGTCGCCGAAGGAGCTGGAAGACCTTACATATCGCAGCAAGAAGGAACTGTCGGGCAGAGTGCGCATTCTTTCGATTGATGGATGTGATATATGCGCCTGCTGCGGAACGCATGTGAAAAATACGGGTGAGATACGAATGGTAAAGATTCTCAGCGTGCAGAATTATAAATCGGGCGTGCGCATTTCGATGGTCAGCGGAAAAAGAGCGATTGAGGATTACGGAAGAAAACATGAGTATATTACCGCTGCAGCACGTCTGCTTTCGGCGAAGCCGGAAGAGACACCGGCTGCCGTAGAGAGAGTTCTTGATGAAAATGGCAGACTGCGGTATGAGATGGCGGAACTCAGAAGACGAATCGCACGTCTGCAGGCGCAGGCAATTCCGGAAGGGACAAAAGTCTGCTTTCTGGATGAGCCGTCAGTTCCTGCACGGGATCTGAGAGAGATTGCAAATGCTCTGGGAGAGCGTGCAAAGAATGTGATGGTAACGGGAGAGAATGACTCTTATGTGATAAAGAGTGCTCAGAACCGGGCCCGTATTTTGCTTAATGCTCTGAAGGAGAATTTTTCCATTCAGGGCGGAGGCTCGGAACAGATGGTGCAGGGTGTAATAAAAGGAGAACGTGAGGAACTGGAGCGGTTATTCCGGGCGGCTGCAGAAAAGGTACAGGAGTAGGAGGTAAGAACAATGGCAAAGGAAGTTAAGACAAATGCCATGAGGATCTTGGACAGGAATAAAATAAAATATGAAACAATACAGTACGAGTGTGATGAGTTTATTGACGGGCTGCATACTGCTGAAAAGACGGGTGCTCCTGTGGAGCAGTCGTTTAAAACGCTGGTGGCGCAGGGAAAAAGCGGTCAGTACTATGTATTTGTCATTCCGATTGCAGAGGAAGTGCATTTAAAGAACGCTGCAAAACTTGTGGGTGAGAAGTCTGTGGAAATGATTCATGTCAAGGATATCACATCCATCACAGGTTATGTCCGCGGCGGCTGCAGCCCGATTGGAATGAAAAAGCAGTTTCGTACTGTAATTGACTCGAGTGCGCAGAAATTTGAAGAGATCTATGTAAGCGGCGGAAGAATCGGAACAACGCTGAAACTGGCGCCGGAAGATCTTAGAAAAGCGGCCCGCGCAGAATATGGAGATCTGACAGTGCGGGAAGCCAAGGATCAGACTGTATAAGAAGCGAAATATAAAAGACATCAGATTTTCTGTAATTCTGGAATAGATCATGTTAAATGCATAATTTCCTCCTTTTTACAAATACTACATTTATCGCCAACAACACAGATAAATGCGTGAATGTAAAGATGGAGGAACCAATATATGAAAGCTACGGGAATTGTAAGGAGAATAGATGACCTGGGCAGGGTTGTGGTGCCCAAAGAGATTCGCAGGACACTGCGGCTTCGGGATGGAGAGCCGATGGAGATTTTTACGGGAAGAGAAGGGGAAATTATACTGAAAAAGTATTCTCCCATTGGGGAACTCGGAAATTTTGCAAAGGATTTTGCTCAGGTCATGGCGCAGGTAACGGGACATCTGGTGTGCGTCTCGGACCATGACGCCATTATTGCAGCCAGCGGTCCGGATCAGAGAGATTACCTCGGGAAGACGATCAGTGTTCAGCTTGAGGAAGCCATCCGGGAACGGACGGTTATCTGTGCTTCCGCTCAGGAACGAAGCTATATTCCTGTGACTGCGGAAGAAGAAAAGAAGGGCTTCTCCCAGATCGTCCAGCCTATTTTAAGTGCGGGCGATGCGATCGGAGCTGTGATTCTGATCAGGCGGAAAGAAAATCTCTCCCTTGCAGACGGAGAACTGCGGCTTGCGGCAGTGGCAGCAGGATTTCTGGGGAGACAAATGGAGCAATGAAGTAGCTCGGTATATCGTATTATATGATTCCGGATACGCTGGAAGTTTCGGCTGTATCCGGATTTTTTTGAAATGTCATAAATATTCATATAATTATCTCGGATGTTGATATAATCCTTTAATAATTTGGTGATGTCAGAAAGATTTTCCTTCTATTATAATACATACCTCTTTTGACGGTGATAAAAACAGTAAAATTTCTGTAAAAACAGGGATAATCATTGTTGACACCCTTGACAAGCTGTGGTATAGTGGAAGATGCACTATTATGGAAATATATGCCTAAAAGCTAATATCAAAAGGCAGTCAAGCAGCCTGAAAACACCGATGTTTTCAGAGATTCCGACAAGAAAAAATCATAATACAAGGGGTGAAACGTCAATGGAAAAAAACAGAATACGTCCGGTTGTCAGCGGCAAAAGTATGCGGATGAGTTACCAGAGACAAAAAGAAGTTTTGGAAATGCCCAACTTGATTGAAGTTCAGAAGGATTCATATGACTGGTTCCTGAAAGAAGGAATGAAAGAGGTCTTTGATGATATCTCTCCAATCACAGATTACAGCGGAAAGCTGAGTTTGGAATTCGTTGACTTTACATTATGTGAGGATGAGAAGAAATATACAATCGAACAGTGTAAGGAAAGGGATGCCACATATGCAGCGCCGCTGAAAGTAAAGGTCAGATTATATAACAGGGAGACCGATGAGATTAAGGAAACAGAAATCTTCATGGGTGATCTTCCGCTGATGACGGCTACCGGAACTTTTGTTATCAATGGTGCAGAGCGTGTTATTGTAAGCCAGTTGGTACGTTCTCCTGGTATTTATTATGCGATTGCGCATGATAAAGTAGGTAAGAAGTTATATTCCGCCACGGTCATCCCTAACAGAGGTGCCTGGCTGGAGTACGAGACTGACTCAAATGATGTGTTCTATGTGCGCGTGGACCGTACCCGTAAGGTTCCGATTACGGTTCTGATCCGTGCGCTTGGCTACGGAACAAATCCGGAGATTATAGATCTGTTCGGTGAGGAGCCGAAGATTCTGGCAAGCTTCACAAAGGATACTGCAGAGAGCTATCAGGAAGGTCTTCTGGAATTATATAAGAAGATCCGCCCGGGCGAACCGCTTGCGGTGGAAAGCGCAGAAAGCCTGATCATGAGTATGTTCTTCGATCCGAGAAGATACGATCTGGCAAAGGTTGGACGCTATAAATTCAATAAGAAACTGGCATTAAAGAATCGAATTGCAGGCCAGGTTCTGGCGGAAGACGTCATTGATACAACGACCGGGGAGATTCTGGCAGAAGCAGGCACAAAGCTTACCAAGGAAATGGCGCAGCAGATCCAGTACGCTGCCGTACCGTTTGTCTGGATCCAGACAGAGGAACGCAACGTAAAGGTGCTGTCTAACCTCATGGTAGATCTGGCAAGCTTTATTGACATAGATGAGGAAGAGAAGAAAGCGCTGGGCGTGACCGAAGAGGTTTACTATCCGGCTCTGGCAAAAATCCTTGAGGAGAATCAGGATATCGAAGACATCAAGGCCGCAGTGAAACGCGATATCCACGAGCTGATTCCGAAGCACATTACAAAGGAAGATATTTTAGCTTCTATTAACTATAACATTCATCTGGAATACGGACTGGGCAATGATGATGATATTGACCATCTGGGCAATCGTCGTATCCGTGCAGTCGGAGAACTTCTGCAGAACCAGTACCGCATTGGTTTATCCAGACTGGAGAGAGTTGTGCGTGAGCGCATGACCACACAGGACATTGACGGTATCTCACCGCAGTCCTTAATCAACATTAAGCCGGTGACGGCTGCTGTGAAGGAGTTCTTCGGTTCTTCCCAGCTGTCCCAGTTTATGGATCAGAATAACCCGCTGGGCGAGCTGACACATAAGAGACGTCTTTCCGCCCTGGGTCCGGGCGGTCTGTCCCGAGACAGAGCCGGATTTGAGGTACGAGACGTACATTATTCCCACTACGGAAGAATGTGCCCGATTGAGACCCCTGAGGGTCCTAACATCGGACTGATCAACTCCCTCGCATCGTATGCAAGAATTAATCAGTACGGTTTTGTAGAGGCTCCGTACCGTAAGATCGACCATTCAGATCCGAAGAACCCGCGTGTCACAGATGAGGTAGTATACATGACAGCGGATGAAGAGGATAATTACCATGTAGCACAGGCGAACGAGCCGCTGGATGAAGAGGGACATTTCATTCACAAGAATGTATCCGGTCGTTACCGTGAGGAGACACAGGAATACGAGCGCCATATGTTTGACTATATGGACGTATCCCCGAAGATGGTATTCTCTGTCGCTACCGCGCTGATTCCGTTCCTTCAGAACGACGACGCGAACCGTGCGCTGATGGGATCCAACATGCAGCGTCAGGCAGTGCCGCTTCTGACAACAGAGGCTCCTGTCGTTGGTACAGGTATGGAAGTAAAAGCAGCCGTGGACTCCGGTGTCTGCGTTGTTGCTAAGAAATCAGGTACGATCACACGGTCTACTTCAAAAGAGATCGCGATGACGAATGATGACGGCACAAAAGATGTATATCATCTGACAAAATTTATGAGAAGTAACCAGAGCAACTGCTACAATCAGAGACCGATCGTGTTCAAGGGAGAGCATGTAGAGGCCGGACAGGTAATTGCAGATGGTCCTTCCACCTATAATGGTGAGCTGGCTCTCGGAAAGAACCCGCTGATCGGATTCATGACCTGGGAGGGATACAACTACGAGGATGCTGTTCTGTTAAGCGAGCGCCTGGTTATGGATGATGTTTATACCTCTGTTCATATTGAGGAGTATGAGGTAGAGTCCAGAGATACAAAGCTTGGACCGGAAGAGATCACAAAGGATGTTCCGGGTGTAGGTGACGATGCATTAAAGGATCTGGACGAGCGCGGAATTATCCGCATCGGCGCTGAGGTACGTGCCGGGGATATTCTGGTCGGCAAGGTAACTCCGAAGGGAGAGACAGAGCTGACCGCAGAGGAGAGACTGCTGCGTGCAATCTTTGGCGAGAAGGCCAGAGAGGTGCGTGATACATCTCTGAAAGTACCGCATGGTGAATATGGTATCGTAGTAGATGCGAAAGTATTTACCAGAGAGAACGGCGATGAGCTGTCTCCGGGTGTAAACCAGGCGGTAAGAATCTATATCGCACAGAAGAGAAAGATTTCCGTGGGCGATAAGATGGCCGGCCGTCACGGAAACAAGGGTGTTGTTTCCCGTGTACTTCCGGTAGAGGATATGCCGTTCCTGCCGAACGGACGTCCGCTGGATATCGTACTGAATCCTCTGGGCGTGCCGTCACGTATGAATATCGGTCAGGTCCTGGAGATTCACTTAAGTCTTGCGGCAAAAGCACTTGGATTTAATATCGCTACTCCGGTATTCGACGGAGCAAACGAGAATGATATTCAGGATACCCTGGAGCTGGCAAATGATTATGTAAATTTAAGCTGGGAAGATTTCGCAGCAAAATATGAAGATATTCTGGATGCACGCGTATTTGACTATCTGGAGAAGAACAAAGATCACAGAGAACTGTGGAAAGGCGTTCCGATTTCCAGAGACGGTAAGGTAAGACTGCGTGACGGACGTACCGGAGAGTTTTTCGACAGCCCGGTAACCATCGGTCACATGCATTATCTGAAGCTGCATCACCTGGTAGACGATAAGATTCATGCGCGTTCTACCGGACCTTACTCTCTTGTAACACAGCAGCCTCTGGGCGGTAAAGCTCAGTTCGGCGGACAGCGTTTCGGAGAGATGGAGGTTTGGGCACTCGAGGCTTACGGCGCATCCTACACTCTGCAGGAGATCATGACCGTGAAGTCTGACGACGTTATCGGACGTGTGAAGACCTACGAGGCAATTATCAAGGGAGACAACATCCCTGAGTCTGGTATTCCGGAGTCCTTTAAGGTACTCTTAAAGGAGCTGCAGTCCCTTGGACTGGATGTCAAGGTTCTGCGTGAGGATCAGACAGAAGTTGAAATTATGGAGACTATTGATTACGGCGAGACAGATCTGCATGCTATCATCGAAGGTGACAGAAATTATAACCGCGATGAAGAGTCCTACGGTGATTACGGCTTCTCCAAACAGGAGTTTGAGGGAGAAGAGCTTGTGGACGTAGAGGAAGAAGCAGAGCCTGACGATTTCTCGGCTTTGGCAGAAGAAATTCTTGAGGAAGAGTAATCCTTGTACAAGCCCGTGTTGCCGGGCGTAAGTAAAGAAAGGGGTAATCAAATGCCGGAAACAACTAATAAAGAAGTATATCAGCCAATGACTTTTGATGCGATCAAAATTGGTCTGGCATCTCCGGAGAAGATCCGTGAGTGGTCCCGCGGTGAGGTTAAAAAACCCGAGACCATCAACTACAGAACACTTAAGCCTGAGAAAGACGGCCTGTTCTGCGAGCGTATCTTCGGACCCAGCAAAGACTGGGAATGTCATTGCGGTAAATATAAGAAAATCCGCTATAAAGGTGTTGTCTGCGACCGATGCGGCGTAGAAGTCACCAAGTCCAGCGTCAGAAGAGAGCGCATGGGACACATCGAGCTTGCTGCTCCGGTATCCCATATCTGGTATTTCAAGGGAATTCCGTCCCGTATGGGACTGATTCTCGATCTGTCTCCGAGAACTCTGGAGAAAGTGTTATATTTTGCAAACTATATCGTTCTGGATGCGGGAACCTCTAACTTACAGTACAAGCAGGTGCTGACCGAGAGGGAGTTCCAGGAGGCTATGGAAAATAACCCGGCACACGATTTCCGCGTGGGCATGGGTGCAGAGGCCATTAAAGAGCTTCTGCAGGCAATTGACCTGGAGAAGGAAGCCAAAGAGCTCAAAGCAGGGCTCAAGGATTCCACCGGTCAGAAGCGGGCCAGAATCATCAAACGTCTGGAGGTTGTGGAAGCATTCCGTGAATCCGGCAACCGTCCGGAGTGGATGATCATGGACGTGATTCCGGTAATTCCGCCGGATCTGCGTCCGATGGTACAGCTCGACGGAGGACGTTTTGCTACGTCTGACCTTAACGATCTGTACAGAAGAATCATCAACAGAAACAATCGTCTGAGAAGACTGCTGGAGCTGGGCGCACCGGATATCATTGTGCGCAACGAGAAACGTATGCTTCAGGAGGCTGTGGATGCCCTGATTGACAACGGCCGCCGCGGCAGACCGGTTACAGGACCGGGCAACAGAGCACTTAAGTCTCTGTCTGATATGTTAAAAGGTAAATCCGGACGTTTCCGTCAGAACCTCTTAGGTAAGCGTGTTGACTACTCCGGACGTTCCGTTATCGTCGTTGGACCGGAACTGAAGATTTATCAGTGCGGTCTTCCGAAGGAGATGGCGATTGAGCTCTTCAAGCCATTCGTTATGAAAGAGCTGGTATCCAACGGAACCGCTCACAACATCAAGAATGCCAAAAAGATGGTAGAAAAGCTGCAGACTGAGGTCTGGGACGTACTTGAGGATGTAATTAAAGAGCATCCGGTTATGCTTAACCGTGCTCCTACACTGCACAGACTTGGTATCCAGGCATTGGAGCCGATCCTCGTAGAGGGTAAAGCTATCAAACTGCATCCGCTCGTTTGTACCGCGTTCAACGCCGACTTCGACGGAGACCAGATGGCTGTCCATCTGCCGCTGTCTGTAGAAGCGCAGGCAGAGTGCCGTTTCCTGCTGCTTTCTCCGAACAACCTGTTAAAGCCGTCTGACGGCGGTCCGGTGGCGGTTCCGTCACAGGATATGGTCCTGGGTATCTACTATCTGACTCAGGAAAGACCGGGAGAGAAGGGCGAAGGAAGCTTCTTCAAGAGCGTAAACGAGGCCATTCTGGCATATGAGAACGGTTATATCAAGCTGCAGACCAAAATAATCGTGCGCTGCACAAAGACCATGCCGGATGGAAGTGAGATTACCGGAAATGTAAGCTCTACTCTGGGACGATACCTGTTTAATGAGATTCTGCCGCAGGATCTGGGCTTTGTAGATCGTTCTGTTCCGGGCAATGAACTGCTGCTGGAGGTGGATTTCCATGTCGGCAAGAAGCAGTTAAAGCAGATCCTGGAGAAAGTTATCAATACTCAGGGAGCTACTAAAACAGCAGAAGTACTGGATGATATCAAGTCCACAGGATATAAGTACTCTACCAGAGCGGCTATGACCGTATCTATTTCTGATATGACTGTGCCGCCTCAGAAACCGCAGATGATTCAGGAAGCACAGGATACTGTTGACAGAATCACCAAGAACTTTAAGCGCGGTCTTATCACTGAGGAAGAGAGATATAAAGAGGTTGTTGAGACCTGGAAGCAGACTGACGATGCTCTGACAAAAGCGCTGCTGACCGGTCTGGATAAATATAATAACATCTTCATGATGGCAGACTCCGGAGCCCGCGGTTCCGATAAGCAGATCAAACAGCTTGCCGGTATGCGTGGATTGATGGCGGATACGACGGGACACACGATCGAGCTCCCGATCAAGTCCAACTTCCGTGAGGGTCTGGACGTACTGGAATACTTCATGTCCGCACACGGAGCCCGCAAGGGTCTGTCCGATACGGCGCTTCGTACAGCGGACTCCGGTTACCTTACCAGACGTCTTGTAGACGTATCTCAGGATCTGATCGTACGCGAGACAGATTGTTCTGAGGGAAGAGACGAAATTCCGGGAATGTGGGTCAAAGCATTCATGGAAGGAAAAGAGGAGATCGAGAGCCTTCAGGAGCGTATCACAGGCCGTTTCTCCTGCTATACCATCAAGGACAAAGATGGAAACGTTATTGTAAAAGCAAACCATATGATTACTCCGAAGCGCGCAGCGCGTATTATGAGCGAGGGCGTGGACGAGAACGGAAAGCCGTTTGATAAGATCAAGATCCGTACGATTCTGACATGTAAGTCCAAGATTGGTATCTGTGCGAAATGTTATGGAGCTAACATGGCAACAGGCGAGAGCGTACAGGTTGGTGAGGCTATCGGTATTATTGCAGCACAGTCTATCGGTGAGCCTGGTACACAGCTTACCATGCGTACTTTCCATACCGGAGGTGTTGCCGGCGGCGATATCACACAGGGTCTTCCGCGTGTCGAGGAGCTTTTTGAGGCAAGAAAGCCGAAGGGACTTGCAATCATCACAGAAATTAAGGGTGTTGCTACAATCAAGGATACCAAGAAGAAGCGCGAGATCATCGTGACAGACAACGAGGAAGGTGTATCCAAGACATACCTGATTCCTTACGGTTCCAGAATCAAGATTACGGACGGCACATATCTGGAGGCAGGAGATGAGCTGACAGAAGGTAGCGTGAACCCGCATGATATCCTGAAGATCAAAGGTCTGCGTGCAGTACAGGATTACATGATCCGTGAGGTACAGCGTGTATACCGTCTGCAGGGTGTTGATATTAACGATAAGCATATCGAGGTTATTGTTCACCAGATGCTTAAGAAAATCCGTGTTGAGAATAACGGAGACACTGATTTCCTTCCGGGTACACTCGTAGATGTTCTGGATTTCGAGGAAGTAAATGAGAAGATGGAAGCAGAGGGCAAAGAGCCGGCAGAGGGCAAGCAGGTAATGCTTGGTATCACAAAGGCATCCCTTGCCACCAATTCCTTCCTTTCTGCAGCATCCTTCCAGGAGACTACAAAAGTACTGACTGAGGCAGCAATCAAGGGCAAGGTTGACCCGCTGATCGGTCTGAAGGAGAACGTAATTATCGGTAAGCTGATTCCGGCAGGTACAGGTATGAAGTGCTACAGCAATGTAAAACTGGATACGGATGTAATGGCTGCAATGGAAGAAGAAATGAAGAAGAAGGGTGAAGCTGAGGAAGAGAAGAAAGAGGAGACCGAAACTGTGGAGAATATCGCAGATGAGGAAATCCTGGAGGAACTTCCTGAGGAGACAGAGATTGATGTCGACGATGAAGAGCTCACTCTGACAGAAGAGTAATCTTTCGTATATAATTATAGAATCAAAGCCCTGTGCAAATGGAAATAAAACCATTTGCACAGGGCTTTTTTGCAGTTCTGAAGAAAATCTAAGGTTGACAAAATCCAATATCGGACTTATACTATAAAAATCCAATATTGGATTTAAAAATGTATGGAGGGATAAGATGCATACGAGAGTAAAAGAACAAAACATTATGCTGATTCAGAATGCGAAGAAACTGAACGAACAGTATCACGTGTATGCTGCCTACTGCGGTTTATCAGACCCTGCACTCTGCGTTCTCTATACGCTGTATGATGCAGACGAAATCGTTACACAGAATGAACTCGCTGTCATGTGGTGCTATCCGAAGCAGACCATCAATTTTGCAATTTCCGGTCTGGTGAAGAAAGGGTATGTTAAACTGGAAAAGCTGGGGATGGCGCGAAACAGCAAGGCAGTGAGACTGACCGATGAAGGCAGTGAATTCTGTCAGAGAGTTATCGCGCCGCTGACAGATGCGGAGGAACATTCTTTGCTGCGTCTGACGGAGGAAGAACGGGAACTCCTCGTTCAGCTGGAGCAGAAGCAGGGCGCATATTTTAAAGATGAGATTCAAAGACTTATAAAGGAGTAGGACAGAAACAGTGCGGTTATGAGAACATTGCTACCATTTTTAAAACCATACCGGGGGCAGTTTGCCCTTGTGATTTTAATTGTCTTTGCCGATGTAGGAGGTTCTCTGCTTATTCCTACAATCACGGCAAATATGATTAACCTGGCAGTCGGCGGATCCAGTGTGGGCCGGATTGTACGGCAGGGGGCGGTCATGCTGGCAGTTGCACTTTTTTCCGGAAGCCTGACGCTGGTAGGGGGATGGCTGTGCGCGAAGATTTCTGCGGACATAGGGCGCGATCTGCGTACGGCGGTTTATGATAAATCCCTGCTGTTTTCGGCATCTGATTTTGAAAGGTTCGGCACAGCGTCCATGATTACCAGAACGCTGAATGACATCAATATTATTCAGCAGTCGATGATAAACATTGTGCAGATGGTACTTCCCGTGCCGGTCATGTGCGTGATGGGAATTCTGTTTGCGTTCCGTATTAACAGGGATATGGGATGGCTGCTTCTGGGAGGGACGCTTTTTGTACTGCTTGCAGCTATGGTCATCATACGCAGAGCCGCTCCCGTATTTGAAAAACTGCAGGGATTTCTGGACAGAATGAATGTAGTTCTCCGGGAAAATCTTACAGGTGTCCGGGTTATCCGCGCATTTCATAAGGAACGGCATGAGACGGGGCGGATGAGAAATACCTTTGAGGATTATGCGGAATCAGCAATCCGTGCAAACCGGCTTTTTGCGGGGCTGGACTGTATTGCAACCGCATCCATCAATATCTGCATAGTAGCGGTTTTATATTTTGGAGGAAGCAGAGTCGGTACAGGCGAGATGGAGATCGGCGACATTACAGCAGTGACGGAATATGCCATATGGGTTCTGTTCTATGTCATGATGGCGCAGATGGTGATTCTGCTGGTTCCCCGTGCTATGACTTGTGTGCGGCGAATCTCAGAGGTGCTGACACATGAACCGGAAATTACGGACGCAGCAGGGGCTGCAGAGGATGAAGGCGGCGATGAGGTCATACAATTTGACAAGGTTTCTTTTTGTTTTGCAGATGCGGATGAGAATACGCTGTCAGATGTGTCATTCCGCTGCAGAAGAGGAGAGACCACTGCTGTGATAGGAGGAACAGGAAGCGGAAAATCCACAATAGCCAAACTTCTGATGCGGTATCACGACGTAACGGATGGACAAATAAAGCTGTTCGGCAGAGATATCCGCGGGATTTCGCAGCAGGAACTCCGCAGTCATATTGCATATGTGCCTCAGAAGGCATGGCTGTTTTCAGGAACCATTGAGGAAAATCTCAGATATGGAAGTCCGGATGCATCGGTGGAAGAGCTTTATCATGCACTTGATATTGCACAGGCAGATTTTGTGCGGCGAATGCCGGGCGGAATCCGCGCATACGTGGCACAGGGCGGTACGAACTTTTCCGGCGGTCAGCGGCAGAGAATCTCGATTGCCCGCGCACTTGCCAGAAAGGCGGATCTTTTTGTATTTGACGACAGTTTTTCCGCTCTGGATTTTAAAACGGATGCCGCTCTGCGCCGGGCGCTTGCAGAGGAGACGAAGGACTGCGCAGTTCTGATTATAGCACAGAGAATCAGCACGATACTGCATGCTGATCAGATTCTGGTGCTGGATGACGGGAAAATTGTGGGCATGGGAAAACATGAGGATCTGATGCGGACATGCGATGTTTACAGAGATATTGCAGATTCTCAGGCGAAAGGAGGCGGACAGAATGGAGAAAGAACAGGATTATCTTGAGGAAGATGTTATTGCAGCAAAAGAAGCCGGAAAGACTCTGCGGCGTTTTCTTCGATCGATGGGAAAACAGCGCGTGCGGCTGGTGATTGTAATCTTTTCTGTGGCAGCGTATACGACTTTCAACATATTGGCTCCGCTGTACAGCGCTTCCGCAGTTGATCTTATCTGGAACAGAATCCGGAAACTTCGGGAAACGGGACAAAACTTCGCGATTACATGGGAAGATGGAGGAAAGCAGATAGTATTCCTGCTTTTGCTCTATGCTGCCGCGAGCGGATTTTATACACTCCAGAATTTTCTGATGGCAAGTTTTGCGGAGCGGCTGAGTCTGCAGCTTCGCAGTGAGGTGAGCGAAAAACTGCATCGGCTGCCGCTTTCCTTTTATGACCGCCATCAGCCGGGAATCATTATGAGCTGTATAACAAACGATCTGGACAAGATGTCCGAGGCACTGCAGACGGGAATGATCCGGCTGTTTGTGGCAGTAGGAGTTGTTGCGGGTTCTATTATCATGATGCTGCGCTTCAGTGTTTTACTGACAGTGGTTTTCCTTGGATTTGCAGGTGTTTCACTTCTTCTGACGCAGGTGGTATCAAGGCGTACGCTTCGATGCGCATCGAGAAGACAGAACGCGTTAGGCAAACTGAACGGCCTGGTAGAGGAGGCATACAGCGGAAGAACGGTCATTCAGGCATTTAATTATGAAAAGCAAAGCTCTCAGCGTATCTGGCATGCCGCAGAAGAGCTGGCACGCGCCTCTGAAAAAACGGACTTTCTGATCAATGCTGTAAACCCCGGTATTCGTATGGTTAATCGCTGCGGTCTGGTATCCATCGCTGTTCTTGGAGGAAGTATGCTGATCAGCGGCAAAATCAGTCCGGGTATATTTCAGGCATTTTTCCAGTATGCAAATCAGGCAGGTGAACCCATCACGGAACTGTCCTATATGATTAATGCGATGCAGTCAGCGCTGGCATCTGTGGAAAGAGTGTATACCCTTCTGGATGAGGAAGAGATGACGCCGGATGTACAGCGCTCGTCTCTGCCCGATGAAATTGAGGGAAGCATCACGTTTTCACATGTGCAGTTCGGATATGTGCCGGACAAGATACTGATGAGCGACGTATCCTTTACAGCTAAACCGGGACAGAAGATAGCGATCGTGGGAAGTACCGGTGCCGGTAAGACTACACTTGTGAACCTCCTGATGCGCTTTTATGAAGTAAGTGGCGGCAGCATATTGCTGGACGGCAGAAATACATCTGATATGGCGCGTGCACAGCTGCGCAGCTGTTTCGGCATGGTGCTGCAGGATGCATGGCTGTTTGAGGGGACAATTGCAGAAAATATTGCCTACGGAAAACCGGATGCCACTCGTGAGCAGATTATTGCGGCCGCAAAAGCAGCACGTGCAGACTTCTTTATTCGCACGCTTCCCCATGGTTATGACACAATGCTTGGCAGCGATGCGGAGAATATTTCCATCGGACAGCGTCAGCTTCTTACAATTGCGCGCGTATTTCTCTGTGATCCTGAAATCCTTATTCTGGATGAGGCGACATCGTCTGTGGATACCCGAACAGAGATGGAGATAGGAAAAGCGATGAAGGCACTGATGAAAGGCAGAACAAGCTTCGTGATTGCACATCGGCTGTCAACAATTGTGGATGCAGACCTGATTTTAGTCATGCAGAATGGAACGATTATCGAACAGGGAAGTCACCGGGAACTGCTACATGCGGATGGCGCATATGCTGAGCTTTATAACAGTCAGTTTGCATAATTTCAGAAATCGTTTACCACTTTACAAAGATCAGGGATGTTGGTATGATAGAGAAAAATATTGTGAGTCAGACCATCGTTTTCTGATATTTGGAGGTAAAGATGGAAGAAAATAGAAATTTAGAAGAAATGGAGGAGCGCAGCAGGGGAAGAAAGATTCTTATCACCTGTATCCTTCTTATGTGCAACGGGATTTCTGCCGCCGCATTGCTCTTCTTGCTTTTGCTGGGAAGCGGGGGAGGCGGGAATGCAGTGAAGCCCACCATACAGAATTTTAACGCTGCCATGGAGAACTATATTGATGAGGATGGCAGTTATCAGCAGAGCGAGACGACGCTCCACTCTTTTGTGGTGCCGGATGCGGAGGATGAAGAGGAGGAGTAAGATAGAATGAAAGAAAAATGGAAAAAACTCCTGGAAAAATTAAACCGCGCAGACGACAGGGAAGAGGAATTTTATGAGGACCTGGAAGACAGAGAGCTGATCATTGACGAGGAGGATAAGAAACAGAGGATTACGATTCGCGGAAGACTGCCGAGGTTTTACTGGGTGGTCATCGGCAATGCTGTGGTATTTGCGGCGCTCTGGATTTTGTATGCAGTGTGCGGAAGTCACATATACAGCCCCAAGACTGCGGTCAGAGAATATTATGGCGCATATGCCGACGGAGACTGGAACCAGGTTTACGATGCCTGTGCATTTCCTGATTCGGAATTTCTGTCGCGCCAGAGCTTTGTAAACGCACATTCTTATCAGAGTATGGATAGTGAGGCACCCCAGGAGATTATAGGATTTTCTGTGAAGCTTGCACAGAAGGATGAGATTTCTCGGTTTTATCAGATTGACTACCGGGTAAAGGGAAGCAGCGAGATGATGAGTACGCAGGTGGAGGCTGTGCGCGGAAAACCTGCCGGAATTTTCTTTCGCCAGTGGGAGATTATACCGGATGGGCTGTATATGGAAAACGTAGAGATCCAGATTCCGGCACAGGCAAAGCTGACGCTCGACGGTATCGAGTTATCCTCAGAATACTTTGTTGCAACGGACAACAATGTGGATATTTATCGCGTACCGTATCTGTTCTGTGGATATCACACGATTGCGCTTGATCAGGAAGGAAAGGATTCCTACCGTGAGATCTACAAGGCGGAGGAGGGAAAGCCTCTTCAGATTTTACCGGAATTAAGACTCAGTGAGACGACAGGGGCAGAGATTTCTGACTTCGTGATAGATGCAGTTGATGCAGTTTATGAAGCGGCAATCGGCCAGGAGGAGTTTGAGACAATCCGCCAGTATTTTCCGAGTGACGCTATTGGAAGCAGCCGCGCAGAGGATGCATATGAGGAGTTCGTCGAGAATTTCGCCGGGAGCAGCAATCGCGGAGTGACGAAACTGGCGATCCGCCAGATGGATCTGAATGTGAGCGGAGAAGGAAGTGCCGGCTTTGACGTGAAGGTAGATATGACCTTCAGTGCAGAGGAGGCATACCGTTCATGGTATTTTTACAGCAGCACCAAGACGTATTCAGGAACGAGCAGCTTGCAATTAAAGGTATATACAAATGAGGCTGACTTAAAGGTGAATGAGGGAATTTTCGATTTCTTTGAAAATATGGAGCTGGATGAAGAAGATGTGTAGACAAAGGAGAGAGGCAATATGGATGCCTCTCTCTGCGCGTTTACGGGAAGACCATATGTGGATGATATGAAGAATATAATTATATAGGAAGAAAAAGAAGGTGATGCCAATCGTTTTTCAGAGAGATGAAAACTGCAGAAACTCGGACAAGTAGGGGTTGCATGGTTGAAAAAGGAATGGTATGCTTAGGCTGTACCGTGTAAAGATTTAAGAATACGGCGGAAAAACGCCGTCCCGGAGGTATGAATATGAAGAGAAAAGCGATATTTGCACTGCTGTGTGCTGCTGTTATATTGGGCGGCTGCGGCAAGAAAAATAATAATAATACAGATGCTGTACCGACGCCAAGTGAAAGTCCGACGCCTACTGCGGCTGTGACAGAGGAAGTGTTAAAGCCGCAGCCTATTACTGTAATATACAAGGAAGTAGGAGAACAGACAGAGAACTCTGTAACTCTTATCCTGGAAAATAAAATGGGAGTGGACATTGAGGAGCTGTACGTCAGAGAAAGTTCCGAAAAAGACTGGGGAGAAAATCTGATGAGCAGCGGCGTTGTAATTGAAGACGGCGATACTGCCAAGATATATATAGAAGAACTGGAGGAGGGATCCTCCTATGATATAAAGATGAACTGCTCTGAAGATAAAGTGGAGATCCTGGAAGAGGTCAGTCCGTCTGATATTGAGGAGGCAAAAGTCTATCTGCTTGAGGAAGAGGATCTGCCGTATCTGGTTTATGTAGATGCTGCGACAGGAGAATCTGTCAATACAAAGGAAGATGTCCTTAAAAGCCATGGGATAGACAGCAGCAGTTCTTCTTCACAGAACAGCACAGATGACGATCAGAAGAATGACGATGACGACAAAAAAACGACACCGACAGCGGAACCGACAAAACGGCCTACGGCGACACCGACGAGAACGCCGGATCCAACCGACGAGCCGGATCCTGAGCCAACGGATGAGCCGGATCCTGAACCGACGGATGAACCGGAGCCCACACAGACACCTGATCCGGGAGATGACAACGGAGACGATGCTCCGCCGCCGGATGATGAAGCCTGAGAAGCAGGATAAAAGCTTTGTGTTTTGGATTTTTAGACAGAAAATACCCGGCATAGAGGACACATCCCGGGAAAGTGTCCAAAACGTTTAAAAAACCCGGATTTTTTCAAGAAATTCCTTGACTTTTATTTTTCCCAAAGATATAATAGGTAAGCGTGCACAGAGGATGCAGTCTAATGTGCATGCTTATGAGAGAATAATAGCAGCCGGACCCCGCGCAACGCGGAGAAGAAATCAGGAGGTGAATTGGAATGCCAACATTTAACCAGTTAGTAAGAAAAGGACGTCAGACATCTGTAAAGAAATCTACAGCACCGGCTCTTCAGAAGAGCTTCAACTCTCTGCAGAAGAAGACTACAGATATGTCTTCACCCCAGAAGAGAGGTGTCTGCACAGCCGTTAAGACAGCTACCCCGAAAAAGCCTAACTCAGCTCTTAGAAAGATTGCCAGAGTTCGTCTTTCCAATGGTATCGAGGTAACAAGCTACATTCCGGGAGAGGGACACAACTTACAGGAGCACAGCGTTGTGCTGATCCGTGGAGGTCGTGTTAAGGACTTACCAGGTACAAGATATCACATCATCAGAGGTACACTGGATACCGCTGGTGTTGCTAACAGAAAGCAGGCTCGTTCCAAATACGGAGCTAAGAGACCTAAAAAATAAAGCATTTAAGCTTTTAAAAGCTGCCTGAGCGGGAATACTGAGCAGGCAGGGGAAGAAAATAAAGGATCACAGGCTATATTTGTACGGTCATTCCATAGCCCTGACGGTTGCGGGCATATAGAGAATTTACCAGTGCGAACACATAGTTTTACCGGATACAGACTGCAGCCGGTATTTTGTGAGTACCGATGAACTAATCGAAGCAGATACGCTTCGATATACCAAGAGGCGCATTTGCGAAAAAATGGTTAAGGAGGGAAGTAACGTGCCACGTAAAGGACATACTCAGAAAAGAGATGTTTTAGCAGATCCGTTATACAATAACAAAGTGGTTACCAAACTTATCAATAACATTATGTTAGACGGTAAGAAGGGTGTTGCTCAGAAAATTGTATACGGCGCATTTGCTAAAGTAGAAGAGAAAGCTGGAAAGCCAGCTATTGAAGTATTTGAAGAAGCAATGAATAATATCATGCCGGTATTAGAAGTAAAAGCAAGACGTATCGGTGGTGCTACCTATCAGGTACCGATCGAGGTAAGACCGGAGAGACGCCAGGCTCTGGCACTTCGCTGGATTACCACTTACTCCCGTAAAAGAGGAGAAAAGACAATGGTAGACAGACTTGCGAATGAGTTATTAGATGCTATGAACAACACAGGCGCATCTGTTAAGAAGAAAGAAGACATGCACAAGATGGCAGAAGCTAATAAGGCATTTGCTCATTATCGCTTCTAATATTAAAGGAGGAAAATCCATTGGCTGGAAGAGAATATCCGTTAGAGAGAACCAGAAACATTGGTATTATGGCGCATATCGATGCTGGTAAGACTACTCTTACCGAGCGTATCCTGTACTATACCGGTGTTAACTACAAAATTGGTGATACTCACGAAGGAACTGCTACCATGGACTGGATGGAGCAGGAGCAGGAGAGAGGTATCACAATTACTTCCGCGGCTACTACTTGTCACTGGACTCTGGAGGAAAACTGCAAGCCGAAACAGGGCGCACTGGAGCATCGTATCAATATCATCGATACTCCTGGACACGTAGACTTCACTGTTGAGGTTGAGCGTTCTCTGCGTGTACTGGACGGCGCGGTAGGTGTATTTTGTGCTAAGGGCGGTGTTGAGCCGCAGTCCGAGAACGTATGGCGTCAGGCTGACACCTACAACGTTCCGCGTATGGCATTCATCAACAAGATGGATATCCTGGGTGCGAATTTCTACGGCGCAGTTGACCAGATCAAGACAAGACTTGGAAAGAACGCAATCTGTCTTCAGTTACCGATTGGTAAAGAGGATGAGTTCAAAGGTATCATCGACCTGTTTGAGATGAAAGCATACATCTACAACGATGATAAGGGCGATGATATCACTATCACAGATATTCCGGAAGATATGCAGGACGATGCAGAGCTGTATCATACAGAGCTGGTTGAGAAGATCTGTGAGTTAGATGATGATTTAATGATGGAATACCTTGAAGGCGAGGAGCCGTCTGTTGAAGCTATGAAAGCAGCATTAAGAAAAGGAACCTGCGAGTGCCAGGCAATTCCGGTATGCTGCGGTTCTGCTTACAGAAACAAAGGTGTTCAGAAACTTCTGGACGCGATCATCGAGTACATGCCGGCTCCGACCGACATTCCTCCGATCGACGGAACAGATATGGACGGCAATGAGATCGTAAGACATTCTTCCGATGATGAGCCGTTCTCCGCATTAGTATTTAAGATTATGACAGACCCATTCGTTGGTAAGCTGGCATACTTCAGAGTATATTCCGGTATGATGAACTCCGGTTCTTACGTACTGAATGCTACAAAAGGTAAGAAAGAGCGTGTTGGACGTATCCTTCAGATGCATGCCAACAAGAGACAGGAGCTTGACAAGGTTTACTCCGGTGATATCGCAGCAGCGATCGGATTCAAGTTCAGTACAACAGGTGATACCATCTGTGATGAGCAGCATCCGGTAATCCTGGAGTCCATGGAGTTCCCGGAGCCGGTTATCGAGCTCGCTATCGAGCCGAAGACAAAGGCTGGACAGGGCAAGCTTGGCGAATCTTTAGCAAAACTGGCTGAGGAGGACCCGACCTTCCGTGCACACACCAATCAGGAGACAGGTCAGACCATCATCGCTGGTATGGGTGAGCTGCATCTTGAGATCATCGTTGACCGTCTGCTTCGTGAGTTCAAAGTAGAGGCTAACGTTGGTGCTCCGCAGGTTGCTTACAAAGAGACGATCACCAAAGCGGTTGACGTTGACAGCAAGTATGCGAAGCAGTCCGGTGGTCGTGGACAGTACGGTCACTGTAAAGTTAAATTTGAGCCGATGGATGCAAACGCTGAGGAAACTTACAAGTTTGAGTCCACTGTTGTCGGTGGTGCTATTCCGAAGGAGTACATCCCGGCTGTAGGCGAAGGTATTGAGGAAGCTATGAAAGCTGGTCTTCTGGGCGGATTCCCGGTAGTAGGCGTTCACGCGAACGTATACGACGGTTCTTACCATGAGGTCGACTCTTCCGAGATGGCATTCCACATTGCAGGATCTCTTGCATTCAAGGATGCTATGGCAAAAGCAGCTCCGGTATTACTTGAGCCGATCATGAGAATAGAGGTTACTACTCCGGAAGATTACATGGGTGATGTTATCGGTGATATCAACTCCCGTCGTGGACGTATCGAAGGTATGGATGATATCGGCGGAGGAAAGATGATCCGCGGATATGTTCCGCTGGCTGAGATGTTCGGATACGCAACAGACCTGCGTTCCAGAACACAGGGTCGTGGTAACTACTCCATGTTCTTTGACAGATATGAGCCGGTTCCGAAGTCTGTTCAGGAGAAGGTTCTCTCTGCAAAAGGTAAATAAATAATATTCTTCTGTGAGAATGGCTGTTTTTCCAGCCATTCCGCAGAGAATTTTTATATGAAGCAAAGAAAAATTCCTTGCAAATATGACTGACTTGCAATATAATCAAAGTTAGCAGGTTAGAACAAAAAGCCCAATGGGGCGCAGATTTATAAGGAGGACATTTTAAAATGGCTAAAGCTAAATTTGAAAGAACCAAACCGCATTGTAACATTGGTACCATTGGACACGTTGACCATGGTAAAACAACTCTGACAGCAGCTATCACAAAGACTCTGCATGAGAGACTTGGTACAGGTGAGGCTGTTGCATTCGAGAATATCGATAAAGCTCCGGAAGAGAGAGAGCGTGGTATCACAATCTCCACAGCACACGTTGAGTACGAGACAGAGAAGCGTCACTATGCACACGTTGACTGCCCAGGACATGCCGACTACGTTAAGAACATGATCACTGGTGCTGCTCAGATGGATGGTGCTATCCTGGTAGTAGCTGCTACAGACGGTGTTATGGCTCAGACAAAAGAGCACATCCTGTTATCCCGTCAGGTAGGCGTTCCGTACATCGTTGTATTCATGAACAAGTGCGACATGGTAGACGATGAGGAGCTGTTAGAGCTGGTTGACATGGAGATCCGTGAGCTGTTAAACGAGTACGAGTTCCCGGGAGATGACACTCCGATCATCCAGGGTTCTGCTCTGAAAGCTCTGGAAGATCCGAGCAGCGAGTGGGGCGACAAGATCCTTGAGCTTATGAACGCAGTAGACGAGTATATCCCGGATCCGCAGCGTGACACAGATAAGCCGTTCCTGATGCCGGTAGAGGACGTATTCTCTATCACAGGTCGTGGTACTGTTGCTACTGGTAGAGTAGAGCGTGGTGTTCTTCATGTATCTGACGAGGTTGAGATCGTTGGTATCAAAGAGGAGACACGTAAAGTCGTTGTTACTGGTGTTGAGATGTTCCGTAAGTTACTGGATGAGGCTCAGGCTGGTGATAACATCGGTGCTCTGCTTCGTGGTGTTCAGAGAAACGAGATCGAAAGAGGACAGGTTCTTGCAAAACCGGGCAGCGTAACATGCCACAGAAAGTTCACCGCTCAGGTTTACGTTCTGACAAAAGACGAGGGTGGACGTCATACTCCGTTCTTCAACAACTATCGTCCGCAGTTCTACTTCAGAACAACAGACGTAACAGGCGTTATCGAGCTGCCGGCTGGTACAGAGATGTGCATGCCTGGTGATAACGTAGAGATGACCATCGAGCTGATCCACCCGATCGCTATGGAGCAGGGTCTTACATTCGCTATCCGCGAGGGTGGTAGAACTGTAGGTTCAGGTCGTGTTGCATCCATCATCGAGTAATTATAAATAATCGAATATAGATTATAGTGTCCAAGCGTAAGATTTACCCCGGAACCGTAAGGTTTCCGGGGTTTTTCTGGTATAATGGCGGGAGGAAAGAAGCGGAATGAGAATTGTAATATGTGATGATGAGAAGAGTATATGTACCAGCCTGGAGAATATAATTAATCGCTTTATGGAAGAGAATAAGATCAAATGTGAGACAGACATTTTGTTTTCCGGAGAAGAGCTGGGGCGTTATATGAAAGAAAATGAGGATATTGATGTTCTTTTCCTGGATATTCAGCTTCCAGACAGAAGCGGTGTGGAGATAGGAGCAGCCATCCGTGAGAAGTTAGAGAATGAGAAGATTATGATTATCTATATTTCTTCGCATACACAGTATGCGCTCTCGCTGTTTAGGAATCGTCCGTTTGATTTTCTGGTAAAGCCGGTTAGAGAGACAGAAATCCGACAGGTACTGGAGAGAGTTTTGAAAGTTATGGGGAGACAAAATGACAGTTTTTCTTATCAGAATGAAAAGATAACTTACAGGATTCCATATAAGAATATTCTGTATTTTAGAAGCGAGGGAAGGAAAATCATTATTGTGACAGTCAGCGGCATAAAAAGCTTTTATGGGAAGCTGAATCTTATCGCTAAGCAAGTGCCTGAGAATGTGTTTCTGCGGATACATAAATCGTATCTGATTAATTTTGATTTTGTTGCGGAGTATGCCTATGAGGAGATAAAGATGGTGAATGGAGAACATTTGACAGTGAGCAAGGTAAATCGGGTTGAGGTGAGGAGAAAGATTCTATCCAGGAGGAGAGAAGCGGATAATGATTGATATAGTAGTAGAAGCGATTGCAGGATTTATAGCTATTCCATTATCCATAAAGTTTTTGGATATTTTTTTGGAGAAAAAAAGGAAAAGCATTTGGTATCAGATCGGGCTGTGCATGATATATTTTGTGGTGAATTTTGGGCTGTATCTTCAATTCCATTCGCCTGTCATTAATGTGATTACAAATCTGGCTGGACTTATACTTTTAACTACGTTGTTTGAAGGTAAGATATCTCAAAAACTGGTCCTCATTAGCTTGAAATATGGAATCGTCGTGGGGGCGGATTCGTTATGCGTCTATTTGATAGGAAACTACCGTTTTGGCAACGCTCCTGCTCCACTTTCAGGGTATCTTACTGACCTGGTTGTAATGATTGTTATAATTATAATAGAACAAAAATATAATAAGGCAAAAAATAAAGTATTTCCAGTGAAATACGAAATCATACTATTGATCATTCCAGTTTTGAGCGTTCTAACGATAACCTATCTGGGATACTTTTGGGAGGAAGGAGGACGGGCAGCCATTTTACTGTCTTCAGCAGTATTACTGCTGAACTGCCTGAGTTTTTATCTGTATTATGCATTAGCGAATTTATACGCTACTGAGATAGAGAAGGGCACAATGGAGCGGATGATAGATGCATATAAAGCGCAGATACAGATCGTACAGGAATCCAGGGAAAATCTGAAAAAACTGCGTCATGACTTAAAGCATCATTTAATAGAATTGTCTGCAATGGCAAGAAAAGAGGGGGCAGAAGATATTGATAACTACTTAAAGGAAATGGAGAAATTTCTGATAAATCCCAGGGAATTTTCGGCATCTGGGAATCAGGAGATCGATGGTGTGGTTAACTACCTGCTGGGGAAGGCGGCTGGGAATCTAAAGAATGTATCTGTGAATATCAGTATTCCGGAACAGTATTTTCAAGGGGATTTTTATGTCTGCACAATTTTGGGAAACTTACTGGAAAATGCAGTACGGGAAGCGGAAAAATCTGAAGAAAAATATTTGGCGCTTCAGATGGATATGAAAAGAGGGGTATTTTATCTTAAAATTGAAAATAGTTATCGGAATGAGAAACATAGTTCATTTGGAAATACTGAACATGGAATTGGTTTGGAGAGCGTAAAAAAAATGATACAAATGAAGAACGGGGAAATACAGATAGAAAAGGGAAGGAAAAGGTATAAAGTATTTGTGTTTTTTTATATAACGAAGTAAAAGATAGATAGTATCTGCAGAAATGTAGGTACTATTTTTTTAGGATTTTAAAGGTATAAGTCCAATTTTTACAAAAACATAGGTCTTTTTTGACATGTACGGAATATAGGGGAGATAGTATGATATAATCGTCCTACAAGATACGACAGGAGGGTAAAGGGATGATTAAAGAGATTGTGATAAAAAGAGCCAAGAAACTTGCGCAGAGAGATGCGGATAGTGTCTGTCAATATTTTTCATATCAGCCCATCCTCCCGCAGCAAGTAAAAGATTTAAAAAAACAAAAAGGATTCCTATCAGGCGGTTATCACGCCGGATGCCCCAAGCAGTTCCGCAGAGTACAGATATTTTGCGCCGGCAGGAATCCCATATTTTATGCAAGTGGACAGTGCTTTAAATGGTCTTCGAGTTCAGGGGCGTTATACACCGTAAATTTGTAGATGCAGGTTATTCTGGAAAGGATATCGGAAACGATATCCTTTCCGGTTCTTTAGGGAGAAAAAGAAGAATGAAAAAATTAAGAAAAAGCATAGCAGCAGTGACAATGATTTCTGTATGTATTTTTACATCATGCTCGGGACAGCGCAATACAAACGTACATAAGGAAATAGACATGACGGAGGTAACAGACATCGAAGCTGATGAAGGTTTTCCAGATCATTATGAGTATGAAAGCGACAAGATAAAATGTAATTGTGAGATAATTGTTCCGGAAAATTTTGATAAAAATAATTTTTTCGCTGTACAATCTGTACAAAAGGAATATGGAGACGAAGCAGAACAGAAAAGAATTTACATGGAAGGAAAAGAAATCGCTTCACAGCAAGAGTCTCCCGCACAGGGAGATTTGCGGGCTGGATCTTACTATACGTTTACTGATAATAGTGGATTGAATATGGGATTTCTTTTTAGTTATTATACATCCTTTTATAAATATTATCCGCGGGATCCGCAGGCGAGCGAAGCACTCGGGCAGAACGGCGTTTCTTTTATGAGCGAGGAGGAATGCCTTTCTGCAATAAAAGAAAGATTGAAAGAAATAGGATTTTCGAAAGAGGAATTCATTTATGAAATATATCCCATGAATCATCTGGATTTGGAAAAAACGGAAGAAGAACAAATTGCGCAGGGATACAGGATGGAAGAAGATAAAAAGGAAAGCTGGGGTGAGGAAGATGACGCGTATTATATAAGTGCATATCAGGAAGAGCAGTCTCTACCGGTCTTTCACGAACAGATGGCAATAGCCCGTTCTTTGGCATTTGACAGTCCTGCGAACGCGCCAGTGCAGATGATATATTCCGCGAGAGGTGTAGAGTGGTTGTATGTTTCTCCAGTATATTCTCTGGAACGTTCACAGGAAAAGGTTAGTTTTCAGAATTTTGATGATATCATGGAAACGGTAAAAATGAAATTTGAGAGTATTTTAAATGAGGCAACTTATGAAATAAGAAAGATTAAACTCTTTGAAATGGTAAGGAATAATGAACAACAGGAGTACGAAGCGTTTCCTGTATGGTACTTTGAAACTATAGAGCATCCGGCAGACACAGATATTCCTCCAACAGTATCTGTTACTGTTATAAATGCGTTAACAGGAGAAGAAGTATATATCAAGTAAGATATGCGAAAGATAATTTTGTTTTGTACAGAGAGAATAATGAATGTACTTGATGTTCAGAAAGATGAATTTGAAATTATTGAGTACGGGATATATCAAATGATATGGGAAGGATTCAATATTGCTACGATTTTCTTTATTGGAATTTTGTGGGGAAAGATAGCAGAGATTCTTGTATTATTTTTTCATTACAAGATTCTTCGGCCATTTGCAGGAGGTTATCATTCTGATACGGAGAATAGATGCTATATTTTTTCAGTCTGTATGATGAATATTGATATGTTTTTAGCTACCTATTTTCGGTGGGAATATGCCCCTTTTTTTTCATATCTCTGATATGTGCCTTTATAGTCTGGATTTTGTCACCTGTTGAAAATGATCGAAATCCTCTAACGCGGGAAGAAAGAAAAAAATACAGGAAGCAATCCAGAACAGTACTAATCTTTTCAGTGGGTTGCCTGATAGGCACTTCTATACTGAATTGTATGGGAGCTGCATGGGGTATTACCTGCTCATTAATAGATACAGCTATTTTGCAGATTATGGGAGCGGTGAAATATGGCAGGAAAAGAAATGAATACGGTAAATTATTTTAAGCCAGATCTGTTGAGAATTATAAAGGGCTATGAGTTGTACCTGGCAATTCTGGGCGTTACGGCCTCTCTGTTTTTTTCTATGGAAGGTTGGGAACTTATAAACCAAAATGTACTGGACACTTACATGAAAGCGATAAGTGCATCGGGAATTATGGTGGCATATGCATTTTGCGCTTTCCCATTTGCGGCAGTATTTTGCGAAGAACTGGAGCATAAATATATACGCCTCGCACTGATACGGGGAAGTTTTAGAAAATATGTATTGGAAAAGACGATTGTTATTTACATAACAGCAGCTCTGGCAATGATTCTGGGAACCTTTCTTTTCCTGATGCTTTTGAGAATGAAAGGTCCGTGGACGGATATGGGACCGAACCTGAAAGCCTTTGAGGCGGGAAGCTATGGCTTTTTGATTGAAGAGGAGAAATATCTGAGCTTCTGCATGGTATCGTCTGTCCAGCTTGGTATGCTGGCGGGTGTATTTTCTGTATTTGCTTCCCTCATTTCTCTTTATATTCAAAATAAGGTAATGGTGTTTATCCTTCCGATTCTTTTGTATCAGATTTTGATGGAGTTTGATACAGGCACGAGATATGGTGTTTTTGCTTTTAGGATCATTAATAATCTATTTGGAGAAGAGTGGAAGAATACGTTGTATCTTGTGGGAATCAGTTTGATGCTGACGTGTATTTGTGCAGTTGGAATTTACCGAAAACTCAGGAGAAAAATGTGAGGTGGCGATATATGAAATTACTGCAATATATCTGGAAGAATTCGTATTTGAAAATCTGTAACAGTAAAATGGGAATTTTTACAGTGCTGATATTAGTTACCTGCTGGTCTTATCAACAGCCATTAAGGCGCTTTATGGACGCAGTAGATTATCCTGTGAATTGGTGCGTATTTCCTTTTCTCATAAGTAATATGATTTTTGCCATTTTATTTTTGTTCGGAATTATTTATATTCATTCGGATGTGCCTTTTCTGCAGCATATGAATCTTTATCAGATGATGCGGACAGGAAAAACCAGATGGGCGATCGGACAGATAGGAGGGATTTTTTTACGATCAGTATGTGCTGCGCTTATCACAGTGTTTGCTTCCCTGCTGCCGCTTGTAACGGATATTGAATGGACGAACGAATGGGGAAAATTGCTGCGTACAGCGGCTATGACAGATGCGGAGAGTATATATGGGTTTCAGTACAGCTTTTATTATGAAATTTTCAGTGCATACACACCGCTGGAATTGCTGGGAATCAGTATTCTTATTACAGTTCTGGTATGCACTTTTTTTGGATTATGGATGTTTTTCTGGTGCCTGTACAGCAATCGTATTTTAGCAGTAGCTTTGTCTGTGGGAATAGCAGTTTTAATATTTTTTGTAGAGAATAGCTTTCCACAGTTTCGCTATCTTGCAGCAAGATTGGCTCCAAGCGTCTGTCTGGAAGTGGCAAGGGCAAAGACACCAAATCTGGGATATTTTTGGTATCCATCCATAGAATATGTGCTATTCGCTCTGATTCTTTCAGGGACCGTATTATCCCTGCTGATTTTATGGAAGGTTCGGCATATGGAATTCCACTGGGAAAATGAGGATATATAAGAAGGGGTAGAAGAATGGAATATATCATAGAAGTCAATCAGGCAACAAAGACGTTTGAGAATACAGATGTTCTGAAATCAGTATCCATTACCTGCAAAAGCGGTCATATCTATGGCATTGTAGGTCATAACGGCTCCGGAAAGACCGTATTATTTAAGTGTATCTGCGGATTCTTAAGATGTGATAAGGGAGAAATACTGGTAAACGGGAAAGTGATGGGAAAAGGCACTGATATGCTTACAAATGCAGGAGTGATCATCGAGGAACCGGGCTTTCTGAGAAAATGGAGCGGCTATCATAATCTGGAATTCTTATACACCATACGAAACAAGAGTGATAAAAAATATCTGTATACAGTAATGGAAAAAGTCGGTTTAGATCCAAAGATTCGCCGTCCGGTAGAGAAATATTCTCTCGGGATGCGCCAGAGGCTTGCGATCGCCCAGGCCATCATGGAAGATCCGGACATATTGATTTTGGACGAGCCGATGAACGGGCTGGATAAAAAAGGCGTGGAGGAGATGAGAGAGCTTTTCCTGCGTATGAAAGAAGAAGGCAAGTTGATTTTGCTCGCAAGTCATAACAGAGATGATATTGACATTCTGTGCGATGAAGTTTTTGAGATGGAGGATGGAATCTTGACAAAAATCAGGTGATTGATACAATATCGAAAAGGAGAATTATCGTGAATAAGGATATTATATTTAGAAAAATCAAGAGTTGGAAATTTATAATCCTTCTTTTCCTGTGCGCCGTATTTTATATCTTCTGCAAGATAGACGAAGCGCCGCCGACCGGAAAGATGAGCGGAACGGAAGAGCCGGACATTGGAATGCATGAGATTGCTCCGGGGGAGGTCATCTCGCAGAGCTTTGCGTGGACAAAGGATACGCTTGCGGGCATCAGCCTGATGCTTGCTCCCGAGGAAGGAGGAATCGAAGATCCGGTTTCTGTTTCGCTCTTTCGGGGTGACAGGCTTCTGAAAACGTGGCGGGTGAATAAGTACGGGGCAGGAAATACATGGACCAAATTTCTGCTCGATAAACCGCAGAGAAATGCGCAGGGAACTTATACGATCACTGTCACCGCGGATAAGCAGATGGAACTTGCGCTCGGACTTACCTCGGAAGATGCGGGCGCAGTCTCAGGATGGATGATCAATGGAGCGGAAAATGAGGGACAGTATCTCTGCTGGCGAGGGATTGAGAGGGATTTATCCAAATCGGCTGTGATGATCGTGGGGACAGCGGTGCTGCTCGTTCTGTTTGCCGGAGTGCTTTTGCTCGCGAGGCGGGGCGTGGGCCAGGAGTGGATGTTTTTGTTTATCTATGCCGTATTAGGCGTATACTGTCTTGCGGCGCTTCCGGAATCAAGAACCCCGGATGAGTTTTCACACTTTGGCAGAAGTTATGAAATTTCACAGGGGAACCTGATATCGGAGAAGAACGTGGACGGAGGATTTGGAATTATGCAGGCCGGAGGAACGCTTCCGGGAAATCTGGAGGCCCGGGACGCGCTGTTTTCCGGTCACACCACACTGTATGATATCCTGGACAGCCGCGAGGAGAGGCTGGATTACGAAAACCCTGAATTTTACGGATATGCCAATACTGCGCTTTACGCGCCCACATCGTATCTCTTTCAGGCGATTGGGATCAGGGCAGCCTGCTGCTTTACGGATCGGGTGATCGCAATCCTCTATGCGGGAAGGATTGCCAACTGGGCTGCGATAGGAGTTCTGCTTTTTTGGAGTATCCGGCGTATCCCGGTGGGGAAGACAGCGCTTGCATTTCTGGCGCTTCTGCCAATGAATATTCAGCAGTACAATTCTCTTTCCGCGGACGGTTTTGCGTTTGCGATGACCGCTGTGTTTATAAGCTTTGTGCTGTCGCTTCGGACGCACTGGCAGAGAAGGATCAGCAGACGCCAGGCGGCGCTCCTGTATGTGGTGACCGTGCTGCTGTGCCTGTGCAAGATCGTATACGCGCCGATCTGTCTCCTTCTCTTTCTGCTTCCATGGGAAAGCTTCGGAAGCAGGAAGCGATATGCGGTTCACGCTGTAGGACTTGGAGCTGCCAGTATAATTTCGTCGCTGGGATGGTTTCTGATCGCCTCATCCTATCTCATTGAATTTCAGCCGGGCGTAAAATCCGGGGAGCAGATCCTGCATGTCTTAAGCCATCCGCTGCAGTATCTCGAAACGCTCTTCTGTACCTTCAACAACAACTTTAGCGTCTATCTGATGGGAGCGGCGGGGCAGAATCTGGGAGCGCTCGATATCCCGCTCGGTGAACTTCTGCCGCTGTTCTGCCTGACGGTTCTTCTGATGGCATGCGGATATGAGAGCGAAAAAGAAGTGCTTGAGGGCCGGGCGCGCTGCCTGATGCTTGCCGTCTTTGGGATCGTTGTCCTGCTCACGTTTACCAGCCTGTATATTCAGTGGACGCCATATCAGAGCAGTACAGTGCGCGGCGTCCAGGGCAGATATTTTCTTCCCGCAATGCTGCTGCTCATCCTCGGGGCCGGCAGATTAAGGAGACGCATGAGCATAAAAAACGGCTGCCTTGCCATGGCGGCAGCAAATGCGTGCGCGTTTTCTGCGATGCTGGTCTATATAGTCTAAAAAAAGAGGCTGCCGCAAGGCAGCCCCTCTGGTGTGAGATTATCCTTCAATAGAGATATATTTCTTTTCATCCACCTGTTTTGCGTCCTTTTTCGGAACGGTCAGTCTCAGGATGCCGTCCTCAAATTTCGCATGAATGTCTTCCTGCTGAATGTGTTCGCCTACATAGAAGCTTCTGCTTACAGCGCCGGCGTAACGCTCGCGGCGGATATATTTGCCGTTCTCTTTGTCTTTCTCATCTTTGTTAAGTCCCTTCGAAGCGCTGATGGTCAGATAGCCGTTCTCCAGCTTAGCGGTAACTTCATCTTTCTTAAAGCCCGGAAGGTCAATATCCAGTTCATAGGAAGAATCTGTCTCGCGCACATCAGTCTTCATAAGGTTCTTCTCATTCTTTCCGTACAGAGGATTTCTTCTTCCCCAAAAGTCTCTCTCAAAAGGGAAATTCATAAAATCATCAAATAAGTTTTCTCCCAAAATACTAGGCATCATCATAAGTCATGTCTCCTTTCAAATGACAAATAAAGAATATATAGTTAGCACTGTCGGAGAATTCCGAGGTGTTGTTGCCAGAACGATCCGGTCGGGTTCTTTTTTGTTCCCCTTCCTTTGTTCTAGTTGTACTATAACACTAATTGTTAGCCACGTCAATAGGAGAGTGCTAATTTTATGAGAAAAAAGTGTGAATCCCTGATTTTCCTTGATTTTACGGGATTCATGCTGGTTTTTCTTTTGGTAGGCGGCTGCTATTTGGTTGTAAAGGTTCGGATCAGGGTGGTCCGAAAGTGCATAGTTCGATAAGTGGGAAGTTGCCTATTTATTGGATATATATCCCAATAATTGTTCCAGTGCCCAATTTTGCATATCCATAAACATTTTCCCTTTTATTTCGTTGAATTCAATCCATAAGAAGTCGTGGTCTTTTTCTATGGGAACCGATACCTTTAAAAGCAACTCTCCCGCATAATAGGTTTGGATTGGATGAAAATATCCTATTGCAGGATGTATACAATATGTTTCTGCAGAACATATTTTATCTTTCACCAAGACTGTATATCCTACCTCTTCGATACATTCTCTCTTAATACAATCAATATGACTTTCTCCATTTTCCATACCACCGCCTAAAAAGAAATACCCTTTTGGAGTTTTGGCTATACCGATCTGATTATTTTTAACCGGAATCAAATATGCACCTTCTCGGTCGATATACTCACCATTTTCTTTTATTCCGAATATTCTGTGCATTTGAGCACCTCCTTTTATTTGCCCGGTAAGTGGAAATTGTTGCAGTCTAATTGTCAAATCCAGATTTGGCACTCAGTTTTCTTTATAAGCCAGATCGCCTTTCAAATGATTTTCTGCTCATCTCCGTTTATCAATATGGTTTGTCCGTCAGCCAGTTCAATTAACGTATTTCCTTGTATTTCCCCATATGGACATTCGTTTTTCGCATGTGGTATCAATGGATTCGCTAAATATCCTAATCCATCAGCATAGTTTCCAGCAGCGATCATACTGCCTGCACTGATTCCTAAATATACCAATCCGTTCTCGATTGCCTGTTTTAATGGTTTTGAAAAGCCGGTTCGGTTTACTTCGCTCAGAAGTGTATAGGCATTACCGCCGCAAAAAACAATCATATCATACTGGTTGAGCTCTTCTGCAGTCATCAGGCGAAACTGTACAGGTATATCGTTGATATAACTTGAGAATGTTCTTTGATATCCGTCGGAAAATAAAAATTCCAGATTATATACAAGGATATTATTTAAGGGGATGCCCATATGCATAAGGCGCTCTATGCACATAATAAATCCTTCCCTTGCACCATCATTTCCTGCTGCTGCGGATGGAACTAAAATTGCTTTTGTGTTAATGGGGCCTTTTCCAATACATTTCCAAAATAATTCAGCAGTCTTTTCGTTTAATCCGCCGGACGTTAAAAATAGTGTTCTCATAATTGGCTCCCTTTTTGTTTCAGTTTTCTTTTCACCATTTTTGGATAAAATAATATACTATTCAGTTATGCGATAAAAATCCATATTTGTCTTCCGCAGTATAGGAAAACAGGGAGATAAGAAACTTACCTCCCTGACAATTAACGATTCGCATTTTAAGCTGCGAAGCACTCAAATTAAAGGTTCACATTCAAAGTAGTGAAGCACTTAAATTAAAAGTTTGCCCTCCAAGCAGCAAAGCACTTAATTTGATCAGATTACATTGATCATATATATTATATATAATCACCGCAAAAAAAGCAATTAAAAATTCCAAATTATATGTGGCACTAACGTTTGATAAGTAATTTTCCACGTGTCAGGAGCTCGCGCTGCTGTACCGCTTTAATGCAAACTTCCAAAGCGCCCGGCTCAGTGCGAAGAACAGGAGCGGAGCCGCAGCTCCCCAAAAGCAGGCGAAAGGGGAGAGTTCTCCCATGAGAAACAGTCCCGGGAAGTTTGTTATCACGAAAATGGGCAGAATGTAGGTGCCGATCCTTCGGAACCATTTTCCATAGATCAGAGAGGGCATATTGTTAAAATCCCAAAGCGCATTGCTGATATCCGCAATGCCTCCCACCGATACAGTCCAGAAGCTGAGAAGATATGGCAGCAGGAACAGACTGTAGGTCAGCAGGGCCCCGCAGAGCAGATAGAATAAAAATCCCGCGATGGGAAGAAATCCCACAGGAAGTTCGGCGAGGCGCCATCCGGTTACAATCATAATGATGCCAGCGGCAAGATCCGGCAGAAGATAGGCAAAATCGAGCCGCCGCATCGTTATGAGAAACTGCAGAGACAGCGGTTTTACGATATAGAGGTCTAGCTCCCCATGCTGCACCATTCCCGGAAGGGCTGAAAAATTGCCGGAATACAGCATATAAACGCCCGTCAGCACCAGATATATTCCTACGAACAGCAAAATATGATCCGGAGTCAGTATACCGATATTCGTTCCCGCCTTATAAATGATAGCTACATACAGCAGCTTGATCAGCATCCATCCCATTTCTACCGTAATACCTGTGATAAAATTTATGCGGTATTCCAGCGCGGACATCAGAGAATACTTTGCGAAGACACCCATAATTTTTAAATAGTATACTATCTTTTTCATCATATTCCTCCATAATTTCATCCGCTGACTGCCGAATAATGGCGTATTCCGCTCTTCCAGAGATGATTTCCAAGACATAAGAAGAACAGAATCCATCCAATCTGAAAGGCAAATCCCATACCGATACGTTCCCATCCAAAACGTCCGTTAATAATATTTACCGGGAACTGCGCAGTGTATCCAAACGGCAGCAGAGTGGTCAGTATCTCTGCGGTTTTGCCGAAAATATCCAGAGGAAATACGCCGCCGCTTATGACAGTCAGTACAATGCTGATTGTTCCGAACAGTTTTTCCACATCCGTAAGCCAGAAGGCAAGAAGTCCGATACAGAAGAAAATGGTAAAGTTCAGAATAATAGCCAGTACGAGGCTTAAGAAAAATGCGGCCGCCCTTCCGACGGTAATCGGCATTCCCTGTAGGAAGGCTGCCGTGGTAATGATTACGATGGCAGGCAGAATGATCATAATTCTGGGAACCTTCTGTCCAAGAAACCAAAAGAACCGATACCGGTTGTATCCCACGGGGCGGACGAGATATTTATTCAGGCCGCCCAGTTTAATATCCGAATTTATTTCCCACTCAAAGCCTGTGCTTACAAGCTGGGATACGATGACAGCCAGCAAAGAGTACATCAGAATCTCTCCGTGCTCATATCCAAAGACTGCCGATGCGTCTGAATGGCCGTACAGATAATTCCACATGGTTGTCTGAATGATGATGGGAAACAGTGCGCTGAGCATACTGAGAAGAAAGCTGACCCGGTATTCCAGAGCCTGTTCAATGCCCATAAGAAACACACAGCGATAGGCGTTCATGGCACGAGGACCTCCTTCTGATAAAATCGGGAGATACTCTCCTCAATGGGAATCTCCGTCACGGTAAAATCCTCTATCTCAAGATTCGATAAAATAGCGGAGACTGCATCTTTCACATTTTCCTGTGCCACCTCGAGAATTACTTCAGCCGCGTTGATTTCCCTGACAGTGCCGAAGGTTTCCCAGACTTTGGCGTTTAGCGGGGCAGCAGTCTTTACGGACAGCAGCTTTCTCCTGCCGAGAAGCTGGTTGATTTCCTTTAACGGTCCGTCATATACGAGGCAGCCCTGATTAATGATTACAGTACGGCTGCACAGCGCCTCTATATCAGCCATATAGTGACTTGTGATAATAACCGTGGTCTTTTGCTGCTCATTATATATTTTCAGAAATTCACGGATCTTTTGCTGCGAGAGAAGGTCAAGTCCGATTGTGGGCTCATCCAGAAACAGAATTTTCGGCCTGTGGATCAGCGCTGCCAGAATTTCCATCTTCATTCGCTCACCCAGAGAAAGCCTGCGCACCTGAACATTCATCAGCTCCTTCACGTCGAGTAATTCTGCAAGTTCCGTTACGATATCCCGGTAATCGCTGTCGCTGATTCCGAAGATACACTTATTCAGGTAAAAACTGTCGCTGGCGGGGAGATCCCACCAGAGCTGATTTTTCTGTCCCATGACAATGGAAATCTGGCGCTTAAATTCTGCAGAGCGATCCCACGGAGTAAATCCGTTTACCGATACGCTTCCGGAAGTCGGATATAAAATGCCGGAGAGCATTTTTAAAGTTGTCGTCTTTCCGGCTCCGTTCGGCCCCAGAAAACCAATCATTTCCCCTTCTTCGACTGAGAAGGAGATATCGCGGACTGCCTCCTTGGTCAGCGATTCCCGGTGGAAAATATTGTGCAGAGAGCCCCTAAGCCCGGTCGCCTTCCTGTAATATGTAAACTCTTTTGTAAGGTGTTCTACGGTAATCATGATATCTGCATCCTTTCTGCCTATATAAAATCTAAATGGCGGATATAATTTTCAAATGAAAGCTTTACCTCCGGATATCTTCGGCGGCTGATATACAGGTGTTCCCCGTTATCCAGCAGAACGCTGCTCCGCTCCAGGCAGCGGATATGATACATATTTACCAGAAAGCTTCGGTCTGTTCTGATAAATCCGGAACCCTTTAATCTTTTCTCGTACAGGGTCAGAGTTTCGGCAACGGAGAAAATATCTGTCTGTAAATGAAGCTTTATCTCGTGATGGCAGCTCTCCAGATAAAGGATTTCTCTTTTGGGAATCAGCATCATTTTCCCATTGTGGATAAAGCTGACTCTGTCTGATGCGGGAGATTTGCTGCGCTGCATCTTTTGAAAAACGACGGTCAGATCCTGCTCCAGATTATAAAATCTTACTGTGTGGAAAAACGGCATTCTCAGAGCTGCAAATATGTCCTCGGACCGATACGCGATATATACAATGGAAAGCGAGGGCTCTTTTTGCCATAGCGTTTCCGCATACGCGAAAGCGGCAGCTCTGTCTTCATATGCCAGCAAAAGGCAGGACAGATCGCTGCAGGCCTCAGGCGAGGCAGGGGAGAGATCCTGAATCAGGCAGCCAAAGTTCTCCCTGACGGACAGAAGTTCTATTGCATGCCGAATTGTATTTTTCTCTTCATCCTGTCCGCATAGTATTCCGACCCTGAACATCGCCCCGCTCTCCTTTGCCTCTGTTTTTCACGTGTTCCAAGCGTAACAAAATTTTTTTGCAAAATCAAGACGTTCTGCCTAAACGGTAGCGCGGTCTGCCCCAATGGTTTTTGGTATTTTTTGCTGAAATATGTTGAGTTTCCGGATAAACAATCCTATAATGAGACAGACAATATCATCTCAGATAGGAGAATATGCAAAAATGAATTACGAAGAAGCAAGAGTATATTTGGACCAGGTATCCAAATACGGAAGTGTACTTGGCTTGGAGAACATGAAAGCACTGCTGGACAGACTGGATAATCCCCAGGACGAATTGAAATTTATTCACATTTCCGGAACAAATGGGAAAGGGTCAGTGCTGGCATATCTTTCCTCAATCCTGCAGGAAGCAGGATATAAGACGGGAAGATACAGTTCTCCCGCGCTTTTTTCTTACCGTGAGAGAATTCAGATCGATGGAGAAATGATTGATAAAGATTCTCTTGCACGCTATGTTACCGTGATTGCCGGTATTGTAGAAGATATGAGGCGGAATCACGAAGCAGTTCCTACCGTTTTTGAGATTGAAACTGCAATGGCAATGATGCATTTCAAGGAAGAAAAGTGTGATATCGTAGTTCTTGAGACCGGACTAGGCGGAGCCTTAGATGCTACGAATGTGGTTCAGACAACGCTGCTGGAAATCATTACGCCCATAGGAATGGATCATATGGATGTGCTGGGAAACACATTGGGTGAAATTGCACTGCAGAAAGCCGGGATTATTAAAGAACATACCAGAGCAGTGACTGCTGCACAGAAACCGGAAGCTCAGTCTGTGCTGGAAAAGGTATGCACAGAAAAGAATACGATTCTGCATACAGTCGATGTTTCCTGTATTGAAAGAAAACATTATGGATGGGACACCCAGAGCTTTTCTTATAAAGACTGGAAGGATATTCAGATATCTCTGGCAGGAAAATTTCAGCTTGAAAATGCGGCGCTGGCATTAGAGGCCGCAGAACAGCTGAGAGAGGAAGGATTTACTCTTACAGAAGAGCAGATTCGAAAAGGATTGAAAAACGCACAGTGGAAGGGCAGATTCAGCGTGATCTCGCGGGATCCGGTCATCATCCTGGACGGAGCGCATAATCCGCACGCGGCGGAAGCGCTGAAGGAATCTCTGGAGTTTTATTTTGGCGGGAAAAAGATTTATTATGTGTTTGGCGTGTTCAAAGATAAGGACTATCGCAAAATTATTGAGATCACTGCTCCGCTGGCAGAGCATATCATTACGGTAGAGACGCCCGGCAATCCGCGGGCATTGCCTGCAGAAATATTAAAGCAGGAAGTTGCAGCGGTCAACCCATCCGCAGAATCGGCAGAAAGTATTGAATCGGCAGTTCAAAAAAGTCTGAATCTCATGGAAAAGAATGATGTCCTGGTAATCTTCGGTTCTCTTTCTTTTTTGGGATTGGCGGAAAAAGCAATAATAAGAGAGAGAGGAAAGATCCATGGATAAGAAAAAGATACAGGAAGGCGTAAGGCTGATTTTAGAAGGAATCGGAGAAGATATACATAGAGAAGGACTTTTGGAAACACCAGACAGAATTGCAAGAATGTATGAAGAACTGGCCGCAGGGTATACAGACTGCGCGGCCAAACATTTGAGCAAACGATTCCATGTGGACAATAATGATCTGGTTATGGAAAAAGATATTCCATTTTATTCGTTTTGCGAGCACCACATGCTGCCTTTTTATGGAAAGGCTGCGATTGCTTATATCCCTGACGGTGAGGTTGTAGGACTCAGCAAGATTGCACGTACAGTGGAGGTGTTTGCAAAACGCTTTCAGCTTCAGGAGCGGCTGACAGCGCAGATTGCAGATGTATTTATGGAAGAATTGAAGCCTCACGGAGTTATGGTGCTGATCGAAGCTGAGCATATGTGCATGACGATGCGCGGAATAAAGAAACCCGGAACCAAGACGGTTACGGTTGTTACGAGAGGCGTTTTTGACGAGAATGAGAAACTCCAGAACCAATTTTATCGTATGCTTGAGAGGAGATAAGATGGAACGGGTAAATAAGATCTGCGAACACCCTGTCTGGAAACGGCATATGGATCAGTTGGAAGAACTGGAGCAGAAGCGTATTTTCTGTAAACATGGGGTGGAACATCTGCTGGATGTGGCCAGAATTGCCTACATAGAGAATCTGGAAAATCAAATGGGAATAAAAAAAGAGCTTATTTATGCAGCTGCTCTGCTGCATGATATCGGAAGAGGTCTGCAGTACACAAAAGGAATCCCGCATGAAAAAGCAGGAGCAGATCTGGCGGCAGAAATTCTCGGGGATTGCGGCTTTGATGACGAAGAACAGCAGAAGATTCTGGATGCAATTTCATGCCACAGGGATATTCAGAGCAGAGATCACAGGGAATTGGCTGGTGTGCTCTACCGGGCAGATAAGCGATCCAGGATGTGCGGATTCTGCAAAGCGTCAGCCGAATGTAACTGGAGTGAAGAGAAGAAAAATCATCAACTATATGTATAAATTGTAGGAGCGAGCAGCATGAAGATAGGTAATCAAAATTTTGATATTGAAAATGAATGTTATATTATGGGCATTCTGAACGTAACACCGGATTCTTTTTCGGATGGAGGCCAGTGGAATGATTATGACAGGGCAAAGAAGCATGTGGCCGATATGATTGCACAGGGAGCTGCGATCATTGATGTGGGAGGAGAATCTACCCGTCCCGGTCATACACAGATATCAATAGAAGAAGAGATCAGCAGAGTTGTTCCGATCATACGGATGATAAAGGAAAATTTTGATATTCCGGTATCTATTGACAGTTATAAAAGCGCCGTAGTAGAGGCTGCCTTAAAGGCAGGAGCAGATATGGTCAACGATATCTGGGGATTAAAATATGACAGAAGAGTTGCGGATCTGATAGCTGAATATCAGGTACCGTGCTGCCTGATGCATAACAGGGATAATACAGAATATCAAGACTTTTTGAGAGACGTATGTGAAGATCTCAGAGAGTCTGTGGAAATCGCACATGCGGCAGGTATACCCGATGGAAATATTATCCTGGACCCGGGAGTGGGATTTGGAAAGACTTATGAGCAGAACCTCAGGATTATTCATTATCTGGAGTGTTTAAAAGAGCTGGGGTATCCGGTACTCCTTGCGACCTCCAGAAAATCTGTCATTGGAATAACCCTGGATCTTCCGTCAGATCAGAGAATTGAGGGAACAGTCACCACGACAGTTATGGGAGTGGAGAAAGGTGCGGCTTTTGTCAGAGTCCATGATGTAAAGGAAAACATGAGGGCTATTAAGATGACACAGGCGATTTTGAAAGGGTAATGAAAATGATGAAATACGATGAAATACATATCGAAAATCTGGAGTTTTTCGCGAGACATGGCGTGTTCCCGGAAGAGACAAAACTGGGGCAGAAGTTTATAGTATCTCTTGTCATGTACATGAACACTCGAAGAGCAGGCTGCTGCGATGATCTTACAAAGTCTGTTGACTACGGCGCTGTCAGCCATTTTATTACAGAATTTATGCATAACAATACGTATCAGCTTATCGAGGCGGCTGCGGAAAATTTAGTCGAAGGCTTGCTTCTGCAATTCCCTCTCCTGGAAGGTATAGAGCTCGAGCTGAAAAAGCCGTGGGCACCGATCGGCCTGCCGGTAGAATATGCATCTGTGAAGATCAGGAGATTCTGGCATAAAGCATACCTGAGTATGGGATCAAATATGGGAGACAAGAAAGCATATCTGGATTTTGCGGTTGAGCGTCTTAATCAGGATAAAGGCTGCATGGTAGAAAAAGTTTCTGACTATCTCGTGACGGAACCGTATGGAGGAGTAGAGCAGGATGATTTTCTGAATGCCTGCCTTATCCTGAAGACGCAGCTTTCCCCGGAAGAACTTTTGGATAAACTGCATGAGATCGAGAAAGAGGCGCATAGGGAAAGGATTATCCGATGGGGGCCAAGAACCCTGGACCTGGATATCTTATTATATGACGATATCATTATGGAAAATGATGACCTGATCATTCCGCATATAGAAATGCACAAAAGAGAATTTGTATTAAAACCGTTGAGCCAGATCGCGCCGAATATCAGGCATCCGATCTATAAAAAAACAGTTTCTCAGATGTTGGATGAACTAAACTAAATAAAAAGGGGCTGCCGTCCGGCAGTCCCTTAAAGTGTGAGATTATCCTTCAATGGAGATATATTTCTTTTCATCTACCTGCTTTGCGTCCTTTTTCGGAACGGTCAGTTTCAGGATACCATCTTCAAATTTCGCATGAATGTCTTCCTGCTGGATGTGCTCTCCAACGTAGAAGCTTCTGCTTACAGCTCCGGCATACCGCTCGCGGCGGATGTACTTGCCGGTATCTTTCTCCTTCTCATCCTTATCAAGTCCCTTAGCAGCGCTGATGGTCAGGTAGCCGTTCTCCAGCTTAGCGGTAACTTCGTCTTTCTTAAAGCCCGGAAGATCAATATCCAGCTCGTAACAGGAATATTTCTCGCGTACATCTGTCTTCATAAGGTTTTTCTCATTCTTTCCGTACAGAGGATTTCTTCTTCCCCAAAATTCTCTTTCAAACGGGAAATCCATAAAATCATCGAATAAGAAAACAAAAAAAATACTAGGCATCATCATAAGTCATGTCTCCTTTCAAATGACAAATAAAGAATTTATAGTTAGCACTGTCGGAGAACTCCGAGGTGTTGTTGACAGAACCATCCGGTCGGGGATCTTTTTGTTCCCCTTCCTTTGTTCTAGTTGTACTATAACACTAATTATTAGCCAAGTCAAGGGTTGAGTGCTAATTTTTTGTGAAAAAAATGTGAAATCAGAATTATACGGTGTACAGGGAAAGAATAAGCAGGAAACCATTTCTGATTTCCTGCCCGATATTGTCAAATAAAAATCTAAAACTCGTATCTTGTTCCATGGGAAAGTAACAGCCCGTCTGTTAATTCAATACATAAAATTATAGTATTTTCATCGTCAAAATTAGTGTGTCCATTGTTAATCCATTCAGAAAACACAACTTTTAATCTTTCCGCAATCCTGTGATTTTCTTTTTTGCCGAAATAGCCTAAATTAATCCCCTTTCCATGTGCGGTAAACCATTCGCCGGCTATTGCAATCGGAGAATGATTCTCAATATGCTTCATCTTATTTGAAAGCGCATATGTAATAATATAGAATGCACCATTTTCATAGTAAGCATTTACATATCGCACATAGGGTATTCCATCATCTACTGTTGCCAATGCGATAATAGTGTCTTTTCCAAAACGTTCCTGCATGATCTTTTCGGCTTCTTCCTTTAACTTTTTCATAGCGGTGTCTCCTTTATAACATATAGTCTTAGTCTGTAACGGTTAACCTACTGTTTACGATACATTCACATTTTGATTGTATTATATAACGATCCGGAGTATTATGAAAGAAATAACTATTACAGGACAGGGGGATTTTCTATGTCGAATACAACCAAGCAGGCACTGGAAGCGTCTTTAAAAAATATGATGCTGAAAAAACCTCTGGATAAGATTACAATACATGATCTCACCTCAGACTGCGGGATCAGCCGTATGGCATTTTATTATCACTTTAAGGACATTTATGATCTGGTGGAGTGGGCATGCGTGGAAGATGCAAGGCGGGCACTCCAGGGGAAAAAGACATATGACACGTGGTTGGATGGGCTGGTGCAGATTTTTGAGGCGGTGCTTGAAAACAAACCGTTTATTCTGAACGCTTATCGTTGTATCAGCAGGGATCAGATTGAGCGGTTTTTGTTTCAGATTACGTATGATTTAATCCGCGGAGTGGTGGAGGAAAAGGCAGAAGGCACCGGGATCGGAGAGGAGGATAAGACTTTTATTGCTGACTTCTATAAATATAGCTTTGTGGGAATTATGCTTGACTGGATCCGGCGCGGAATGAAGGATGATTACATGGAGATTGCGCAGAAAATGAATCTGACGCTGCACGGAAATATTACCAATTCTATTCAAAACTTTACCAGGGGTATCAGGGTATGATTTACAGATGCGGGTAAATGATAAAAAACTTATCATTTACCCGCATTTGTAAATTGGCGCAGGGAGGAAAGTGCGGTAGGATAGGGCCATGAAATACAGAAAGAGGGTAGTATTTATGGCTAAGAAAAGTGTGAAATTTACTGTGGCATCCGCAGTGCTCGCAGGAGCCGGAGCAGCAGCGGTGCTTGCAAAGAAATCAAAAGACAGCAGCCGTGAGGCGACGAAAAAAATGGAGCAGGATACCAGCAGCTACCGTAATACGGAACTGGGGATGCACGAGAAAAATAGTAAGGGCATCTATTATACCAAGGGTAATTATGAGGCGTTTGCAAGGCCGGAGAAACCGGAGGGTGTGGAAGATAAGAACGCTTATATAGTAGGCAGCGGACTTGCGGCGCTTGCAGCAGCGTGCTTTCTGGTAAGAGACGGACAGATGCCGGGCAATCACATTCATATTCTGGAGGCGATGGATGTAGCAGGAGGAGCCTGCGATGGAATTTTTGACCCGAACCGCGGTTATATTATGCGCGGCGGCAGAGAGATGGAGGATCATTTTGAGTGTTTATGGGATCTGTTCCGAAGCATTCCGTCTCTGGAGAAACCGGGTGCGTCTGTGCTGGATGAGTTTTACTGGCTGAATAAGCATGATCCGAATTACTCACTCTGCCGCGCGACTGTAAACCGCGGCGAGGACGCACATACAGACGGAAAATTTGGATTGAGTCAGAAAGGCTGCATGGAAATTATGAAGCTGTTTATGACAAAAGATGAGGACCTTTATGATAAGACAATAGAGGATGTGTTTGACGACGAGGTATTCAAGTCCACATTCTGGCTGTATTGGAGAACCATGTTCGCATTTGAGAACTGGCACAGCGCACTGGAGATGAAACTGTATTTTCAGAGATTTATCCACCATATTGCAGGGCTGCCGGATTTCAGCGCACTCAAATTCACAAGATATAATCAGTATGAATCACTGATTTTACCGATGCAGAAGTATCTGGAGAATGCAGGTGTGGATTTCCAGTTTAATACCGAAGTGACAAATGTAGTATTTGAGTTCAAAAACGGCAGTAAAATTGCCTCTGCGATTGAGTGCAGAGTGAAGGGCATTGAGAAAGGAATCCTTCTGACAGAAAACGACCTTGTATTTGTGACCAACGGAAGCTGCACAGAGGGAACCATTTACGGCGATCACAATCATGCGCCGAATGGAGACGCCAAGGTGAGCACAAGCGGCTGCTGGAATCTGTGGAAAAATATTGCCAAGCAGGATCCGGCATTCGGACATCCCGAAAAGTTCTGCTCAGACATCGCGAAGACAAACTGGGAGTCGGCAACCGTGACAACACTGGATGATAAGATCCTTCCATATATCACAAATATCTGTAAAAGAGATCCCAGAAGCGGCAAAGTTGTGACCGGAGGAATTGTAAGCTGCTGCGATTCGAGCTGGCTGATGAGCTGGACAATCAACCGCCAGGGACAATTTAAGGAGCAGGAGCCGGAGAAGGTATGCGTCTGGGTATACGGGCTGTTTACAGATGTTCCGGGAGACTTTGTGAAGAAACCGATGAAAGAGTGCACCGGGATGGAGATTACAGAAGAGTGGCTGTATCATATCGGTGTTCCGGTGGAGCAGATTCCGGAACTTGCTAAGAACAGTGCAGTCTGTGTACCTACCATGATGCCGTATATCACAGCCTTCTTCATGCCCAGAACAAAAGGCGACCGTCCGGACGTAATACCGGATGGATGTGTGAACTTTGCCTTCCTCGGACAATTTGCCGAAACTCCAAGAGATACCGTATTTACGACAGAATACTCCGTTCGTACCGCAATGGAAGCAGTCTATGGTCTGCTGGGAGTAGACCGCGGTGTCCCGGAAGTCTGGGGCAGTGTATACGATATACGAGAACTTCTGGAAAGTTCTGTACGCCTGATGGACGGCCGATCTCCCCTGGAAATCGAACTCCCCGGACCGTTAAATGTCCTCAAAAAGCCGCTGTTTAAGATGCTGAAAGGGACAGTAATAGAAAAAGTACTTCGGGATCATAATGTAATCAAAGAAGGAATGCTGTAAAACATAAAAGGCAGAAAACTGCCGCACCGATAATTCAGTCGGTGCGGCAGTTTTTAATTTATGAAGAACGAAAAGAATGCAATTCATGGAGCATCTTTATAAATTCACTGTCATTCGGATCAATGGTGAGCACATAACGGATGCGTCCCTCCAGACTTTGCAGGTATTTATCCGGGGAAAGGCAAGACCCCATATGTTTCAAATGTTCTTCAGGGCCGAACTTTTTCAGAAAATACCATTCCTGACGAAGTTTTCTCCGATAGGTTTTTTGGAGATGAGGGCGGGAGTTAACGACAATCCCGGTGACTTCCTGGCGGTGCGATGAGGAAAAGAAACGGGTTTTGTTTTGGTTCAGTTCAAAACCTAAACGCAGCAGAAAACTTTCGGTGTATGACTTTACCTCTTTTGGGTTGAAATCTCCGGAAAATGTCAGATCATCACAGTAACGGGTGTATGTGATGCCGCGGGATTTGCACCAGTTGATCATATGCCGGTCAAAGGGGGCCATTACCAGATTTGATATATACGGAGAGGTGGGGGCACCCTGAGGAAGAGTGTCATGAAGGCAGCATAAATGCGTAAGCAGTGTGCGCACAGCAGGCGGGAAGAACTCGCTGGGGAAGGCGAAACTGTAGACGGACATATAAGTAATGCTTCCAAAGAAATCTCGAATATCCAGCTTCAGAACACAACGTTTTCCCGTGTGCGGTGATACATTTTCGAGCAGAGATATTCCCTTTCTGTAAGAACACGCGCAGGGGGAAACGGGAAGCTGCTCAAGAAGCTGTGTCAGAATACGCTTCTGAACCGTTTTTAAGAGGTGATCCGGTACGTCAAGAGAGCGGAAACCGCCATTCTTCTTTGGAATGCGGACACGCCGGTAGTGATCTGCGGCATGATTAGAGAGTGTATAAAGCAGGGCGGCCTGCTTTTTGCGGGATGCGGTAAGCCCTCCGGCAAGATCCAAAGACAGCAAAAACGCCTGTTCCTGTTCTCTGCTGCAATATTTCCATACATTCATCTGCATAATCCCTCCGCAGTTGTCAGTAAATTATCAGACGCACAAAGGTACACAAAAAAGATGATACCAAAGACAGTGCAGGTGTGCTGAACCAGCCGGAAGGCTGGGAACGGGCATGTCCATGCCCGCCGTACATCGGAGCTGACGCAGGGCGGGCGAAGCCGTCCCGGAGTAAAAAACAGGAAAGCGACTCGCTTCCCCCACAGAAAAGACTGTGAACGCTGTACCTTTGCGCGTGTTACCTTCAGTGTAGCATACGCAGAGAAAAATGCAAGGATAAAACGGTATACGGAATTATTTCACATTTAAAGACGGCACAACCTTTCGGATGTGCCGTCCTGCATTAAATGGTTATCTATGTTTAAGCTGCAGCATGATTTGTATTAGAGCTTCCAAGCGTAATGTCAAGTGTCTGTTCCGAATAGGATCCGTTATCAGGAACCTGTACGGTAATGGTTACCTTCTCGCCGGATGCATAATACTGCAGTCTATCTTTTAACTGCTGCGTTGTGGTTACGGAATTGCCATCGAATTTGGTGATCACATAGCCCTGATTGATACCAGCCTGCTCAGCTGCGCCTCCTTTGCTGACTTCAGCAACATATATACCTTCAGGGATACCGTAAGCGCTGCTCAGCTCGCTGGATACATCTCTGCACTGTATGTCAAGGGTTCCCTGATTATCTTCGGAGACTTTGGTGCGTGTTGTTTCATTCATCAGACGCTCAATGATGTCGCTTGCCCTTGATACAGGGATTGCATAACCCATACCTTCCACTTCCGTAGAGGCAAGTTTTGCAGAATTGATACCGATGACCTCGCCGTTCATGTTCAGCAGTGCACCGCCGCTGTTGCCCGGATTGATTGCTGCGTCAGTCTGAATATAGGTGGCATTCGTGTCAGCGGAACCGTCTTCGGAAGAACTGAGAGAGCGGTTTGTGGCACTGACAATGCCGGTAGTCACGGACTGACCGTAACCGAGTGCGTTTCCGATCGCAACAACCTGCTCGCCGACCTGCAGTTCATCGGAGTTTCCAAGAGTAGCAACTGCAATGCTGGACATAGTGTCCGAGGAAATGCTGTCCAGAGGAACTGCAATAACAGCAAGATCATTGTCTGCGTCTGTACCCTTGATTTGGGCCTCGCAGACCTGATTATCGATAAAGCTTACGGATAAAGTATCCGAGCCCTCGATTACATGATTGTTTGTTACGATCAGGAGCTCGGTATCATTCTTTCCGATGATAATACCGGAACCGCAGCTTTCTGTTTCCTCAGTCTGAGGCTGCTGGTAGCTGTATCCAAAAGAATTGAAGATGGACTGAACTTCCTGTACAGATTTATTAGTAATCGATACGATGGAAGGCATTGCCGCAGAAGCAATGTCTGATACATCAAGGCTTCCTGCAGCATCTGAGGAACCGCCGGTTGCAGTTGTTCTGATCAGGCTGGTCTGCTGAGTTGTTGACGATGTATTCGTACTATAGCCGGACAGATAATTTACACCCTGGAAGGCACCTGCCGCAACACCGCCGAAGAGCATGGCACTTAATGTAATTGCTCCGGCTTTTTTCATAAGAGCGGAAGTTTTCTTCGGAAGTTTTCTATGCGGTTTTTTCTGCTTCGGCATCTCTGTAATCTCAAAACCATTATTTTCATTTTCTGTGTAATCTGTATAATCTTTGAAATCTGACATATATGATTCCTCCTTTGGAATGTCTGATTTGTATTTCTTTTTGTTTTTATGGCTATAGTATAAAGAAAGTCTGTGAAAAAAATATAGTGGAAGTGTGATGAAATTGGGATAAAAATGTGAAAAAACGGTGATCAAAAAAAGGGAAGCCGCACGCTGCGGTTTCCCTTTACCCGGCATTCAGGCATTTGCTTCAGGCTGTCTGCGCACCGCGTTGTCCTGAAAACGAAAGTAATCCGGGCGGTGGCGGGATTCGGTATACTCGAACATGACGCCGTCACTGTTAAAAGTCTGGCTGCTGATTACAGCGAGACAGTTATAGTCATCGGCATTCATTTCGAGATATTTCTCATCAATTTGAGTGATCTTTTCTACAGTCACGACGCGTTTGCTGTTTACTATCGTCATATGAAGGGTATGCTCCAGATAGTCGTATATAGAACCCTCGGCGATCTCAGGCGTAAGACCCGGTACAGCACTTTTGAGAAAATAGTTATGATTCAGAATCAGCGGTTTGCCGTCAATATAATGAAGTCTCTGCAGATAATACAGTTCGGTACCGGCAGAAAATCCGGTACGCCGTTCAATCTTTGCATCGGCAGTCAGCTCCATAAAATAGATGACCTTTGTGTCTCCATGGCGATGTGTGCGGGCAGACGCTTCACGGAAGGACTCAATCCCTCCGATTGTGTAAGAGGTCTGTTCTACCGGGCGGAATATATTGCGGACACCTTTTCCCTGCAGGGTCTGCACATATCCGTCGCGCACCAGTTCGCCGATTGCACGCCGGATGGTATTTCGGGAGCAGTCGTATGTGAGGATCAGATTGTTTTCTGAGGGCAGAAGCTCCTGATATGCAAAATCTTCAGCTTCAATCTTCTGCTTTAAATCCCGGTAAATCGCATAATACTTGCTCTTTGGCATGCTGTGTCATCCTCTCTGTCCTGTCTAAACATATTAAAGTTTATTATGAAAGAAGAACCACGGAAAGTCAAGCATCGAAAGCAGAGTAAAATCCAACAAATTTGAGGAATTGTTTTTGGAGAAAAAATACGAAAAACGCATAACCTTTTAGTAAATCCGTTGACATGTTTAAACAAGCATGATAAGCTGTACTTGTTCAAACAAGTACGGAAACTCGATGACGAGCAATGTGCAGATAAAGATAAGGAGGTATGGGGAATGGCAAAGTATGATAACGAAGTCCGAGAGCTCTTAAGACTCATTGGAGGAAAAGAGAATATCTCGGCAGTTTCCCACTGTATGACGAGGATGCGCTTTGTCCTGGTCGATGAGAAGAAAGCGCAGACTAAGGAAATTGAGAAAATCAAATGTGTAAAGGGAACATTTACACAGGCAGGACAGTACCAGGTAATCATAGGAAATGATGTATCGACTTTTTACAATGAGTTTACTGCCTGCTCCGGTATTGAGGGCGTGAGCAAGGAGGCAGCGAAGCAGGCTGCCAAGGGTAATCAGAACTGGCTGCAGAGGATGATGAGTAACCTTGGAGAAATTTTTGCTCCTATCATTCCGGCGCTGATCTGCGGAGGTTTGATCCTCGGATTCAGAAATATTATTGACAGCATCGCATTTTTTGACAACGGAACAAAGACACTTGTAGACATTTCACAGTTCTGGGCAGGTGTGGACAGCTTTTTGTGGCTGATAGGTGAAGCAGTATTCCACCTGCTGCCTGTAGGAATTGTCTGGTCCATCACGAAGAAGATGGGAACTACTCAGATGCTTGGTATTGTCCTTGGTCTGACACTCGTATCCTCCCAGCTTCTGAACGGATTCAGTGTGGCAAGTACCCCGGCAGATCAGATACCTGTATGGGATTTCGGATTTGCAAAGGTTCAGATGATCGGCTATCAGGGGCAGGTTATTGCTGCGATGATGGCAGGATTTGTCCTGGTATATCTTGAGAAATTTTTCCGAAAGCACTGTCCCGCAGTGATCAGTATGATCGTTGTACCATTCTGTTCTCTGGTTCCGGCAGTTTTTATCGCACACATGGTTGTAGGCCCGATCGGCTGGAAGATCGGAAACGTGATTGCAGATGTTGTCTACGCAGGTCTTACTTCTAATGTAAGATTCCTTTTTGCGGGACTGTTTGGTCTGCTGTATGCACCCGTTGTTATGACAGGACTGCATCATATGACAAATGCTATTGATACACAGTTAATCGCAAACATGCAGAATACCTCCACACCAGGTACGATTCTGTGGCCGATGATTGCACTGAGCAATATCGCTCAGGGTTCCAGTGTTCTTGCGATGTCCATTCTTCAGAAAAAGAATGAGCGTGCAAAGCAGGTCAATGTACCCGCATGTATCTCCTGTTATCTGGGAGTAACGGAGCCGGCGCTGTTCGGTGTAAACTTGAAATATGGATTCCCGCTGGTCTGCGGAATGATTGGTTCTGCAATTGCTGCGATGATTTCTGTAGGATTCGGCGTCCGTGCAGTGAGTATCGGCGTCGGCGGACTTCCGGGAATTTTATCTATCTATTCAGAGTACTACCTGATCTTCCTTGCAGCGATGGCAGTAGCGATTGTAGTACCGTTCGTGCTTACCTTTATTATAGGTAAGGCAAAGCTTTCCAAAGCAGATCTCGTAGGAGAAGAAGACGAAGAAGAGCCTGCAGATACAGAAGAGCAGCCAAAGGAAACGGCAGCACAGCCGACAGAGGATGCTCCTTCAGAGTTAAAAGCAGTCTTAAGCGGCAGAGTAATCCCTCTGGAAGAAGTTCCGGATGATGTATTTTCACAGCATATAATGGGTGACGGTGTAGCGATTGAGCCTACAGACAATACTGTAGTTGCGCCCGCTGACGCTACGGTAAGTGCGGTAATGGAGGATTCCAGACATGCCTGCGGTCTGACGCTCGCAAATGGAACAGAGCTTCTGATTCACGTTGGAATTGATACGGTGGACATGAATGGTGATGGATTTGAACTCTTTGTTAAAGAAGGGGACAAGGTAAAATGCAATGATCCTCTGATCCGGTTTGATCCGGAAAAGATTAAATCTGCAGGGCACCCGACTACTACAATTTTCCTGGTGACGGATGAGGGAAATGCCTCCAACATTCAGTATCTCTCAGGGATGGATGCCAGAGCAGGAGAGACAGCAGTAATTAAATTTTAACAGAGAACGGAGGGCGTCAGCGCGGCAAAGTGCTGCGTCCTCATTCGCATACAGCAGAGCAGAAAGGAAAGATGAAAATGGCAGATTTTAAGAAAAGCGTAGTCTATCAGATTTATCCGAAATCTTTTTATGATACCAACGGCGACGGACTGGGAGATCTGAGAGGAATTATTGAGAAACTGGATTATATTAAAGAACTGGGAGCTGATTATATCTGGATGACGCCGTTTTTTGTGTCTCCCCAGAAGGACAATGGATATGATGTCGAGGATTACTATAATATTGATCCGAGATACGGAACCATGGATGATTTCGAGGAACTTTCCAGAGAAGCTGAAAAGAGAGGCATCCGTCTGATGCTCGATATGGTATTTAACCACACATCCAGCAGAAATGCATGGTTCCAGAAAGCTCTGGCAGGGGATGAAAAATATAAAAATTACTACATCTTCCGCAAAGGAAAAGCGCCGGGTGTGCCGCCTACCAACTGGGAGAGCAAGTTTGGCGGAAATGCCTGGGAATATGTAGAAAAATTTGATGAATATTATCTGCATCTGTTTGATGTCAGCCAGCCTGATTTGAACTGGGATAACCCGGAAGTCCGCCGGGAGGTTCAGAACGTAGTGAAATTCTGGATGGGAAAGGGCGTTAAAGGTTTCCGCTTTGATGTGGTAAATCTGATCAGCAAGAGCGTATATGAGGATGACTATGAAGGCGACGGACGCCGTTTTTACACGGATGGGCCCAATATTCATCAGTATTTAAAAGAATTGAATGAAATGACCTTCGGAACTGACGCTGAGATTATTACAGTAGGAGAGATGTCCAGTACTTCCATGGAAAACTGTTATCAGTATGCAGGAGAAGATTCTCATGAGCTGTCTATGGTTTTCAGCTTTCACCATCTGAAAGTGGATTTCATGGGAAATGAAAAATGGGTGATGCTACCCTTTGATTTTAAGAAACTGAAGAAAATCATTTTCGACTGGCAGACAGGTATGGCGGAGCATAATGCATGGAATGCGGTATTCTGGTGTAACCATGATCAGCCCCGCGTAGTTTCCAGATTTGGAAACGTAGAGAAGTACTGGAAGGAATCTGCAAAAATGCTCGGAACAGTCGTTCACTGTCTGCGAGGCACTCCTTATATCTATCAGGGTGAGGAGCTGGGAATGACTAATGCGGGATTTACAGACATTTCTCAGTATAAGGATGTGGAGAGCCTGAATCATTTCCGCATTCTGCAGGAGAAAGGGCTGACTGCAGAGAATGCGTACCAGATTCTGCAGATTCATTCCAGGGACAACAGCCGCACGCCGATGCAGTGGACAAATGGGATAAATGGCGGATTTACGGAAGCAGAGCCGTGGATTGAGGTGAATCCAAATCATACCGAGATTAATGCAGAAGCGGAGCTGTCAGACAAGGATTCTATTTTCCGTTACTATCAGAAGCTTGTAAAGATGAGAAAAGAGTATGATGTTATCGCATACGGAGATTTTGAAGCGCTGGCTCAGGATGATCCGGCAGTGTTCGCGTATAAGAGAACATATCAGGGCGAAGAGCTTCTTGTAGTCAATAATTTTTATGGTAAAGAGATAGAATGGAAGGTACCGGAAAATATAGATGGATATGATCGTATTTTAGGGAATTATGATTTCTGGAAGCTGGAAAATGAAAAAATTATATTAAAACCGTATGAAAGTCTGGTATTTTACAGAAAAAAATAGTACAATGGCTATATCATGACGGATATGAAAGGAGAACATTTTTATGAAATCATTTACTTACACAATTCAGGACGAACTGGGTATCCATGCAAGACCGGCAGGTGTACTGGTTAAAGAGGTTAAGAAGTTCGAGTCCAAGATTACGATCGAGGGAAATGGTAAGAAAGCAGACGCAGGAAAGCTCCTTGCTGTTATGGGAATGGGCATTAAGAAAGGAACAGAGATCACTGTAAGTGCTGAGGGCGCTGATGAAGATACTGCGATTGCTGAGATGGAGAAGTTCTTCAAAGAGAACTTATAATTTGGAACAGGAAAGGAGAGCAGTCCCATGGAAAGATATGCAGGTAAGTCAATCTTAAAGGGAACCGCAATCGGAAAAGTTCTGTTCTATTCCAAGGAAGAGCAGGTTGTTCTGCGCAAAAGCGTGGAAGACGTTCAGGCAGAGCTGGAACGCTTTGAGAAGGCGAAGAATGAAGCGGTCGTTCAGTTAAACGCGCTGTATGAGAAGGCGCTTAAGGAAGTCGGAGAAGTCAACGCTGCGATCTTCGAGGTTCACGCGATGATGGTCGAAGATGGAGATTTTAATGATTCCATTAAGAATATGATCGAATCTCAGGCTGTCAATGCAGAGTATGCGGTGGCAGCTACGGGAGATAACTTTGCTAAGATGTTCGCTGAGATGGACGACGACTACTTCAGGGCACGTTCCGCAGATATAAAGGACATTGCTGAGCGCATTGTCAGAATCCTTCACGGAGGACACAGCAGCGGAGATCTGGGCGATGAGCCGGTAATTCTTGCGGCAAAGGATCTGGCACCCAGTGAGACTGTTCAGATGGATAAATCAAAGCTGCTTGGCTTCGTTACAGAACTTGGTTCCTCAAATTCTCACACAGCGATTCTCGCAAGGACAATGAATATTCCTGCGCTGATTGGAATCAGTGTGAGCGAGGATATGAACGGGAAAATGGCGATTATTGACGGTGTATCCGGCGAGCTGATTCTTGACCCGGATGAGGACGTTCTGAAGCAGTATCAGCAGAGACAGGAAGACGAGAAGAAAAGCCGTGAGCTGCTGCAGCAGTTAAAAGGCAAGCCGGCTGTGACGCTTGACGGCAAAGAGATTAAACTGTTTGCTAACATTGGAAGCGTAGGCGATATGGCAAAAGTTCTTGCAAATGATGCAGGCGGCATCGGTCTGTTCAGAAGCGAGTTTTTATACCTGGAAAAAGACGACTATCCCACAGAGGAGGAGCAGTTCCAGGCTTACAAGACAGTAGCCGAGACGATGGCAGGCAAGAAAGTTGTTATCCGTACGCTGGATATCGGAGCGGACAAGCAGGTAGATTACTTTAACATGGATAAAGAGGATAACCCGGCAATGGGATATCGTGCAATCCGTATCTGCCTGGATCGCCCTGAGATCTTCCGCACACAGCTGCGTGCAATTATCCGCGCCAGCGCATATGGAAACATCGCAGTGATGTACCCGATGATTATTTCTGTGGATGAGGTTCTTCAGATAAAGAAGATCGTTGCATCTATCAAGGCAGACTTTGACGAGAAAGGTATTCCTTACGGAGACTTTGAGCAGGGAGTCATGATTGAGACTCCGGCAGCTGTAATGATCAGCGACCTGCTGGCAAAAGAAGTGGATTTCTTCAGTCTGGGCACAAACGATCTGACACAGTATACTCTGGCAATCGACCGTCAGAATGCAAAGCTTGATAATATTTATGATGCGCATCATCCTGCTATTCTGCGGATGATTCAGATGGTGATTGACAATGGACATAAGGAGAATTGCTGGGTAGGAATCTGCGGTGAGCTTGGTGCAGATCTTACAATGACAGAAAAGTTCCTGAAAATGGGAATTGATGAGCTGTCCGTATCACCGGCAGCAGTCCTTCCGGTCAAGAAGATCATCCGCGAGACAGATCTTAAGAGCGAATAATAGATGGGCTATGAAAGAGGCGTTATACATGATCGGTATGACGCTTCTTTTTGTTTGCGCGCCATGGGCGCGCTCTAACGGGTGAAAGTCCCGAACACGCCTAGGCAACGAGGAAGTGTATAGCTGAACAGCAAGGGTGTCCACCGCGAGGTGGAATCT
>CALWBA010000106.1 GCA_944375815.1 uncultured Lachnospiraceae bacterium | reverse complement strand
GCAGGAATATAAAATATAGCAGCGACATAAGATTAAATCTTTGTAAAGAAAGAAAAGACCCGCCGATGCTTATCACCGACAGGTCTTTTCTTGCGGATACATTAAAACGGCGTTCCGTCCAGATCGTATGGCGTAGTCTGGTATACGTAGTAATTCAGCCAGTTCGTGTAAAGATTATTTGCATGAGATCTCCACTGCAGCAGCGGTCTGCGGGAAGAATCATTATCCGGATAGTAGTTTTTAGGCAGATCGATAGGCAGTCCTTTGCACAGGTCTCTCTTGTACTCACCGTCCAGTGTCACTCTGTCGTATTCCGGATGTCCCATGACGAAGATCTTTCTTCCGTTTTCTGCCATCGCAAGGAATACGCCTGCTTCCCTGGACTCTGCCAGAACCGTCAGATCCGGACAGTTGTGAATATCCTCCGCAGGCACTTCCGTGTGGCGTGAGTGCGGAGCCAGAAACATATCATCAAAGCCGCGCACGAGAGGAATCTTGCGATTCGATACTTTGTGCCAGAACAGACCGAACATTTTTTTCGGAAGACGCTTCTTCTTCAGTCCGTAGTGATAATACAGTCCGGCCTGGGCGCCCCAGCACAGATAAATCGTGGAAGTCACATGACTCTCGGTCCACGCCATGATCTCTGTGAGCTCCTCCCAGTAGTCGACTTCCTCAAACTCCATCTGCTCTACAGGCGCTCCCGTAATGATCATTCCGTCGAAGCGGCGCTCCTTTACCTGACTGAATGTCAGATAAAACTTATTCAGATGACTTGTGGATGTATTCTTGGATTCATGACTGCTCATCATCATAAATGTGACATCCACCTGCAGCGGCGTATTTGAGAGTGATCGCAGAAGCTGAAGCTCCGTATCCTCCTTTAACGGCATCAGATTCAGAATCAGGATCTGTATCGGACGGATGTCCTGGTGCAGGGCACGCTTCTCATCCATGACAAATATATTCTCTTTCTCCAGTATCTCCTTCGCCGGTAAATCGCTTTGAATCTTAATTGGCATATGTTTTCCTCTCCTGTTCTTTTTCTTACATCAACGGGGCAAAAAGTCTTAACACCCTGCCTCCGAATTTATTCCATATGGATCTCGCACGGACATCCTGCATCGTGACTTTCTGGCATTTTTCGAGTGTCCTGTTAAAATCCTACTCCATCCGGATGATTTCAGGCACATGATAAAAGTACGCAGCACACTCAAAATGCAGATACAGGCTCCTGTAGTCCATATTGATAGTTCCCACAACACCGCGGCAGTCATCGCATGTAAATACTTTTGCATGAACGAAGCCCGGCGTGTATTCATAGATCTGTACGCCCGCCTCCAGGAGGACGCCATAGTACGTCTTGGCCAGCATAAACGCGTACTTCTTGTCCGGAATATGCGGCATAATAATCTTTACATCCACACCGCGTTTTGCTGCAAATGTCAGCGCCGTGATCATTTCATGATCAAGAATCAGATACGGCGTCATAATATGTACATACCGCGATGCGCGGTTGATGATATCCATATATACCAGCTCGCCGACATTCTCCTGATCCACCGGGCTGTCACCGTAGGGGATTACATATCCCCCTCCGCTCTTTTCTGTCTGACGGACGTCGCTCAGATACGTCTCCCAGTGTTCTCCCCGTTCCGGAATATTCCACATCTGAAGAAACATCAGCGTAAAGCTGCGCACAGCCGCTCCCTCTATCATCACTGCGGTATCCTTCCAGTGGCCGAAACGTTCCTTCCGATTAATATATTCATCCGCAAGGTTGATACCTCCGGTAAATGCGGTCTCTCCGTCGATCACAAGAATCTTTCTGTGGTCTCTGTTATTCTGCACCGTGGAGAGTACCGGACGGATCGGCGAAAACATTCTGCACTGAATGCCCATCGCCTGCAGCTTTTTGGGATAGTCGTAAGGCAGCAGCATGATGGAACACATACCGTCGTACATAAAGCGTACCTCTACGCCCTCGCGTACTTTCTGCTCCAGGATCTTCAGAATAGTTCCCCACATATATCCCTCAGATACAATAAAGTATTCCATGAAAATAAATTTTTTCGCCGCTTTGAGCCGCCGTATCATTTCCGCAAATTTCGCTTCGCCGCTCGGGAAGTACTTCACATTTTCACAGTAATATACAGGGGCCTGAGCAAAGTGCTCCATATACGAAGCAAAAGTGGATTCCGCCGGATTTTCTTTCTTAAGCTCCTCCAGCACTTGAGTATTCTGTGTGCAGTATTCTTTCGTCTCGTTACTCAGATGTCTCAGCCTGCGGTTTACAATGCGGGAACTCAGCTCCAGCTCCACATACAGATACATCATCCCGCCGAATATCGGAATCAGTACAACCGGAACAATCCAGGCAAGCTGGAATGCCGGGTTTTCCCTTCGGTTTATGATGATCAGAACAATTCCTACCGTAAATGCCATATAGCCTACGACGCCATACACCAGATACTCACCCAGAATCTGGAAAATTCCTATCATAACCAGAATCTGCAGAATCAGCAGCAGGAAGACGAGACCCGTCCGCCCAAAGACCAGTCTCGCAGCTCCTCTTTTTCCTTTTCGTTTCAGGTTCTCTATTTTTTTCTTATTTTCGTGTTCCATAAATCCCCTGCACAGCCTCCTTCTGCCGCTTCTTTCAGGAGAAGCGCTTCAAAAATTCTTCTTCCGAGAGAATCTCAATATTCAGCTCCCGCGCCTTCTTATTCTTTCCGGAATTGGAATGAATGTCATTATTAATCAGATAATTTGTCTTGGACGTTACGCTTCCCGTCACTTTTCCGCCGCGCTCCTCGATAAAGTTCTTTGCTGCACTGCGGTTTTCAAAGTGTTCAAGACTTCCCGTGATTACAAATGTGATTCCATCCATACTCTGCTGTTCCCTGTTCGTCTCCGGTTTTTCGATCTCCAGGTGTGTAAGCAGATGCTCCAGCTTTGCTGCATTCTTCGGATCTTTGAAATACTCCTCCATGCTTTTTCCGATCACCGGTCCAATGCCGCTGATTTCAGAAAGTTCCTCCGCCGATGCCTGACGGATTCTCATAAGATCATAATCATAATGGCGGCAGATCAGCTTTGCGTTGGCTGCCCCCACATTCGGAATGCCAAGTCCGTATAAGAGACGGGGAAGCGTTGTCTTCTGTGCTGTCTTGATACTCGCTATCAGATTCTGGCAGGATTTTTCCCCAAAGCCTTCCATCTGCTGAATCTGCTCCGCATAGCGTTCCAGCTCAAAAATATCACCGAAATCATGCAGGAATCCGTGCCCGATGAATTTCTCAAGCGTTGCCTCCGAGAGCCCGTCAATATTCAAAGCATCGCGGCTTACAAACAGCGTAAAAGACTTAATGGCCTTTGCAGGGCAGTCGGGGTTTGTGCAGTAGAGTGCCTCCACATCGTTGACGCTGCGTATCTCCGTCGGCCCCGAGCATGCCGGACATTGATCCGGAATTGCAGCTGTGCCGCTTTTCGTCTTGTTTTCTGCAATCTGCGGAATGATCATATTTGCCTTGTACACTGAAATCTCGTCTCCTATGCCAAGTTTCAGGGATCGGACAATACTGACATTATGGACACTCGCCCGGCTGACAGTCGTTCCCTCCAGCTCCACAGGCTCAAAAATCGCAACCGGATTGATAAGTCCTGTTCTCGACGGGCTCCACTCAATCTCCAGCAGATGTGTGTCTCTCATCTCATCCGCCCATTTAAATGCTATCGCATTTCTTGGAAATTTTGCAGTCATCCCGAGTGAATCCCCGTAGGCGATATCATCGTAAAGTGCTACCAGTCCGTCTGACGGAAAGTCGTTGTGTTCGATCGCCTCAGAAAAATAATCCATGGCATCATCAAGCGTCTCCGATGTTACCATACGGTACTCCACAGTCTCAAAGCCCTGAGATTTCAGCCACTCCATCTGATAGCTTCTTGAGTTTTCAAAATCGATATCCTGCGCGGATACAAGAGTAAACGCATAAAAACGCACATTTCTGTTTGCCGTAACCTCATTGTTGAGCTGCCGTACAGAACCGCTGCAGAGATTTCTCGGGTTCTTATATTTTGCATCTGCATCCCCGATCTCTTCGTTAATGCGCTCGAAATCAGAATATGTGATCAGAGCCTCGCCGCGCAGCATCAGTTCCCCTGTATAGGGAATGGAAAGCGGCAGATTTTTAAAAACCCGTGCATTATTCGTGACCACTTCTCCAATCGTACCGTTTCCGCGGGTGACTGCCTTAAAGAGTTTTCCATCCCGGTATGTCATCACGATTGTCAGTCCGTCAAGTTTCCACGAGAGCATAGTCTTGTGCTCTCCGATAAATTCCCGCAGCGCCTCCCGATCTTTCGTCTTATCCAGAGAAAGCATCGGTGTCTCATGAGCTTCCTTGGGCAGATAATCCTGCGCTTCGTAGCCCACCTGAACCGTAGGGCTTCCGGAGAGCGTCACACCGGTCGTACGTTCCAGCTCAACCAGCTCGTCGTACAGCCTGTCGTACTCAAGGTTGCTCATGATTTCTCTGTCCTCTGCGTAATATGCCTTTGCCGCCTCCTGCAGCCGCGCAACCAGCTCTTTCATGCGTATTGTGGCTTCCATACGTAATCTCCTTTTTCTGTCCTATTCCGTTTTCTCTCCGATCTGCGCCTTCAGAACGCGCAGCTCCTCAGAAGTAAGTTCCCTCCATTTTCCACACGGCAGACTGCCCAGGCGTATATTCATGATCCGCACGCGCTTAAGCCGCACAACGCGGTAGCCGAGCGCCTCGCACATGCGGCGGATCTGACGGTTTAATCCCTGAGTCAGAATGATCACAAACGTGTCGCTCCCCGTCCTGCGGATTCTGCAGGGGCGCGTCACCGTATCCAGAATCGGAACTCCCTGCGTCATGCGTTCCAGGAACCCGCTGTCAAATGCGCGGTCCACCTTTACCTGATATTCCTTTTCATGGCGGTTTCTCGCGCGCATCATCCCGTTTACGATTGCCCCGTCGTTTGTCAGAAGGATCAGCCCTTCGGAGTCCTTGTCAAGCCTTCCGACCGGGTAAATACGCAGGGGATAGTTCACGTAATCAATAATATTATTCTTTTCCCTTTTTTCTGCAGTGCATACGATTCCGCGCGGTTTATTTAATGCCAGGTATACCTTTTGCTCCTCTTTTCTTACCGGCTTTCCCTCCACCCGGATATCGTCTTTCGGTGTCACACGCATACCGGGCTGCGCCGCAATGCCGTTTACCGTAATCTTTCCATCCTGTGCCAGGCGGTCTGCAGCCCTGCGTGAGCACACGCCGATGTCGCTTAAATATTTATTCAGTCTTATATTTTCTGTCAACTGTTTTCCTCCTGTCAGGTTCAGTATCTGAAGCATACAGAAAGCCGGCGCTCCAGGATACTTCCCGGTACGCCGGTCTTCTCTTCTCACCAATTACTGAAACATATCGCTTCTTACATAAGCGGTCTGCCCGTTGTATTCAATCCGTATCCAGTCCTCGGTCATGCCTTTTTTCTCTACCTGATCTCCCTGCTGGAGCTGTCCGAGGATCTCAGATTCGGTGTTAGGCTCTACGCGCACATTACATTCCTGTCTTGCCACAAGTGTTGCGCCAACCTCTGCCTGCTGCGCATAATTTGTCTCGCTGCCAAGCTGGTCGAGCACCTGAGCAAGCATCGGATCTGCTGCCTTTGCCTCTGCGACCTTCTGATTCACCTCATTTTTCAGGTTCTGAACACTCTCGTCCTGGATCGCCTCATCGATCATCTTCTGCTCATCTGCGGTCAGATCCTGTGTGTAAATGAAGAGCTTGCCGTCCGCATTTGTCTTTACATAGAGCTGGGACAGCCCCGGCGCAGGCGTATCAATATTTCTGAGTTTGTAATTATACTCAGCGAATACAATATACGATCCCTCTTCCGCACCATTTACCGTATAGACGTTTACGTCCGTATAGCTCTCAATGAACTGTGCACGTGTAATCTGTGCCTCATCGGACTCATTCAGTTCATCCACAAGTGTACGGATCGTCTCAATGTCCTTATTCCCCAATGCTGTATAATACTTTGTAACCAGTTCGTTCACATCCGGATGTGCATTCTCCTCAAGCGTATTTTCTGCCTCCGGAGTCGGTGTCGCCTCTGCATCGTCTCCCTTGTCTGCATCCTGCTCCGTCTTCTGTGCGTCCTTGTCTTCCTTATCGCTTATCGCGGACGTCAGAACTCGGATGCCGAAGAAAAGCGCAACTGCCAGCACAATGACAGCCAGTCCCAGCAGGATATACCTCAGGTTGTCCGATACCCATTCTCTAAAATTATCCAACTTCTTATCCCTCCTATTATCACAAAACCGGAAAACAATCGCTTGTCTTCCGGCCGCTTTACGCATCTGGAGGGATTCGAACCCCCGCCACACGGTACCGGAAACCGTTGCTCTATCCCCTGAGCTACAGATGCCTGTCATATAGGGTGCCGCAGGATAAATACTCCTACGCAATACATGTAGAATTGTATCACACATTTTCTGATTTGTAAACCTTCCGCCGCAAATTTAATATGTTTTTTGTATTATTTGTACCACTTGAACAAAAATCTCCGGATTTTATTTTTTCTGCCGCTGCGGCAGACACCGCAGCGGCGCATCTGACCTATCTCATAATCAGCCTTCTCTCCTTCTGGCTGTACTCATAGACTGTGTCCGCAAGCACTTCCTGAGGGTGGACAAACTTTTTATTTATCTCGGCGACAATATCCTTTAATTCACTGCTGGAAAACTGCCCGGATACGGGCACGATGATACATTCATGAATACTGCTTGGAAGTATGTAATAATCTGACCTGATTCTCCCGCTCATCCTCTCAAGCATGCCCGGATACAGCAGACACGCGGCTCCAAACTGCTCCTTTCTGTTGGTGAGGACATACATGGGAAGCGGCCTGCCGGCCTCCTGCTCCTCTCTGACTATTCCTGTCAGCTCACCTAATCCTCCGAAATACGGGGGCAGATCCCTCTGTGCATTCTCCATCGCGGCCCCGGAAAGCTGCCCGCATGAAACTCCCCAGATTCCCACATGCTCATTCCGGATCGTAATGGTTGAATTTTCCAGAACATCTTCCTTCAGCCAGCAGAAGAATACTACTGCCAGATCCATCCACTTCATGTGCGGCATCCCTTCCAGCTGCACTCTGTTCATCTCATAATTGATAAGTTTGGGATAGATCCGCCTCTTTACATTCTCCCAGTTCATGAAAAACTCTGTGCTGAATACATCTGCGGGAATCTCCCGTTCGAACTGCTCCAGGATACCGGCGGCAATCACCTCCGGGGTCTCTCCCTCGCAGCACAGATCGTAGTATTCCTCAAAATAGAACGCAGGTGCCATCCTGTTTCCCCGGCGCCTGAGTGTAACGGCCTCGCAAATCACTCCGTTATTCTTGGGGATTTCGCAGATTGCAATCTCCACATCTTCAGCGGCATGTGTACGTATCTCACGTACCAGCTGCTTTTTAAATTTCTCGTAGTTCAACAGCATCTTCCTTTCTTTGTATATAGGGCACGGCAGAAAACCGCGCGTTTTCATCTGCGCGCACATCGGAAAACGGCACGCAGAAAGCTACCTTACATAATATAAATATTCAATTACATGTTTGAAAAATCCGATGCGAACGCATCCAGAAAAGAATAGACTGAATAGAAAGGCATCCGCCGCCGTATCTCAGACGGCGGACAGCCAAAAATGATTTTAATTAAAATCTGAAAATTATACGCGGGACAGATACTCGCCTGTTCTGGTGTCGATCTTAATCTTGTCGCCCTGGTTTACGAACAGCGGAACGTATACGGTAGCGCCTGTCTCTACAACTGCCGGCTTTGTAGCGCCTGTAGCTGTATCGCCTTTGAAGCCAGGCTCTGTGTCAGTAATCTCCAGCTCTACAAACAGCGGAGGCTCAACTGCAAATACATTGCCGTTGTAAGAACATACCTTAACCATCTCATTCTCTTTTACAAACTTCAGAGCGTCGCCGATAGCTTCCTCATTCAGAGCGATCTGATCGTAGTTCTCTACGTTCATGAAGTGGAATAAATCACCGTCAGAGTATAAATACTGCATATCTACTCTGTCAATACGTGCCTGCGGGAACTTCTCTGTCGGACGGAATGTTTTCTCAATTACACCGCCGTTGATAACGTTTTTCAGTTTTGTTCTTACGAACGCTGCTCCTTTTCCCGGCTTTACATGCTGAAACTCCAGAATCTGAACAACGTTTCCGTCGATCTCAAGGGTAACACCATTTCTAAAATCTCCTGCTGATATCATTGATATTCCTCCTTGTATTTTAATGATAGATGGGCGTTTCGCCCTTTTCTTTAATCAGCGCAATAAGCTATTCTATATTTTATAATAACCGAATGGATTTTTCAACTGTTTTTTTCAGCATCCCGCAAATCCTCTGTGATTTCAGCGATTTCCCGCACGATTCTGCCGACATGCATCGTATCTGTGTCGAGAATCACATCGGCAGCAGACTCATAGACCGCACTTCTGAGCTCCATCAGCTGCTGAATTCTCGTCCGCAGATCCTGCCCTCTGAGAAGCGGCCTTCCCGTATCCCCTGAGAGGCGTCCCACAAGTGTATCCACCTGCGCGCGAAGATAGATCGTTCTGCCGATCTCCTTTAAGTACTCACGATTCTCCTTTCGCATCGGAAGCCCGCCTCCAACGGAGATGACTGCCGCTTTTTGCTCCTGCAGAATCTCCCGCAGTGCCTCTGTCTCCCTGGCGCGGAAATTTTCCTCCCCGTACCTGTCAAAGATTTCGCTCACCGCCATACCTGCCTTCTGCTCGATATACTCATCTGTATCAATGAAATCCCACTTCAATCTCGCGGCAAGGCGCTTTCCCACCGTTGTTTTCCCGGCTCCCATAAAACCGATCAAAATAATGCTCTGCATACTTACATCCCTGCCTTTTTCTGTGTTCTTCTGTAAAAATAAAGCACAATCCGCTCCAGATACCTCTTCAGCACAATCTGAATCTCTTCCTTGGGATGAATGGGCTTTACCAGAATACTGCGGATGCCGGTGCGCTTGGCTCCATACACATCCGTAAAGAGCTGATCACCGATAAACACGGTATTGCTCTCATCTGTTCCCATCAGCTGCATGGCTCTTCGGTAATTCTTCACTGACGGCTTATGCGCATTTTCAATAAAATGCACCTGTACCCGGTCATTGAACGATTCCACTCTCTGTCTCTGATTGTTTGAGAGCAGGCAGCACTCAAATCCCAGCTTCTTCAACCTTGAAAACAGTTCCATCGCCCTGTCGTCCGCCGGCGCGCCGTGCGGCACCAGAGTATTGTCAATATCAAAGATCAGCCCGCGGTACCCCTGCCGGTACAGACTTTCAAAGTCGATCACATACGTTGAATCCAGATAGCTGTCCGGATAAAAAACGGCAATGCCTCTGGGCTTTTCTTTTTTCTTTTCTGCCATAATCTTTTTTCGGCTCCTTCTCAGATTTCCAGAAATTTCTTTAAATCTTCAAATTTCTGTTCCATCAAATCATAACCGTGGCGGTAGAAGTTTGTCAATACCTCATAGTCCTGTTCCGTTCTGGAAACTGCCGGGATTTCCGGTCTGATAACAAAGATTCTGCCCTCTGCTTCCCACTTCTCGATCAGATCAAGTGTACGGTTGTAGATGCCTGCCCGGCTGCAGATCGTCTCTGCAAGCTTCGGATATTTCCGATATGCCATGCGGTATACTCTCTGCTGATTCTTCCGGATTTTCTTGCGGTAGCCCTTATTTCTTGTAAGCACCACAACATTCTTACGGCAGCCGTTTCTCATCGTATGCAGCAGAGGAATAGAATCGGCAAGTCCTCCGTCAAGGCATGGGATACCGTCCACCGACACCATGGGACTTGCAATCGGAATGCTGCTCGAGGCACGGCATATCGCCATGAGCCTCTCTTTGTCCTTCTTTTCCGTCAGATACATAGCCTTTCCGGTCAGGCAGTTTGTCACCACCAGTTCACATACTATGTCTGATTTAAAATAAGTTTCATAGTCAAAAGGATAAATCTCATTGGGAAAACGGTCAAAAATCATATCCATGTCAAACAGACTGCGGTTCTTCAGTGTTTTTTTGATATCAAAATATCGGTATTCTTTTTCCTTTACAATTGTGCAGTCGCGCGTCCTCCCCACCTGTCTGGAAACATAATCCACTGCATTGCAGGATCCTGCGGACACACCGACGACGTAGGGCAGGTAGAACTCCTGCTCCATGAGATAATCGAGAACACCGGAGGTAAACACACCGCGGACGGCTCCGCCCTCCAGAATCAGCGCCGTATTTGGATACATAATCAAAACATCTCCTTTTCTATAAAGCAGAAAACTGCTGCCCTTCCCGCGGGAAATGTGCAGCAGCCCCTGTTCTTTTTCCAAACTGTTAAGACACTGCTTATATACGCTCCTCCAACGGAATATATGTATCAGTATCCTTGATATTCTTATATGCCGGACGGATGATCTTATCCGTGTTAATAAGCTCCTCCATACGGTGCGCACTCCATCCTACGATACGCGCGCATGCAAACATAGGAGTATATAACTCCAGCGGCAGATCCAGCATGCTGTAAACAAAACCGCTGTAGAAGTCGACGTTGGCACTTACACCCTTGTAGATATGGCGCTCCTGTCCGATGATCTGCGGAGCAAGACGTTCCACCATGGAATACAGACCGAAATCTTTCATCCTTCCCTTATCCTCTGCCAGACGCTGTACAAACTTCTTGAACAGCGTAGCTCTAGGGTCTGAAATTGAGTATACGGCATGTCCCATACCATAGATCAGTCCTCTGCGGTCAAATGCTTCCTTATGCAGCAGCTTGCGCAGATAATCGGAGATCTCGTCCTCATCCTTCCAGTCCTTTACCTTCTTCTTCATATCATCAAACATCTGTACTACCTTGATGTTCGCACCGCCGTGCTTCGGTCCTTTCAGGGAGCCGAGTGCTGCCGCAACCGTAGAGTATGTGTCAGTTCCCGAAGAAGATACCACATGCGTCGTGAAGGTAGAGTTGTTACCGCCGCCGTGCTCCATATGCAGTACAAGCGCAAGGTCAAGAATCTTTGCCTCAAGCGGTGTATACTTCATATCCGGACGCAGCATGCGCAGGATATTTTCCGCTGTGGAGAGCTTCTTTGACGGATGGTGAATATATAAACTCTTGCCTTTTACATAGTGATTGTATGCCTGATAGCCGTATACGGAGAGCATCGGGAAAACGCTGATCAGGTTAATGCACTGGCGCATAACGTTCGGCAGAGAGATATCGTCAGCATTTGTATCATAGGAATACAGTGTGAGCACGCTTCGTGCCAGGGAGTTCATCATATCCTTGCTCGGAGCCTTCATAATGACATCACGGACAAAATTGGTAGGCAGACATCTCTGCGCAATCAGAAGCTCATTAAAATCCGAAAGCTGTTCTCTTGTCGGGAGCTTTCCGAACAGCAGCAGATATGCCACTTCCTCAAATCCCATTCTGTCCTCTGAAAGAAATCCTCTGGTCAGATCCTGAATCGGCATTCCCCTGTAGTACAGCTCACCTTCACAGGGAACCTTGCTGCCGTCCACAATCTTACTGGAAACAATATTGGAAACCTGGGTCAGTCCCGCAAGAACTCCGTTTCCGTTAACGTCACGAAGACCGCGCTTTACATCATACTTTCCATATAAAGATACGTCGATGGTGCTGTTTTCCACACACATCTCAGTAAGTCTCTCAATTTCCGGTGTTACTTTCATTTTAAATGTCATAGTCTACTCCCTTCTGTATTCCTCATAAATACCTGGTGCAGCCGTACTGCAGAAATTCCTCTTTCATACGGCCCGGTTAATGGTTACTCTTTTTTCTCCGCTTTTTCCTTATCCTTTGGAGCTGCGGACGCTTTTTTATACTTTTCTTCAATACGTCTGTTCACTGTCTGCTTCAACAGAGTATAGAATACGGATACCAGCGGTATAAATATCAGCATACCCAGCACACCCATCAGGCTGCCGCCGATCGTAACTGCCGCCAAAACCCAGATTGCCGGCAAGCCCACAGAGCCGCCTACGACTCTTGGGTAAATCAGATTGCCTTCAATCTGCTGAAGTACAAGAAATATCACTATAAAAATCAGTGCTTTTATCGGATCTACCATCAGAATCAGGAATGCGCCAAGCACACAGCCGATAAATGCTCCGAAGATAGGGATCAGCGCCAGAAAAGCGATGAGCACTCCGATCAGCAGCGCATATGGGAACTTGAAAATACTGAGCGTAACCGCAAACATTGCGCCGAGTATTACTGCTTCCACACACTGACCTGTGATAAAATTTGAGAAAATTTTCTCTGTGAGCTGTCCTACATACCAGATCTTTTCTGCTGCTTTCTCCGGCAGAAATGCTTCCAGAAGTTTACGGAGCTGATACAGCAGTTTCTCCTTCTGCAGCAGAATATAGCAGGCAAACACAAACCCCACAATAAAGTTCACAGTACCGTTTACGAGTACAGTCGCCACCGATATGGTAGACCCCAGTGCATTTCCGATGCCGCTCTTTAAAAAGTTGATGACGTTATTTACAATTGTTCCCCAGTAAAACTGAACCGTCAGCAGCGGCTCTAACGCTTTCTGCATCTCGGGATTGTTATTAAACAGATCATTCAGCCAGTAATATGCCTTCGGGATAAATTTCTGAATGCTCAGCGCCAGGCTTGATACCGCCTCGCCCAGATGCGGCAGCACATACAGAACAATTACGACAATCAGCCAGATAATCAGACAGACTGCCAGCAGCAGGCTGACCGGGCGCTTGATTTTCGCCATTACTTTATATTTTCTGACGTGGGAATTTTCGAACAGACACCGCTCCAGAAAGCGCATCAGAACATTGATGACAAACGCTATTGCCGCTCCCAGCAGGAATGGGCTGATCAGTCCGATGAAATAGCTGATTCCTCCAAGCACGGCTTCCAGATGAAAGCACGCTGCCACCAAAAGAACCGTAAACAGAATCAATCCCCGGATTCTTCCAACATTCTCTTTGTTCAGATTCATGTAAACTCCTTCTTTATGATGTTATTTTTCTCGCTTGTTTCATTATAGCATTTTTTTGACAATTCGTATATATTCAAAATCTTAAAATAAAATGAAGAAATCGCATTGACAAATCATGAAAAGTATTGTACTGTTTACATATGAACAATTATTCATATGTTTGATTTAATAATTAAGGGAGGAGATTCCATGAGCGAACACAAACATCACCACGATGAGCATTCCTGCAGCTGCGGTCATGAGCATCATCACCATGAGCACTCCTGCGGCTGCAGTCACGAGGAGCATCACCACGATGAGCACTCCTGCGGCTGCAGTCATGAGCATCATCACCATGAGCATTCCTGCGGCTGCGGTCACGAGCATCACCATCATGAGCATGAAAATAAAGAATCGCAGCACACCGAGATACCCTCTGAATACAGAAAGAAAGCCCAAAGTTTTCTTCTTGAGAATCTGAGCTGTGCACACTGTGCTGCCCAGATGGAAGAAAAAATTCAGAAGCTGCCCGGCGTGCAGTTTGCGGATATTACTTATACGACAAAGCAGCTTCGCATTGTCGCTGACAACACGGAGGCGCTGATTCCCCGGATCACTGAGATCTGCACATCGATAGAGCCCGATATCCGAATCTGTGCCAGAGATACGCGTTCTGTCGCCGCTCAGAAGGAGAATAAAACGTTCTGGCAGGCACACGGAGAGCTTACCGTGCTCATTACAGGCGCAGTGCTCTTTCTGGCAGGCGAGATTCTTCCGCATATATTTACCGGCCTGCCTGATTGGACTGCCTTTATACTTTTTCTGATCGCCTATCTTCTTCTCGGATCTGATGTACTTGCCACAGCCGGAAAGAACCTGATCAAAGGGCGCATCTTTGACGAGAACTTCCTGATGAGCATTGCGACGATCGGGGCATTTATCATCGGTGAGTACGGTGAAGCAGCCGGTGTCATGCTTTTTTACTGCATCGGAGAATTTTTTGAGGAAAAAGCTGTCGAGAAAAGCAGAGCACAGATCATGGATGCGGTGGATATGCGCCCTGAGACGGTTCTTCTTATCGGCAGTGACGGCGCTGCAAAGGAGATTCCGGCAGAGGATGCCCGTCCCGGCGATCTCGTTTTAGTTCGCCCCGGCGACCGTATCCCGCTGGACGGCAGGATTGTAAACGGCTCCGGTCAGCTCGATACTTCCGCAATTACAGGGGAACCCGTTCCGGTGGGTATCCGCCCGGGTGACACCGTGTCCTCCGGCAGCGTAAATTTAAACGGTACTCTGACGCTTCTTGTTGAAAAACCGCTGGAAGACTCTCTCGTATCCAGGATCCTTGACGCGGTGGAGAATGCGGCGGCAAGCAAGCCCCGGATGGACCGCTTCATTACACGTTTCTCCCGCTACTATACACCTGCAGTACTGGCTGCAGCCCTTGCAACTGCGATTATCCCTTCACTTGCAACAGGGAACTGGTCCCACTGGGTTTACACAGCACTTACCTTTCTCGTCATCAGCTGTCCGTGCGCACTGGTTCTGAGCGTACCGCTCGCCTTCTTTTCCGGCATTGGAGCAGGTTCCAAACTTGGTATTCTCTTTAAGGGAGGCGCTTCTCTTGAGATGTTAAAGGATGTCCGCGCAGTGATTATGGATAAAACAGGAACTATCACAAAAGGAAACTTTGTGGTACAGCAGCTCCTTCCCCTCGAGGGAAGCGCTGACGAGCTGCTCGCTCTCACTGCAGCCTGCGAACAGAATTCAACCCATCCCATTGCCGTAAGCATAGTGAATGAAGCACGACAGAAAAATCTGAATCTGGCGTCTCCCGATGAAACAGAAGAAATTGCAGGTCATGGCGTCCGCGCGGTTTTCGGCAATGATACGGTACTGTGCGGCAACCGGAAGCTTATGGAACACTTTCATGTTAAGATTCCGGTAAGTGCTCAGAACACTTACGGCTGTGAGGTATTGATTGCCAGAAACGGCAGTCTGATCGGATCCGTGGAGATTTCTGATACGATAAAACCTGACGCCAAAGATGCGGTAGGACAGTTAAAAACTCTTGGCATTACTCCGGTTATGCTGACGGGAGATTCCTCGGACAACGCAAAAGAAGTCGCGGACCGCGTCGGCATCGAAAAAGTCTATGCCCGTCTGCTGCCGCACGAGAAGCTCTCAAGGCTTCAGGAGCTCCGCAAAGAATACGGCAGCGTTATGTTTGTCGGTGACGGAATCAATGACGCGCCGGTGCTTGCCGGTGCGGATGTCGGTGCAGCCATGGGAAGCGGAGCCGATGCCGCGATTGAAGCGGCAGACGTGGTCTTTATGACTGCAAGTATGGATGCAGTTCCCAGGGCACTTGCTATTTCCCGCAGAACAAACGCAATTGCTGTGCAGAACGTTGTGTTTGCCCTTGCTGTCAAAATCTGCGTCATGCTGCTGGGGCTTGCCGGATTTGCTTCCATGTGGCTTGCCGTATTTGCGGATTCCGGTGTCGCAATGCTCTGCGTGCTCAACGCAATCCGCGTACTTTATACCTCTTCATCTGCGAAGAAATGATTTTCAGGAGGCACTATGAATCATATACCAGACATCGAATTATGTAACGAGCATCACCATCACCTTCTGAGCACGGATATTCTTCTTCCGGACTCTGAAATTCTGTACGGTCTTGCCGAGCTTTTCAAGACCTTCGGGGATCCAACCCGCATTCGGATTCTCACTGCGCTGTCCTGCCGGGAGCTGTGTGTCTGTGATATTGCAGAACTGCTGGGCATGACCCAGAGCGCAATTTCTCATCAGCTGCGCATCCTGAAGCAGATGAAGCTCGTGAAGTTCCGAAGAGACGGCAAAACCGTCTATTACTCTCTGGACGATTCTCACGTCGCTACAATTCTTTCTCAGGGACTTGAGCACATGACGGAGGAGAGCCGTAAATAATAAGGAGGAGGTATTTCACCTCCTCCTTATTATTTACGCTTTTTTCCTGATAAATAATATTACGATCAGTCCGCTGATTCCCATAAGTATGGGGTAAAAACAGTACGGAATAATCTGATACGGTGTCAGTCCCGTCAGACTTGCCGCAGACAGAAGCTGGGCGCCGTAGGGTATGAGTCCCTGGCCCACGGACGTAAACATATCCAGCAGGGATGCCGAACGGCGCGGGCTGATCTGATATTCGTCGCTGATCTCCTTTGCAATCGGTCCTGCCATAACGATAGCTACGGTATTATTCGCCGTACATATATCCACCAGCAGTGCAAGTACTGCTATGCCAAGTTCGCCGCCGCGCTTTCCCCGTATTCTCTTCTTGATAAAGGAAAGCAGAAACTGGATGCCTCCCATCTCCTTTACCAGAGAGACAATGCATGCCACCACAATGGATATTACTGTAATGTCATACATACCCATGACACCGCCTTTGCCGTCAGCGCCCTGACCGATCACACGGAAGATATCGCTGGGTGCAATCGTTCCCATTGTCACGCCCACGATAAGAGAGAGCACAATTCCTGCAATCAGCACCAGAAATACATTAAAGCCTATCAGCGCACCGATCAGCACCACAATATACGGAAGCACCTGCCAGATGGTATACGGCAGTTCGTCCTCCAGCTGGAATGATCCGTTTCTCGTCAGAACAAGAAAGATAATAATTGTGATAACCGCCGCCGGAAGTACGATCAGAAAGTTCTCTCTGAACTTATCCTTCATCTCACATCCCTGCGTCTTTACCGCAGCGATTGTAGTGTCGGAAATCATGGACAGGTTGTCACCGAACATGGCGCCGCAGACCACCGCACCGATACAGATCGGCATTGCGAAGTCCGTCTTTTCACTGATGCCAACCGCAATCGGCGCAAGCGCTGCAATTGTGCCCATGGAAGTTCCCATGGATACGGAGATAAAGCAGCCGATTACGAACAGTCCTGCCACAGCAACGCCGGGCGGAAGAATGGAAAGCCCGAGATTTACCGTGCTGTCCACACCTCCCGCTGCTGTCACAGCACCCGAAAATCCTCCCGCTGTCAGAAATATCAGGCACATGGTAATGATATTGTCATCCCCCACGCCCTTTGAAATGATCGTTATTTTCTCATTAAAGCTATGCTTCCGATCCTGCAGAAACGCCACAAACAGCGCAATCAGAAATCCTACAATTGCAGGCATTGCATTAAAATCTCCTGTAACAAATCCTGATCCCAGGAAAATTACCAGAAAAAATGCAATCGGAAACAGAGCAGATGCTCTTCCCTCTTTCATTCTCTTCTCCTTTTTTGTATATTTGCGCACAAATCACACTAAAACGTCAGCATGCGTTCCTATTTTTTGAAAAACTGCCTCTGTTTCTATTTTAATATCTTCTTCAATTCATCCATAAAAGTGTTGACATCCTTAAACTCACGATAAACAGATGCAAAACGGACGTACGCCACCGCTTCAAGATCCTTTAG
>CALWBA010000105.1 GCA_944375815.1 uncultured Lachnospiraceae bacterium | reverse complement strand
CAATTATAGATTAACATAAGAGTCCAAAAATGCAATATCTTTTTTACTCCTCCGAACAAACGAAGGAGCTTTTGTGGTGCTCAAATCCGTACACTTCATAGAAAAAAAGACAGGACATACATTTTTTTGTATGTCCCACCTCAAAGGTCCTCACATCCCAATGCTTTAACTTAATGACATTGAGAAAAATCCCCCTTCCCTTTTTGAAATTAAAAAACAGAACAAATCACACCCGCTGCAATCGAAATCGCCAGCAGAAGTCCCAGAATTTTGAGACACAGCTTTTTGTCATGCTCCATTTTGAAGAGTACAACAATTCCGATTCCGGCACTGGCACACAGCCCGGAGATAACGGAGGCAAAAGAAAGGACGCCTTCCAGATAGAGCTGTGTAAGCATAACGGATGCTGCACAGTTCGGAATCAGGCCGATGACGGCGGCGAGAACCGGCTGGAGCAGAGAATTTGAAAGCAGATAGCCTGAGAGCTGTTCAATTCCAACAACTTCGATGATCAGGTTCAGAACTGCGGTAAAGACCAGAATGTATAAAAAAATCTTCAGTGTGTGGCGAAGTGCCGGCATCAGAATACCGGAGTGATCGTGACAGCCGCAGCTATGACAGATTTCATGGATGTGTTCTTCGCGGCTCTCGCTGTTCGCTCCGAAGAAGGAGCGGTGTACCCGGTTGAGATGTACGAGAAAATCGATCAGAAATCCGGCGATGATACCGATCAGAATCTTAATGAGAAGGATTTTCACTATATCATTCGTATATCCGGGATAACTCAGCAGAATCAGAATCGCCTCGTCGGAAGTAGATAAAAACACAGCCATCAGCGTTCCAAGCGTGATGATGCGTCCGGCGTAAAGGTTGGAAGCGACAACGGAGAAGCCGCACTGGGGGATGCAGCCGAGGAGTGCTCCGGCTACAGGACCGGCTTTTCCAAATTTCGCCAGTGCCCGGTTCAGAAATCCGGAAGAAAATTTCTCAACAGCTTCTATGATGAGAAAAGCGGCAAACAGAAACGGAAGCATCTTCAGACTGTCCAAAACAGCATGCTCTAAAATATGAAAAATCATGGAAATATCAGCCTTTCTGAATAGACAAAAGGGGATCTGACCCCATGTAAACGGTTACGGTATAAGATTATAGCACAGATTCGTGTCAAGGTCTAAAACTTTTTATATTTTCTTTGAAATCGTATATTTCCAAAACGGAATGAGAATTCTTTTAATACCGGGAATACGTTTCCGGAATTCTGCCCGGTCCGGCAGTAAGACACTTCCAGGAGGATTTTCATTATGGCACTGAATAAAGTAGAAATATGCGGTGTAAACACATCGAAGCTTCCGGTACTTACGAATGAGGAAAAAGAAGAATTATTCCAGAAAATCAGACAGGGCGACGAAGAGGCCAGGGAACGGTATATCAAAGGAAATTTAAGACTGGTATTAAGCGTTATAAAACGCTTCTCCAGCAGCAATGAGAATGCGGATGATCTCTTTCAGATCGGATGCATCGGATTGATGAAAGCAATAGATAATTTTAATACAGAATTGAATGTAAAATTTTCTACCTATGCAGTCCCCATGATTATCGGGGAGATCCGCAGGTATCTGCGGGACAATAACAGCATACGCGTCAGCCGTTCGCTTCGCGATGTGGCGTATAAGGCGATCTATGCCAGAGAAAACTACATGAGACAGAATCTGAAGGAACCCACGGTCGCGGAGATCGCGGAGGAAATCGGTATCGATAAGGAAGAGATTGTCTATGCGCTGGATGCGATACAAAGTCCGATGAGTCTCTACGAGCCGGTTTATACAGAGGGAGGAGACACACTGTATGTCATGGATCAGATCAGTGATAAGAAAAACAGAGAGGAAAACTGGATTGAGGATCTCTCGCTGAGGGAGGCAATGCGCCGCCTGGGAGAACGTGAGAGGGATATTATTCAGATGCGCTTTTACGAAGGAAAGACGCAGATGGAAGTTGCCCGGGAGATCGGAATCTCCCAGGCACAGGTCAGCCGCCTTGAGAAAAACGCTCTCAAAAGTATGAAGAACTATCTTTCATAGGCGATAGAAAACTTACGGTGTAAAGAACAGGAAATCCGCGCAGGGACGCTCGGAACTATCAGACGGATTGTTCATTACGACACCGTTATAGTATAGTGTGGCGGAACCGCCGCCGTCCAGATTGTATGCGTAAGTACAGCCGAAGGACTGGAAAATATTTACCATCTGGGTATGATTAAGTCCTTTGGATCCGCCCGCGCCGCGTCCGTCCGCACACAGCAGGACATAATCATTCTGTGAGATCATGCCGACCGCAACGCGCGGATCCTTATAACTTGTGACTTCAATGGGCATCTGCGGCACACCGCCGTTAATCAGAATGGGACCGAAATTATACGTATCTTTTACGCCCATATTCAGAAGATCCGCTCCCATAAGACCCTGCGGCGGGGTGAAGATCAGTCCGTCGTATGTGGTCGCCATGACAGTATAGCTCGTCATATAGTCTCCGTAGATCACGCCGTCCTTGATACACATGCCAAGAGGTGAGGGCTTACCGCTGCTGTAATCAAAGGCACTGCCATTGATGCCGATAATTCCGCCGTGAGCCGGCACTGCCTCAGAAGTGCGCTGCCGTTTTCCGCCGTAAGAATCATAAGACATGCAGGAGCGCAGCTGATCCGGTGAGGAAGTCTGTACGTGTGCCGTCCAGTAAGTAGATCCGCTTTCCGTGTGTCTTTCCAGAACAATATGCAGCGTTTTGCTGCTGTACACGATGCGGGTAGAGCTTCGCTTGGAGACACCGTTCATCTTCTCCCTGGTTGCAAGCGTTCCGTCTGAGCCGCAGTAATAGTCTCCTACCCAGGCATTTCTTACCATTGCGCCCGCATCATTCATATAGTAGCGCACGCCGTCGACAGTAATCCATCCGGTCTGTCTGTGTCCGCTGGCATTGAGAAAATATCTGTTTCCGCCCTCATCTACCCAACCGACCTGCATGACGCCGCTGGCGTTTAAATAATACCAGTAGCCGTCCACGTACTTCCAACCGCTGGTCATCGCACTGTTGGCGTCAAGATAATAATACTTTCCGCCGTCCAGAACCCAACCGGTCTGCATGACGCCGTTTTCATCCGCAAAGTAATAGACGCCGTTTACCAGAACCCAACCGGTCTGCGTTATGCCGCTGGCGTTGAGAAAATACTTTTTGCCGTCAATGATCTGCCAGCCGCTCATCATCATTCCGTCACTTCTCAGATAATAGCGGATGCCGTCAATCTCTGTCCAGCCGGAACAGATTGCGCCGTTCTCATCTGCATAATGGTAAAAACCGTCGATGAGGAACCAACCGGTCTGGAGAACACCGCTGGCATTGAGATAATACGTACGGCCGTCTACATGCTGCCAGCCGCTGAGCATCCTGCCGCTTACAGGACTTAAATAATACCAGGCGCTGTCCGTGTAGACCCAGCCATATAGCGTCGCACCGCTTTCGTCAGAAAAATAGTAATAGCCGTCCACAAGAATCCAACCGGTCTGAAGAACGCCGCTGGCGTTAAGATAGTATCTCTTGCCGTCCACGATCTTAAATCCGCTGGTCATTGCGCCGTGGCTGTCTGTATAATACCAGTTTCCGCCGTCCTGTACCCAGCCGACTACAGGAGCGCCGTCGGCATCCAGATAATACCATACACTGTTGATCAGATTCCATCCTGCGGCAGAAAGCACAGCTGTATCCTGCGTTTCTTTCTCGTCGGAGGAAATGTCAGAATCAGGAGATTCCATGGGATCATCTTCTGAGGGATCTTCCGGATTGGGCTCAGTCTCGGCATCGGTATCGGTATCGGAGACTTCCGGTTTTTCCTCAGCATCCGGTTTGGTGTCGGATACATCGTCCGATTCGGGTACCTCCTCTTTCGATGCATCATCGGAAACATCCTGATTTTCAGTATCCTCAGCTGTTTGCGGATATCCGATGCCGGAAGCCCATATGCTCTGCGGCAGAGATACCGCCGCTGCTGACACGCAGAGAGCGCCTGCGCACAGCAGACATAAATACTTTTTCTTTTTATACATAATCCTAAACCTGCATTGAAAAAACAATTAAAAAGCTACCTTTATATCATATACCAATCCCCTGGCAAAGGCAATAAAAAGAAGAGGACGCCGTGATGAACAGCGCCCTCTTGCAGGGATAGACATTATTTTACTTCATCAATCTTTGGCGCCGCTCCGTAGCGTCCTTCAAGAAACTGCTTATAGTAAATTTCATCCTTACGAACCTTCTCGCCGTTTTCTTTTATGAACAGAGCCAGTGTATACAGAACGGAGCACTGGTCAGAGTCTTTTTCAATAAGCCAGATTTCGTCACGCCGCAGAAGACTGTTATGCATGGTCGGCATATCGTAGGATGTAAAGAGAAGCTGAGCACCTGCCTTGTTATACCGCCTGCTCGTAAAGAGACTCAGCAGGAAGCGCAGAGCCCTGGGGTGAAGATATAAATTGATATCGTCCGCAAGAAGCACTCCCCCGGCAGAGAGTTTCTGCTGCACCAGAGCACACAGCAGAAGGAGCTGGCGTACGCCTGTTCCTTCACTGGACAGAGGAAGCGCATACGAGGACTTTCCGATCGTGTGCACACAGTAGATTTCTGAGTCCTCCCGGTAAATATCGGTAACGGAAAGATTCAGCCGTGCGATCAGTCCCAGAAGTTTCTTCATAGCTCTGCTGTCTGACAGATACGGCGTCAGAAGCTCTTCAGAGAGATCCGAGCAGGACAGCCAGGAAATTTTTTCAAAAAAAGCTGAGACAGCAGGCAGCCAGGACAGCCGTGTCTGCTGAATTAAAAATGCGAGCATCGGCGTATCGTCTTCAAGAGAAGAGACATCCACCCCATTTACCAGTTCGCCGAGATAGACTCCCTCACCATCGCGGTCAAAAACTACGTCATAGCTGGAAGCACTGTATCCTCTTGCGAAGAGATTCTCCTCGAGTACAGCTCCATGCCGGAGCTTGAGCTGGTAATCGTATTCGGTTTTGCCGGCCCTGAAAAGCAGTTCGAACTCCGTCGGAGCGTCTGAAGAACCGTGATGAAAGGAAAAACTGTGATCCTCATTCATGGCCTGACGCGGCGAGAGAATACAGCGTGAGAGATAATCGAGTGCCTTTAAAACTGTACTTTTGCCGCAGCCGTTCGCACCGTAGAATCCGGCAAGAGGAAGTACGGAGGTATCATCTGTGTCCGTGATCAGAGAATCCGGAAATTCTGTGATCTTTGCAGGAGTCAGATTCAGGGAAAAAGTGTCTTTAAACGCACCGAAATTTGCAGCGTTAAACTGAAGCAGCATAAGAAAACCTCCTGTTCGTATACGATAAAATTGTGTGATATATGAATATAAAATCAGGCGGAAACCACCTGTATAAATGCAATCTCAGTATATCACAGAAAACGACAGAAAGCAACAAATAAGAGATTTTCTCTCGCAGAGTTTAGTGAAATTACAGCTTGTGAAAACAGCAGTCTTCTTTGATCTCCACCAGAATAATATCCTCCCCGATCTGCCTTATGCACTCCCATGGAATTATAAATTCGCTTTCTCTTCCAAGCAGTCCTCCCAGTCTGCAGGGACCGGGAACAATCAATGCTTTTATCTGCCCGGAGGGGCAGACAAATTCAACATCCACAGGACAGCCCAGCGATTTGCATGAGCATATGTTGATAACTTCTTTTTGTCTGAGTTCGAGCACGCG
>CALWBA010000104.1 GCA_944375815.1 uncultured Lachnospiraceae bacterium | reverse complement strand
GAGACCAAGGTTATAAGATCAAGTCAGCAACTGCATAACCTTAACTATTCAATATTCAATTTTTAAAGCAGCCACCGAAAGATGGCTTGTTTGTCATGCGCTTAAGGGAATGGATACCCTCTACTATTCATTTTCAATCTTTACCTCAGAATTTGCTGATGATGGTTGCTTTTTTAAGAGATAATCCGTATAATTGCACTATAGTTTGATTATTTTCCAATTCGTGCATAACAGATCAGTATCTGAAGCATACTGTTTTCTGTTACTGGTCATTAATTTTTCACTTATCCCGAATTTCCATTTTCAAATATTTAAGTCACGGAGAATTTAATTTTGACAAGATATCTGGCAGAACAATTTATCTCTAAAGTATCTGATTATACGCCCTGCGGCATTCATATCATGGACGACAAAGGGATTATTGCCGCCGATACGGATGCCGCCCGCGTTGGAAATTTTCATGAAATTGCCTATCGAATGGCTTGCGATTTCACATCCGAGCAAATCGTCTATGAATCAGATCGGTACGCCGGCACAGAACCGGGGATTTATCTTGCGGTTCACCATGCCGGCAGCCTGGCGGGCATAATAGGTATAAGCGGCGATCCTGAAAAGCTGCGTAATACAGCCCATATTCTGAAGCTTCTGCTTGAAGAAATGCTCGACTGCGAAGATCCCCGTTCCCGGAGCCTTGCGAAAAAGAGCAGCCTTGCCGCATTCTTAGAACTTTTATGTTCCCCGCCTCAGGACAGCGGCAGACGGGAATCCTTCTATGCCCGCCAGCTCCACTATGAGGCCGCTCTGCGCATTCCTATTCTGATTCGCGCACAGGTTTCTGATCTTCCCGAAGTCTGTACAGAGCTGCTGACAGCATCGCCGCTGTACTCCAGTCAGGATATTCTCTTTGCACAGAGCGATTTTCAGATTATTATTTTCAAGACCTTTCCAGGAACCTTCGAGAAATTATTGCGGGAATATCACAATTATACAGAAGAATATCTCTCACCCATTCTGCATGAACTTTCTGCGCAGAAAATCTCCTTTAAAATCTGCGTCGGAAGCTTCCAGAATGAATGGAAATATTACCACTATGGCTATCGCCACTGCATATGGATGATCGACAATCTCACAGAATGTAATACAATCCTGTATTTTTACAACTATGTGGATCAATACATGAACTCCTTAATTTCTTTCCGGGAGCTTCACGGTATGTTTAATGTATACTTCTCCCAGACAACTGATGATTTCAAAAGCAGCTTCACTTCTATCATGGACGCTCTCATCCAGCATAACTATAACCTGTCTGACGCAAGCAGGGCTATGTTCATTCACAAAAATACCCTTGTCACCCGCTTTGGAAAGATCCGGGATTTTCTGAACATATCGCCATTTCACAATTACAGAGATAAGGAATTATGCAAATATCTCATGAATTATCTGTTGAGACTTCAACAATATTAGACTTCTGTATGTATTTTTTAACAGCAGAAAAGCCGTCACTTTTCCATGACGGCTTTTTCTGATATCTCAGCTATATACAGGGTATCTGCGTGTCCTCCTGGAGCCTTACAATCTCCGCCCCAAGTTCCCTTGCATCTCTTTCTTCATGTGTGACACAGATTACTGTACGGCCTGCACACTGTCTGCGAAGTGTATCCAGGACTTTCTTTCTCGTCTCTTTATCCAGTCCCTGGAAAGGTTCATCCAGGATCAGAATATCCCACGGCGAAAAGAGCGCTCGCAGAATTGCAACGCGGCGTTTCATTCCGCCGGAGAGAGTACGCGCCGGGCGAGTAATACAGTCATCCGGCAGATTCATGCTCCGAAATCCTTCTGTAATGCGCAAAATGTCTGCTTCGGTTATCTTAAGAGCAATGCAGACATTTGCGCCTGCTGACAGATTAGGGCAAAGGCGGTCTTCCTGAAAAACTGCGGAAATTCTTCTTCCCTCCATATGATTGATCTCACCGCTGTCCGGCTGTTCAAGCCCCATGAGAATGCGAAGCAGTGTAGTCTTTCCTTTGCCGGAAGGCGCCATAATGCAGGTAATTTTCCCGGGTGGAAAATTTACACAGAAATCCTCCAAAACACGGTTTTCCCCGTAACTTTTATATAAATGGCTTACTTCCAGGTTTTTCCATTCCTCCGTATCATCCTTCGGCTTTTCTGTCACAGATATCGGTCTGTTTTGTCGCTTCTGATGATAAAGATGACTTTTTGTCCCAATTCTCTCTGCAGCACGGTAGATCAATGCCAAAAAGAGTTTTTCAAATACCAGGCTCACCACAATGATTACTGCTGTCCAGGCAAACAGATCCGGCGTATCCAGATAGACCTTTGCCTGATACAGCCGTTCTCCAATGGAACCATCGGGGATACCTATGACTTCTGCCGCCACACCTGCTTTCCAGCACAGACCAAGCGCTACGGAGCAGGCTGAGCAGAAAAACGGAATTATCTGGGGAATGTAGATAAAACGGATTCTGCGCGTGCGTGAAAGCCGAAATACCTCCGCCATCTCCAGCAGCTTTTCATCCGTACTTTCAATGCCGCTTAAAACATTTGTATACAGTATTGGAAACACCATCAAAAACGATATCACTGCTGACAAATTTCTTGACGGCACCCAGATTAATACCAGAATTACAAATGAAGCCACCGGTATTGCCTTGACTGTCAGTACAGCAGGCGCAATAAGCGCTCTGATCCAGAAAACACATGAGGCAAGTCCTGCCAGCAATATTCCCGTTATTGTTCCCAGTAAAAATCCCAGCAGAATGCGAAGCATGGAAAATCCTACTGAATGCCAGAAATCGACTTGCATTAGAAGTTCACACAGCCGCACAAATACAGCGACAGGCGAGACGAGCAGGATCTCCTGCCCGATCGCTTCGCTTGCCGCCTGCCAGACTGCTATCCAGAATATAACTGCGGCTGCCTTTGTCACTGCTCCCCGATGCTTTTTATCTCTATCCTGCGTAATAGAAATCATCTCCCGGTACGTCTCCGCCCACTGATTCCGGGTTTTGCTCTTTTAAGACAGCAAGGTAACCCGAGAGCTGTTCTTTCATCTCATCACCGCTTATGAATACGATATTGCATTCCGGAAGCGCCTTCTGCGCCACCTCTGCTGTCACGATATCATAATTACCTACAAGTTGTGCCGCGTCCTCAACATTGCCATTTACATAGTCTACAGACTCCTCATAGCGCGTCATAAAATCCTTCACCGCGTCAGGATTATTATCTACAAATTCTGAACGCGCTACAACGACTCCTGTAATCAGCGCACTCTTCTGTGTCTCATTCTGCTGTACTTTATCCCATTCTTCTGTCAGATCAAGTGCTGTACGGATCGAAGGATTCTTTGTTTCTGCTGTCGTCACAAACGGCTGGGGAAGCATTGCGATACCGTTTTCCTGCGAAGTAATTGCAGCAACACATTCGGAGTGCTCGCTTTTCCACTCGATTGTCACGTCTTTCTCCGGATCAATACCGTTTGAAGACAGGATATAATCAAGGGCATACTCCGGTGTTGAGCCTTTGCCGCTGGCATAGATCGTCTTACCCTTTAAATCAGCCACTGACTGCACGCTCTCACCGTTCTCCACAATGTACAGAACGCCGAGCGTATTAACGGCAAGCACCTCCACTCCGCCGTTCGTCTTCTGATATAATACCGATGCA
>CALWBA010000103.1 GCA_944375815.1 uncultured Lachnospiraceae bacterium | reverse complement strand
TTAGGGGTTCAAAATCGGATTTATCCGACACCCCCCTTTCCTTTACTTATTTTCCAGTGTAAACCAGAACTCCACTCCGTTTTCAAAATTCTGCACTCCGCATTTCTGGTTCATCAGTTCCATGATTGCCTTCACGATCGACAGTCCTATACCGCTTCCTCCATATTCGCGGGTGCGCGCCTTGTCAACTTTATAGAACTTAATCCAGATCTTATCCAGATCCTCTTCAGGAATCGGATCTCCGGTATTGAAAACACTCGTGCGCACAATACCGTTTTCCTGTCGGCATCGTATCTCAATAATTTTCTCGTACTTCAGGTGATTCAGCGCGTTTGTGAGATAATTTGTCACAACTTCCTCCACTTTGAACTCATCACCCCAGACATAGATCTTCTCCGTCTCATCAAAAATAACTTTTGCCTCCTTCTGTGAGATCAGAAGCTCCGAAGACTGCAGAATGCCGCGGATCAACTCCGTCAGATCAAATCTTGTCATATCAACCTGCTCATTTCCAAACTCCAGATGATTCAGCGTGAGCAGCTTCTTGACCATTTTATTCATCTTTGCTGCTTCATCCATGATGACATCACAGTAGAACTGACGTGTCTCGGCGTCTCCATCATCAATATTATCCTGCAGTCCCTCTGCGTAACCCTGAATAAGCGCAATAGGTGTCTTCAGCTCGTGGGATACATTGGAAATAAATTCCTTACGCATTTCATCCACCTGCTGCTTCTGCTCAATATCTCTCTGCAGTTCGTTATTCGCATTTTTCAGCTCGCAGATCGTCTGCTCCAGTGTTTCGGATACTTTATTAAAGTTGTTGCCGAGCGTGTCAATCTCATTTCCGCGCATCATAGTCTCCGTCTCATAATGCGCGTCAAACTCCAGATTCGCCATCTTCTGGGAGATCTCCGTCAGTCTTGTCAGCGGCCGCGTAATCTTGCTGGAAATCACCCAGATCACAACCGTTCCGATGAGAACGCTCGCAATCGCTATATACAGATAAAACTGATTGGAGACATCCACTGCCGTCTGAATTCCGTCAACCGGAATGCGTGCAATGAAAAATCCGCCGTCCAGCATGCCCCACATTTCCAGAAAGTCCATATTTGCCAGAGGATCTCTGTTTTTCTGGATCACATAGTCATCTGTCCTCTCAAGAATATTTCTGTCATCCTCGCTCTGATTCAGAAAATTATAGACAAAGAGCCTGCCCACCATGTTGTTGGTGCTTTCCTCCATCACATTGCTGTAAACCTTGTTCAGATACTGATCCGTAACTACTACCGAAATATTATTCGTCAGACAGAAATCCTGAAAGGTCTTAGGTACAATCCCGGACATATTGTTGTTGGAAAGAATCTGGCTGCGCGTCTCTTTTAAACACTCTTCGCGAGTGGAAAAATAGTACTGCGGAAGGAGCACACGGTTTACGACGACCACAGCGCAGGAGGTAAGCACAGAAATAAAAATAAAGATCGCCGCAATCTGCCGCTTAATCGAATGTTTCATTCTCCTACCTCAAACTTATATCCCATTCCCCAGATAGTTTTTATCATATCGCCCTTATCTCCCATCTTGCTTCGCAGCTTCTTTACATGGGTATCTATGGTACGTGCATCGCCGAAATAATCATAGTTCCACACATTATTCAAAATCTTCTCTCTCGAGAGTGCAATTCCCTGATTCTCCACAAAGTATGTGAGAAGCTCAAATTCCTTATAGCTCAGCTCAATCGGTTTTCCGCAGAGCGTAACCTGGTGTGCCGCCTTGTCGATCACAATTCCGCCGGCACTTATAATTTCCTTTCGATCCAGCTGATTCGTCCTGCGCAGAATCGCCTCGACGCGTGCAACGAGTATCTTCAGGCTGAACGGTTTCGAAATATATTCGTCAACCCCCAGCTCAAATCCCAGAAGCTCGTCCTGTTCCTCTGCCTTTGCTGTCAGCATAATAATCGGTACCTTCGATTCTCTGCGGATCTCACGGCATACCTGCCATCCATCCATCTTGGGCATCATCACGTCCAGAATAATCAGAGCGATATTTTTCTGCGCGTAGAAAATATCCAGTGCTTCCTCGCCGTCGCCCGCCTCCAGGACTTCATAATCTCTCTTTACAAGAAAATCCTTCACAAGTTTTCTCATGCGGCTCTCGTCATCTACCACTAATATCTTAAACTTTTCCATACGGCATTCCTCCCATTATCTCTTTTAAACGTATCATACCAGAAGAATATGACACTTTTGTGAACATGGGTAAAAAAGAAATTCCCGCAGAATTGCATTTGTGCTTTTCGCATGATATATTAATAATATGACTTATGAGAAGGGGGGTTTTCTTTTGCTGCACCGCATGCACAAGCTCCGACAGGAGCTTATTTATTCGTCTTTATACGGGCGCACTTTTCTGCACAGTATTTTTCTCGGCATCGCTGCGGGAATTGTCTGCGGCATTGCCGGATGTGCTTTTTTATCACTGACCAATTCGGCTTTTAACATGAATCGTCAGCATCCCTGGCTCATTTATCTTCTCCCGGTGACAGGTCTTCTCATTGTATTTGCCTATCGCCGCGCAGGACTGGAAGATGATAAGGGGACAAATCTTGTAATCGAATCCATCCGCACGGATCAGCAGGTTCCTCTGCGAACCGGAATTCTGATTTTCTTCGCCACAGCAGCGACTCATCTGTGCGGAGGCTCCAGCGGAAGGGAAGGAGCCTGTCTGCAGATCGGAGCCAGTGTTTCTCAGGCACTGGGCAGATTCTTTCATCTGGACAAAAAGGACATGCACCTGATTACCATGTGCGGAATGAGCGGCTTCTTTACCGCTCTGATGGGAACACCTATTGCCGCCTGCCTGTTCAGCATGGAGGTTATCAGCATCGGCGCATTGTACCACTTTGCTTTCATTCCGTGCCTTGTCACTACACTGATCGTATATGCAATCCACGGTGCATTCGGCATGGAATCAGAAACCTTTCTGCTGCAGGGG
>CALWBA010000102.1 GCA_944375815.1 uncultured Lachnospiraceae bacterium | reverse complement strand
CTATTCATTTCAGATACCTCTTGTGTTTTTAGATTTTACCAACTCGCCAGGTCAGTAATAATCTAAATTTACTTGAGGTATTTTCTTTGGTCAACTCCTTGATTTAAAGTATACAGGAAGCTTTCTGCTTCTATTATAACAAGAACAACTCCTCTCTTATATGGTCTGCCGGATACTTTTTCCCCTTTTTGCAAAAGGTATCCATTGGATAATAGAAAAAGCGCACAAAACAAAAGGGGGTATTTTGTGCGCTTTGCCATATTATGTATCTGATCTTAAAACAACTCCTGAATCCTTCCGCAGCGCCGGAGCAAATCAATATAGAGCATCAGTTCATCCCGGGAGACTACGCCCAGTTTCTGGTAGATACTCCGATTGTGTTTTCGAACCGTACTCATGCTGATAAACGCCAGATCAGGAATGTCTGCGATCTCATGTCCATCGATGTAATAACGGAGGATGTTCCGCTCTGCCTCTGTCAGCAGATCCTTCCGTTCCACAAACTGATCGAAGAGCTCTGCGATGTTGGGTGGAAGCTCTCCCTGTTCCAGACGCTGATTCCGGGCCCGGGCATTCAGGAATTCTGCCAGTTCATCCACCTCCGAGATTCCGGAGGACAGCCCCTGTTCCAGCACTCCCTCCTGCTGAAACCGCTTCAGACTATCAGTAATAGGGCGGACAAATCTCCGTGCCAGGAAAAAAGAGAGCGCCAGCAGCACCACCAGCAGCACCAGTGCTGCTATGACCCATGTCCTTTGTACTTCGGCAGTATATGCTGCATAGCTGTCCTGGGGAATCATGATTGCAAAGGCCCAGGCGGAGTTCTCTGCTTCTCCTTTGGAAATGGGGATGGTCTGGTGCAGGCCGATATACCGTTCGGTGCCGGCGTCATATTCGTTATAATATCGCCCCTGATGGATGACAAGCGTCTCCTGGCCGTCCAGATAGGTACCGTTGACGCTGCCGACCAATCCATCCGACAGCAGGAGACGGCTATCCTGAATGGGGGCCAGAATGGTAACTGCGGATCCAAATTGCCCATCCACTGCAGGATAGGATAACTGGAAGTATAGTGCGCTGATCTCCGCGCCGCAGATACCATACACGGTTCCATCGCTGCCTACAATGGGGACGCAAAGCAGCATAGCGGATTCCCAGGTACCCTTCAGACCGATGCGGCGGGACCAGAAATAGCTCTGCGCAGGACGATCCAGTGAGGTATCCATCAGCTCCCGGCAACCCGGGATCTGATCGGTGTCAAATTCCAGATTCCATCGGTTGTGCAGTTCCAGATCATTCTGCCGGGCGATATCCGGAATGCCGCGGAAGTAGACGACGGTAGGGGCAACCGGACTGCTGGCGCTGAGGTTGGAGTAACGCAGATGGATCCCGCTTCTGGAGTGATCCGACACCGGTAGGGTGGTATTGGACGTGGCATCCAAAATAGCATAGGCTCCGTTGCAGTTACCGGTCTGGAGGGCAGCATTGACCAGAGGGTACATGACCTGCTGCAGCTCCAGCAGTCGCTCCGGGGCATCGTTGATCTCCTGCAGGGAGATGCCCTCCTGTGCCAGCACCCCTTCGATCTCGTGGCTCAGTTCTTTGGAGAGATTTATACTCTGGGCGGTCAGGCGATCCAGGTGACCGATCAGGTTATCCTGTGTATTCTGCAGATGGAGCTCCATTACCTCATGAAGCTGCTCATCATTCTGAGAAAAGGCACCGGCAACGGACAGAAGGAGGATCACTGCCGCAAAGACTACCAGGATCATAGACACCCAGTAGAGCATCAATTTTCTCTGCATACCTACGCTCTGCTTTTTAGCAAAAGCTTTTAGTGCCCGCAGTTCTTTGAATTTGTTCCGCACGGCATTTCCTCCTCTCCATATATTATCGCTCCATGATCTCCCGGAAGGTCTGGAGCCGGTCAGCACTGATTTGCTCCAGTCCCGACTCTCCAGCAGCCAGATAATCCTGGCGGCCAAGGGCGAGCTGCGCCCGCACATGGTTTTCCAAAGTCGTTTCCAGGCTCAGATAAGTCTCCAGCTGCGGGGGCACATAGAATTTATAGTTTGCCTGAGTGTCCAGATACGCCTGATAGAGCGAGGCGTACTTCGGGCTCTCCAGTCCTTCAATGGCTTTCGGAAGCTCATTTTCAAATGCGGTCTGGGTCACTGGCATGTATCCCGTTCGGGTCACGAACTCCACATTGTGTTCCGGTTCAGTCAGCCACTTGAGGAAGGTCACAGCGGCCCGTTCCCGCTCTGGGGTGGAGCGCACGGTGCAGAAACCTGCCCCACGCTGCATGACCAGTTTTTCCCCATTTTCAAAAACCGGACAGGGGCGAGAGATAATAGTGATATCCTCGGATGTATTATCCGGGTAGGTCACTACATCGCTGTAATAGAGGATACTGGCAGAGGAAGCCACGCTGACAATGCTATCCCCGGTGCGGAGCGAGGCGGTAGCGTAACCGCCCTGGAGCCAGACACCTCCCTCAATGGCTGCCTGCGCCAGCGGCTCCCATGCCGTCTGGAATGAAGGACCGAAGACCAGTTCGTTGCCCTGGAAAAAGTCTTCGCCCAAAGATTTTGCCCCCACCTGGAAGTAGTTGAAGTAATAGTCATGTACGAACATGGATCTGGCATCGCCCGGAATGTCTGGCGTCTGCCCATCGGTCCATGCCGCATAGATCTCCGCAGCCTGAAAAAGTCCTTCCCAGGTATTCAGATCCTCCAGCGTCACGCCGGTCGCCTGAGAGAAACGGTCGAAAATGGGTTTGTTGATGAACATAATCTCCGTGGATTTTGCCACAGGAAGGATGACCAGCCGGTTATCGACTGTCCCCTCTTCTACAAAAGCCGGAAGGAAGGCAGACAGTTCTTCCTCGCTAAAGTAGTCCCGGTAGTCTACCAGAATGCTGTCATCGGGCAGGGCCATCACGGTCTTGGGGTAGGAAATGAAAAGGTCAGGCAACTCGGAAGCTCCCGGCTCTCCATTGGCAGATGACAGCACCAGCTCGTGGATGGTATTGGTGTTAGACACGGATGTGACCTGCACATTGATCTGTTTCTCTTTTCCCACCGTCTGGTTGAACTGATCGATTAGATCGTTGAGTGGAGAATCCGCCTGCCCGCCATAGACATGCCAGACTGTAATAGTAGTTGGGGTTTCTTCCGGTTTCGCTGTGCCGGAACAGCCTACACAAAACAGCAACACAGCGATCAACAAAAAAATACAATTTCTGCGTTTCATATACTCATCCCCTCTCCTATTTTTCTATATTAGAAAGTGAAACGACTTACAAAGATCATGGCTTTTTGAACTGATGAAAATTGTTGTCTTTTAAGTATATCACAGATTTTTTTATATTTTACTACCCGTAGTGGGTAGTTTTATTTCCGAACAACATCGTAATTTATCTATTCATTATTATACAGGATGCAAAGAGGTATTACAAGATTTGAACAAAGTAGACCAGTAAACGAAATGCAATCCCATGAAATAAAGAAACTCCTTTTCGATAAGAATTGTCATACCTGGAATTCTTACCAAAAAGGAGCCATTTTTTACCAAAAAGCAAAGTTTCTTATACTATCTTTAGAACTTATCTTAAAAACTGATACCTTTCCCGAATTGGGAAAATCCTAATCGAGCATTCCACAAATCCTGTATGGGAAAAGGGAGGGTTCTTTATTTTCTTTCAATTGAAGCGTACAGATTTCTACAATTTCCCGTGGCGTAGTCTTCGTCTTCAGGGCTATGGTGACAAGATGTGTTCCATCCTCCTGAATTTCACTGCTTTCAATCGTTGTAACGGACTGGCTGTGATCCGACATGGCAAAGATATACGTATTGCTCTCTTCATCATACTTTACATTTTTCACATCGCCAAGATCCGGAAGCTCCTCTAAATTGCAGAATAACCCTTTTGCATAATCCAGTACGAGTTCTGCCGGAGCAGTCTTTTCGCCTTCTTCTTCAACAACTCCGTACTCACCGTCTTCTGCAAAGTTAACAATACTTCTGTACATGGCTTCCCAGACATATTCCGGATCATCTGGCAGGTATTGCATCTCACCCGTCGCTGCTGTTTCAGGAGACTCGGCATTCAAGGTCAGGATCGAGTCAAAGAGCGGCACCATAGGCTCCCACTCCCCGTAATCCTCCGGTATTTCCGGAATAAACTGTTTTTCGATTCCACTGATTCTGAACGGGAATTCAGAAGCACCATTCGATTCATTCGGGACTACGCGGACTACGCATCTTGAGACGATGTATAATGGGTCTCTGAGTCTTCTTAGTGAAATTGTCACCAACTTGCTGCCGTTTACTCCATCTTGGTATCCATCTATCATAGTTTTGGACAGGCTGTGATCTGGCGCCGGGATAGCGTAGGTATCAGTTTCTGCATCGTATGTGATAAAATCAGATTCCAGTGCCGGAAGGCTGGTCAGATTGGAGAACAGTCCTCTGGCGTATGCTTCGGCAACGCTGGCGGGGACAATTTTATTTGGTCCGTCTATTGTGACGCCGTCCACTCCATCTTCAGCAAAATATACAGCTCTCCATACCAGATCCCAGATATACTGAGGATCATCCGGTCGGTATTGCAGAATATGCGTTTCTGAAACTTCTGGACTTTCTGCGTTCCACGTTAAAATAGAATCAAACAGGGGTATCATATTCTCCAGACGTTCCTCGTCTGTAACTGTACCCGAAACAAGAGAGGAGTCGGTGCTCCAACACTCTGGATTATCTCTGTCAAACCACCCATCACCGGCTCTTAAGCGCCAGTAAATTCCCGGGGTTACAGATTCAGCCCAGCCGTTCATCTGAACAGCGCCGTCATTTGTAAGATAATAAATTCCTGCCGGGCGTCCCAGCTCATTATTTTCATCCGCATTGATCCAGCGAGAGCGAAGCATTCTTCCGTTGGAATCCAGATAATACGTCTTCCATCCGGTACTGTCCACGATCCAGCCGCGCATCATCTGTCCCAGCGTTTCTTCCTGTTCGCTCAGGTAGAACCAGGTTCCGCTGTCCTCTTCGTCCAGAAACCATCCGGTACGCATGATTCCGTTTTCATCAAAGCAATACCAGATATTGTCTTCTGTATTGCACCATCCGACACACGCTTGCCCGTCTTTGTAGAATTTTTTTTCACCGTCAATGGTATTCCAGCCGTTCCATTTGATGAAATTGTCGATCATGATGGAACCATCTTCAGCAACTGTTACGAATAAGGTATCATATGCACCTGCACTGTCTTTCAGATAGATCTCTGTCGTTCCAGGCGCAAGGGATGTAAGAACGATGGACTTATTTTCTGTATCCACCATGTCAATGGTTACAATGTCGGCATTTTCTGTTTCTGCTGTCTCAAACTCTACAGAAAACTCATCTGAAAATGTAAGAGATGAACTTTCAAATGTGGTCTCGGTATCAGCCGTCTCATCAGGTTCGGCGGATACTGAGACTGTTGTGGGAACAATGAGTGCCCCCAGAAGAATAGCTGCCAGTAATTTTCTCATGCAAAATCCCTCCTCTCTAATTGTAGGTTACTGTTTACATTATAATGTCATTTTTTCTGATTGACGACAGCCTCAATTTCCGGACGTCTCTTCCCCGGATGGCTGTTCCATCAGTTCCTTTCACAATACAGCATTTATAAAAACCTGAGCAATCCGCGCATACGCCTCCGTTAAAAATATCATAACGGTTATCCTACTACCAATGCAGATCATCTTTACCACTCATATATTCCGCTTCTGGACTTAACTGACTCCCAGTGCCAGAGTATCTTTACCATTCATATACTCCATTTCTGAATTCAACTGGCACTCCTCAGGCCATGTACCTGAGACATGAATCGCTCCGGGTGATATATATCCCTCTTCAAACTCTCCCCAACTCAGAGGTTCCCAGTGCATTGTAATGTCATGCCTTTCATCCTTATAGGTAATCGTGTCCTGATCCACAATCGTCGCCTCCACTCTGTCTAATGCCTGATAGTCTGAAATTTCTATAGTTTCCAGAGAAAATACCACTGTATTATCACGGATTTCATGAATCGTAATACGTGGTCCACATCCACTTCCGCACACGTAGATACCATCCCTGTTTTGTGGAAAGTCTATAGGATCTTCTCCTGTACTCTCTCCCTGCTGTTCTGACGCCCCATTTTCCAGTTCTTCTCCTCCGGCATCTGGCTCTAATACGTCAGGAGTACCCTCTGTTCCTGCCGCATTGTCTGGTGTGTTGTCCGGTACCCCTGTCTCTTCGCTATTTTCTGTTTTGCTCTCCGGCTCATTTTCACTCGTCCCAGCTTCTGCCATATTTTCATCCTCCGGCTCCAGCACTGCTTCCGTATCCGCCGGATCTTCTTTCTTTTCTTCCCTGTCCGCTGTACAGCCGACCAGCGCATTCACCCCGACCAGCGTCACGCTTAACAGCAATGCAGGGATCAGACCTCGTTTCAATTTCTTTGCTCCCATAATATTTACAATCCTCCTCTTAAAATCTGCTACTCCGTCATTCATACTTGATGACAGATAATACAGATTCCCGTGGGAGGATGCTGCCGTTTTTAACAGCAGGCGGTTATACGCCAGGCAGTATTCCCTGCTCTTTCCCGCCGTCACCTGTGCGTCGCACAGAAGCTCCAGGTCACGGTCCGCCTCCCGCAGCAAAAGGATCATCGCCGGATTGAACCAGTACACCGTTGCCGCGGCATACAGCAGCATTTTATACCACAGATCCCTCCGGTAATAGTGGCAGAGCTCATGCGCAAAGATCATACGCAGCTCCCTCTTGGTATACACCGCATCCGGGAGATACAGACACGTCCGGATTGTCCCTGCCAGCAGCGGTCCCGACAGCTCCTCATTTACCATCAGCTTCGGCGCTCTCCCCTTTCCGTATCTTCGGCACACCTCTTCGTAAAGTGCCGCGGCCTCTTCGCTGACCTCCGGAATGCTCCAGCGGCGGAGACGCTTCAGCGCTGCCACAAAGGATATGATTCTCCATGCGGCGAGCAGAAGCGCTCCTCCTATCCACACTGTAAAAACTCCCCTGTAAATCCATTCTGACGGGATTCCCCGGAATCCCTGATCCTCGTTCTCTGCAAAACGATCCTTCTCGTCCGATGCCCTCGTCTCTCCAGTTCCAGCCACTGCTTCCTGAATATCTGTCTGCGGCTCCCCTGTATAAGTTCCATCCTTTACCAGAACAGTTCCCCCATTCCCTGTCTGTGTCTGCTGCACCGGAATCTGAACTTCCCACACCGCGTAACTCTTTGACAGATCCACCGGCACAAGGAGCAGGGCGGCAATACAGAGCCAGAGAATATATCTCCACCGAACCGAGTACTTTCGGCGCAGAAATCTGTCCAGAATGCAGGCTGCCGCAACTGCCCCTCCCACGAACAGATTTAATTTTATAATGTAGAAAATAAATTCTTCCATAATCCTCTTCCCCCCTCCATTTTATTTATACCGATAGTTTTATTTATGCCGACAGTTTTTTTCTGTTTCCAGATCGTGCAGATAATCTTCCAGCTCCCGTATATCCTCTGCCTCAACCGCTCTTCCATGATACAGGGATGAAACGAAGTTCTTCAGTGAATTTCCATACAGCTTTTCCAGGATCGTCCTGCTCTCCTGGCTCTGATAATCGTCTTTTGAAATCCGGGGCGTATAGTAATTCATCTGCTTTTCTTTTCTCACCGATACGAACCCCTTACTCTCCAGCCTTGCCAGCAGCGACAGGATCGTGGTCGGAGCAAGCTTTTTCTTCTGATTGACGACAGCCTCAATTTCCGGTCGGCTCATCTCCGGATGGCCGTTCCATAACACAAGCATGATATTCAGCTCGGAATCCGGAAGCCTCGGTATTTGTCTCTTCATTATTTTCACTTTCCTTTCTATATTTGTAGAATTTTTATCCACTTATATTCTACAATTATAGAAGTAATGTGTCAACACTTCTTTATACGTTTAATAAATTTGTAAGCTTTAAAGCGGTTTTGCAGCTTTTGAAATTGTATTATTATTCATATTGAGTGGTATCACCTCCATCATTTGAAACCATCTTTTCAAATGCAGAGATGAATTTGAAGATACGGATGATTACCTGCTTACCTATAAACAAAAAATCCGGGAACCGGAACCTGCACTCTGACAGGCTCCGACTCCCGGAAGTCCCTTGTTTTCTACACTTTTTCAGTTCAATTTCACTATTTTCCCTCTTTATTTTTTTTTGCTCTGCCTACAATTAAAGCAATTGGCATCACAATCAGCAAAGCAATTGCGACAACCGCTATAACAATAGTGGCAATTATAGCTGTCACCAGGCCAATCGATACACCAACGAGAATAGCGACAGCAACAGACAGTATCACAGCGACAACCGCTCCAACGGCTATCACCATTTTCAAAAACTTACTGTTAATATCCTTGTAATGTACTTCTTTTCCCATACGATCCCTCCTCATAATCTACTATAATACTGTGCCTCCCAAATCTGAGCGTATTTGCTTCCCGAATTCGTCAATAATTCGTGGAGACTTCCATATTGTGTAATTGCCCCGTTATGGAATACGGCTACTTTGTCGCACATTCTTGTATTCGAAAGTCTATGCGATATCATAATGATAATCCGGTCTTCCATGCGTCCCTTTATGAGTCTGTTAAAATCCCTGTATGTTTCTTATTCAGCTGTAGGCTCATCTAGTATCAGAACTGAAGATTCTTTGTATAAGGCACGTGTCAAGGCAAGTTACTGGCTTTCCCCTCCCGAAAACTCAATTCCATCTTTATCTAAAATTTTATAAATATAATGGTTCAGTTGTCAAGACACAAATCTAAGATTTTATAATGAACTGATATGGTTAATCAGGAACCGGATCAGAGGAAGAATCTCTCCATTATAATAATACGGAATCGGATATGTTCAGGAGATTCTTCCTGTTATGGATTTCATCAAACGCCTGATCCGTCACATTCCGGAAAAACATTTTAAAATGATCCGCTATGGCGGTCTGTATGCAAGACACCGCAAGATTGACTCAAAACTGCACCGTCTCATC
>CALWBA010000101.1 GCA_944375815.1 uncultured Lachnospiraceae bacterium | reverse complement strand
CCTCGCTTCTCAGGCGGTGAATTTCCTCTTCTGCTTTCGGTGTGTATTGCCGTTTTGGATACACTGCTGACGCGGTATTTATCTTTTCCCGGATATAGCGGTAAATCTTCTCGCCGTTTTCTCCGGTCATATACTTACGAATCCTGTATTCCAGAAAACGTCCGGCAATACCTCCGGGCCATTTCTGATACAGGGCAACAAGGCGTTCCAGTTTCCGATCCCCCGCCTCACGGCAGAGCTTTCTCATACATGCTGCGCCCTCCGAAGAAGAGGAATACCGTTCTTCCAAAGACTCCCCAATCGGTGACCAGAACCTGAACGGAGCAAACTGCATCAGAGGCAGCAATTCCAGCTCATCACTGCTGCATGCATTCTGATCCAGAAATTCATATTTGTCATACACTGTGCCGACCATATATACCAGTTGTCTCCACTGCTCCTCTCCGGCTACCCAGAAATGACCGATCGTATGATACTGATAAAGTTTCTGAACACAATGCAGTTCCCGGTAATGCAGAGTGAAAACATTATCCTCTCCCTGCCGGACGATCAGCATCCTGTCTCCATTATTTCCGTTCTCAAGCCTTCCCGTGACTTCTCCCTCATAGTCCGGAATCATCTCCCCTGTCATGCGGCAGTTTTCAAAAACCAGATATGCTTCTGCCGCGTCATTCATCATGTAGGGAATGCAGAAATCATTCAGCTCAAATACCTGATATTTGAAAATTTCTGCCAGCCATTCGCAGGCTTTGGAACTATCCTGTGCAAGTCCCGGCAGATATCTGCTCAGTTCCTCATATTTTTCTCTATTCATATGTAAAAATCTATTACCTGCTTTCTCTGTATCATGATGCCTCATTCCAGTTTCCGATTACTTCATTAACCACAGAAACGGTCACAAATACTTTCTTCTGACTTGTGTTGAGATAGTTAAGAAGCAGCTTGTATTCATGCTGTGTCAGGATGGTTACAAGTTCTGTTCTGTGTGTTCTGTCATAGGCGCCCTGTGCCACATACAGCGTCGCGCCGCGTCGAAGCTCATGAATAATATAATGTTCAATTTCCTGGTAATCTTTTTCATCATCCGCGATGACGCATACTCTTTTTCTTTTCTTAAAACCGTCAATAAAATAGTCTACCGCAACGCCGTTTGCATATGTGCCGAGCACGCTGACAATCAGCGTTCCTACATCATACACGAAGATCGACGTCATAGATGTTGCGAGTCCTGCAATGGTGACTGCTTTTCCGATTTCCATATGTGTAAACTTATTAATAATTTTTGCCGCCACATCGATTCCGCCGGAAGATGCATTAACATGAAACAACATCGCCTGTCCCATCGCCACTACAAGAATATATCCTACCAGGTCAAACACCGCATTCCCTGTCAGAGACTTTTCCACCGGAAATAATCTCTCAAAAATCCATAAAAATACAGGGAGAAGCATTGAAGTATAAACCGTCTTCGCCCCAAATTCCCTTCCGATAAAAATAAATCCCACAATCAGAAGCACCGCATTTAAAATAAACGTCAGCACGGACAGCTGAATCCCGCTGACCTGTGCCAGAACCATACCAAGACCCGAGACACTTCCCACCACGATTTTACTCGGCACCATAAAAAAGTACACCGCTGCCGACACCAGAAGCATACCCAGCGTGATGGTAAAAAGCTCCCTGATTTGTTTTTTCGTACCCATAGTTTTCCCTCTCCTGTTCAACAGATATTGCAGGCATTCGCCTGCCCCGCTCTATTATACCAGATCTGCCTTTTTTTTCAAACAGAGAACAGCACATTCAGATACCTTCCTGTTGGAATGTTTATTTTTTTTTATGAATCTCTTCATAAACTGTTCATCCCATCGCCATACTTTTCTCACATTCCTGCTATATAGTTATAACCATAGAAGCCAATCATCTTTTTACATAATTTTTTTCTTTTTCATAACAGCCGGGGCTGCCTCAAAAGCGGTTCCCGGCCCTCCTTTTGTATATGGAACAAGTGGTTTTTTTATTGAACTTTTGGTTAGAATATCCTACAATAAGAATATCAAAAGAGACATCAGGAGGTAAATCACAATGAAATTTCAGGAAATGCCTTACAGCCGCATAGATTTTGACAAAGCTGCGGCAGAGCTGGACTCCATTATGGAGGAATTTAAGAACGCAGACAGCGCAGAAAAAGAATTTTGTGCACATCAGAAATATTATGCGCTTTCTGACAGGATCCGCACGATGACGGTGCTTGCGCTGATCCGTCACAGCATAGATACATCAGACGCGTTCTATTCCGAGGAAAAAGCTTATTACGACAGAATGCTTCCGGAATTCGCCAACAGGGAAGTACAATACCACCATCTCCTGCAGAACTCCGGATTCCGTGCAGATCTGGAAGAAAAGATCGGAAAACCGGCATTTGTAAACATGGAGCTTGACGCAAAGTCTGTCAGCGCAGCGGCCATACCTCTGATGCAGGAGGAAAACGCACTGGGTACGCGTTATGAGAAGCTGCTTGCCAGCGCTCAGATCCCGTGGGATGGGGATGTTCTAAATATGTCTATGATGACTCCCCATCTGACAAGCCCTGACCGCAATGAGCGCATACGCGCAGCTAAGGCTGTGAACGATTACTATCTCAGCATTGCGGATGAGCTTGACGAAATCTATGACAAGCTCGTGGCAAACCGTCAGAAGCAGGCAGAGGTACTCGGATTTAAGAATTATACCGAGCTTGGATACTGCCGCATGATGCGCAACAGCTACGGCCGCACGGAAGTGGAGAACTTCCGCCGTCAGATCAAAAAAGACTGGGTGCCTCTGGCTGAGGAAATCTGGGAAAACCGCAGAAAGCGCCTGGGGCTTGACAAGCTGCTGCACCTTGACGAGGGTGTCAGCCACAAGGACGGAAGTCCGCGCCCGTCGGGAACACCCGAGGAAATCCTTGCACAGGGACATCAAATGTATGATGAACTCTCCCCCGAGACATCTGAGTTCTTCGGATTTATGATGGATAATAATCTTCTGGACGTATTTTCCAGGAAGAATAAACAGGTAGGCGGATACATGGAGTACCTTCCGCTGTTCCGGGCACCGTTTATTTTTGCCAACTTTAACGGTACCTCTGGAGACGTGGACGTTATCACGCACGAGTGCGGCCATGCATTCCAGGGCTATCTGATCGGGAAAGAGGATGATATCCGCGAGCACTGGGATATCACGATGGAAACCGCAGAGACTCACTCCATGTCCATGGAATTTTTCACAAATCCCTGGATGGAGCGTTTCTTCGGAGAACGCGCGAATGACTTTCTCGTATCCCAGCTGGAGGATGCCATTACCTTTATACCGTATGGATGTATGGTGGATGAGTTTCAGCACATCATTTATGACAATCCGCAGCTCACGCCTCAGGAACGGAAAGACGTATGGAAGAAGCTGGAAAGCGAATACAAACCGCATCTTGACTATGGAGAGGCATCATCTTTCTACGCGGGAGGATGTTTCTGGCAGAGACAGCATCACATTTACACCATGCCGTTTTATTACATCGACTACGCGATTGCACAGACAAACGCACTGCAGTACAGGCTCTGGATGGAGCGCGACCGCAAGGGTGCCTGGGAGAGCTATCTGAAACTCTGCCGGCTGTCAGCCTCGGATTTCTTTGGAAATATGATCCGTGAGGCCGGACTTCCTGACCCGTTTGCCGATGGACAGATCCTTCAGCTTGCGGACGGGCTTCGTACACTTTACCGCAATATGATTTG
>CALWBA010000100.1 GCA_944375815.1 uncultured Lachnospiraceae bacterium | reverse complement strand
GTGCCCGCGAGATGACTTCCATGATCAGCAGCGGATGCTCAAACGTGATTGTAGAGACACTCAAGGCTTGCGAAGACAGTGAAAACGCTTTCATCGCCCGTATTTATGAGGCGGAAGGAACCTATACTCATGCGGATATCCGGCTTGGATTTATGCCCAGAGCAGTAGAACTGACCAACATGCTGGAAGAGAAGCAGGAAGATCTCCCTGCAGAAGAAGTTCTGCACCTTACCTTCCGTCCGTTTGAGATTAAAACAGTGAAGATTTCTTATTAAAATTATTGTCTGTAAAAATCAGGCCTGCCGGGCTTCTGTATATATAGTACAGAAACCCGGCAGGCTTATTTTGGAGCGATAATAAAGACGGCGCAAAGTTCCCGATTTAGGAACCTGCGCCGTTTCTATGTGCAGAATTAATGTTTTACCGCATATTCTTTTGACAATTCTACAATCACCTGAACACACTGTTCCATAGATTCCACACACGTAAACTCAAATCTTCCGTGGCAGTTATAGTCCCCTGTTCCCAGATTTGGGCAGGGAAGTCCCTTGAAAGAGAGGCGGGCTCCGTCGGTACCGCCGCGGATCGGCTGGACATGTGCCGGTATGCCGAGACGGTCATAGACTTTCAGAACTGTGTCGATGAGATGAGGGTGCGGAGCAATTTTCTCCTTCATATTAAAATAGGAGTCGGTGATCTGTACGTCAGCAGTTCCTTCACCGTATTTTGTATTCATATACTCTGCTGCGCGCAGGACAAGCTCTTTTTTCTCCTCAAAGAGTTTCATATCGTGGTCACGGATGATGTATTTCAGGCAGGAATGTTCCACACAGCCTTCCATGCCGATCAGGTGAATGAAGCCTTCATATCCGTCCGTGCACTCCGGCCGCATGAAGGCGGGAAGCATCTGCTGGAATTCCATTGCAAGGATTGCAGCATTCACCATTTTCCCCCTGGAAGCTCCGGGATGGATACTTGTTCCTGTAAAAGAAACAGTTGCGGAGGCGGCATTGAAATTTTCAAATTCAAGCTCACCGGCAGCACCTCCGTCCATTGTATATGCGAAATCCGCTCCAAAGCGTTTTACATCAAAACGGTCAGCACCGCAGCCAATCTCCTCATCCGGCGTAAATGCAACGCGGATAGGACCGTGAGGGATCTCCGGATGTGCGATGAGATATTCGGCAGCGGTAAGAATCTCAGCTACTCCCGCTTTGTCATCTCCTCCCAGGAGTGTATTTCCGTCTGTGACAATCAGGGTTTTACCTTTGAGAGAGGGGAGTACATCAAAATCTTCCGGACGCATCACGAGATGAAGCTTGTCGTTTAAAACAATATTCTCCCCGTCATATTTCTCGATGATGCGCGGCCGGATATTTGCCCCCGGTGCATCATTAGCGGTATCCATATGAGCGATAAAACCGAGAATATGGCCGTCGAAATTTTCAATGGTTGACGGAATTGTACCGTATACATACCCGTTTTCATCGCGGTATACGTCTGAAAGCCCTATTTCCTGCATCTCATTGGTGAGCATATCAGCAAAAGAAAGCTGTGACGCCGTACTTGGAAATGTTCCGGAATCGGGATCTGAGGTAGTGTCAATCATTACATACTTAATAAATCTGTCTTTTACATGCATTATCTGTATCCTCCTTTAGATTTCGTGATTTTATCATGCATCCTGCCGATGCGGCCCGGGTAACACACTTGCTTAAAACATTATAACACAAGTGAGATACTATCCATTTGATTTTTCTATTGTTAACAGAAAATTAAGAAAAAAGTCAAGATAACACAGGAAAAACGCGAAACCCTGTGCTATAATGGCAGAAAACAAAATCAGGAGGAGAACATATGACAACAAAGGAAAGAATGCTGGCCGAGCTTCCATACCGCGCCAGCGATCCGGAATTGGGCGCAGATAATCTGGCAAATAAAAGGAGATTATATGAATATAATAATATGGAACCTGGCAACTTTAAACGGCAGGAGGAGCTTATAAAGGAAATTGTTGGAAAATGCGGAGAGCATATCTATGTAGAGCCTCCGTTTCGATGCGACTATGGAAAAAATATTGAAGTCGGTGAAAACTTCTATTCCAATTATAATCTGACTGTTTTAGATGTAGCAAAAGTCCGTATCGGAAAAAATGTGATGTTTGCACCGAATGTGAGTCTTTATACGGCTGGTCATCCGCTGCATCCGGACTCCAGAAACAGCGGTTATGAGTATGGCATTGGAATCACGATCGGAGATAATGTGTGGATCGGCGGCAATTGTGTCGTTAATCCCGGCGTTACCATTGGAGATAATGCTGTCATCGGATCCGGAAGCGTTGTAACAAAGGATATCCCGGCTAACGCTGTTGCCGCAGGAAATCCGTGCAGAGTCCTGCGATACATCACGGAGGAAGACAGAGATTACTATTTTAAAGACCGCAGATTCGACGTGGAGGATTACAAACCTTGACATTCCTGTGAAACCTGCCTATAATGACAACTGGTACTACCAGTTAAAAGCAGGGGAGGAATTTTATGAAATTTTTAAAGCAGTTCAGCCTTATCATGCTGGTTTCCTTTCTGGGAGAGATCCTGCATGAAGTGCTGCCGTTTCCCATTCCGGCGAGCGTCTATGGATTGATTATTATGCTGCTGGCGCTTGTGACGGGAGTGATTCGGCTTGAGCATGTGCGGGAGGCTGCCGCGTTTCTGATTGAGATCATGCCTGTGATGTTCATCCCGGCAGGTGTCAAGCTCATGACATCCTGGGGCGCTCTGCAGCCGGTATTTGTTCCGGTCATCGTGATAACCGTTGTGAGCACGATTATCGTTATGGGCGTTACAGGAAGGGCTACTCAGTGGATGATACGCAGAGAGAAGAATAAGAGAGGAGGGCGGCAGAGTTGAGGGGATTTTTAGCGAATTCCGTGTTTTTCGGAGCAGTAATCAGCCTTTTGGGATATGAATTGGGACTGATTCTTAAGAAACGGTTTAAGGCAGCGATTTTAAATCCGCTATTGATTGGAATTATCGCAGTGATAGCAGTATTACTGCTGCTCGGCGTGGACTATGACAGTTATAATGAAAGTGCACAGTATATCAGTTATTTGCTGACACCTGCAACTGTATGCCTGGCCATTCCGCTATATGAACAGCTCACGCTGCTGAAAAAGAACTTTAAGGCGGTTGCTGTAGGCCTTGTCTCCGGCGTGCTTGCAAGTTTGGTCAGCGTACTGGTGATGGCTCTGATCTTCAGACTTGATCATGAACAGTATGTGACGCTGCTTCCCAAATCTATTACTACAGCGATAGGAATGGGTGTCTCTGAGGAAATGGGAGGCATTGTGACTATCACGGTCGCTGTTATCATCATTACGGGAATTCTCGGAAATGTGATTGCGGAGTTTGTATTTAAGTGTTTCCGCATTCAGGAGCCGATTGCCCGCGGTCTGGCACTGGGCAATTCCGCTCATGCAATCGGTACGGCCAAAGCAATGGAGCTGGGTCCTGTAGAGGGAGCTATGAGCAGTCTTGCCATCGCTGTGGCAGGGCTCTTGACAGTCATCGGGGCATCCGTATTTGCGGGATTTATGTGACAGGAGGTGCCGGGTATGAAAAATTTTGTTATTACAATCGGACGGCAGACAGGAAGCGGCGGAAGAGAGATTGCAGAGAGGCTTGCCAGCCGTTTGGGTATCAGGTATTATGATAAAGAAGCATTGATGGAGCTTGCACAGCAGACAGACAGCTATGAAGAGGTTCAGTCCTTTTATGAGGAACAGCCTGTAGACAGTCTGCTATATGCAATTGCTATGGAGAACTTCGAAGGCAATATTGCCAATAAGCCGTTTGAGAGTATTCGAAGAGTCTGCGCAAAAGAGCCGTGTATTCTGCTTGGCAGGTGCGGAAATTATATTTTCAGGGATGAGCCGGATACCGTGCGCATCTTTCTGTGCAGCGGCCGCGAGAACCGGGTTCAGAGACTTATGGAAAGCTACGGGCTGGAACGCCGAAAGGCAGAGCTGACGGTGCGGAATACGGACAAAGCGAGGGAGTCTTTTCACAGATATTATACGCATCAGGAGTGGGGAAAGGCGGAGCACTATGATCTCTGCATAGATGCACTGGCGCTGAGCCTTGATAATACTGTGGATTTTCTTATGGACTATCTGAGATATCGGGGGATGGTGTGAACGGTTCAACATCCGGGCGCGTGTATTTTGAGGTTATTGATTATATTAAGCGCCTGGTCAGAGAGGGAAAGGTGCATTTTGGAGAAAAACTTCCTTCAGAGAGGGAAATGATGGAAACTCTGAGGATGAGCCGCAACTCCATTCGAGAGGCACTGCGTACACTTGAGCATATGGGATTGGTCGAGAGCCGGCAGGGAAAGGGCAATTTTCTGGTAAACCATATGGGTAAAAGCTTTACAAGTGTCTTTTCGATGCTGCTGCTTACCGGTGAGAGCAGCTACCTTGAAATCAGTGAACTTCGCAGATGCCTGGAGACAGAGGCACTTTACCTTCTGCATGACCGCATATCGAAAGAAAGGATACAGGAACTGGGAGAGATCGTCGGGCATATGAAAACAGCATCTGCGCAGGAGCGTACCAAACTGGACGCAAAATTCCACAGTATTCTGGTGGAGAGCAGCGGTAATGTACTGTTCTGCGTACTGGGACAGGCGATGGAGGAATTGTATGCGGCAGAAATCAGCCTTGCGCAGGATACAATGGACAGTGAGGAACTCAGCCGGCTTGCCGAAGTACACGGAAGGATTCTGGAAAGTATTCGTTCGGGCGATATGAATGACGGTATCCATGCGATCCAGGAACACTACGATATGATTGACTGCAAAATACAGTCTGACGGAAAAGAGAAGACATCAGGGGAAAGATAGGAGACAAAAGGGGAGGAGATACCTATGGCAGATGGATTTTTATCCGGAGACGGGATATTTTATGAAAAGACGGAGACATACCATGCAGAGACTGCAAGGCGTGTGCTGGGAGATCATGAAAAAAAAGTTGAGGACCCGATCCGGGAGCTGGTACGCCAGGGCTATATCACATTTATTGAGTTCAAGGTGCCGGGCGCAGCACCGGACAGTGGAATTCATTCAGATTTGGATTATGTGATCTGCAGCCACGACTGGAAGATTACAAAGCAGCAGGAGAAATGGATTCAGGAGCATGCGGAAAAACTTACCAGAAAGCAGCAGTTTCAGATTAACGATGATACGGAACACTTTGGCGAGCTGATCATCAGTGACGTCAGAATCTGTCCGGAATGTGAGAAATGTGCCGCATGTGAAGAAAGAAGGAAGTGGTGTGCCGCAGAGGTTCATGAGGAACCTGAGCGCTGCCGGAAGTGTCTGATTCCCCGCACGGGAGTTTCAGTTACAATGAAATAATAAATACCCCGCCGCCGGCGGGGTATTTGTGATTTAAAGTTCGAGTTTCATATCGCCGTCCTTGATCCAGCCAAGTTTGCGCATACATTCAGAAAAGAACAGGGTAAGTACCGCAGGAAGAATAAACTGCATAAGCACAATCTTGATAAGAACAATGGTGGGAGATTCAAAGGCGGTCATAGTCTGCCAGGTCATAATTGGACCGACCAGACCGGCGGTTCCCATGCCGGAACCTGTTGCGTTATTCTGCATGTTGACAGCCATGGTTCCAATGGGCCCCAGAACAGCGCTTGACAGGATTGCGGGAAGCCAGATCAGCGGATGGCGCATAATGTTCGGTACCTGGAGCATAGAAGTTCCGATTCCCTGTGCGAGCAGTCCGCCGAATTTATTTTCGCGGAAGCTGGCAACCGCAAAGCCGACCATATTGCAGCAGCATCCAATTGTCGCTGCGCCTGCTGCAATACCGGAAAGATTTAATATAATTCCAAGTGCTGCAGAGCTGATAGGCAGTGTGAGGATCATTCCCATCAGCACAGACACGATAATACCCATTAAGAGGGGCTGCTGCTGTGTTCCCCAGTTGATCAGGCTGCCAAGACCGTTCATAAAGGATGAAATCGGCGGCCCTGCCACAAGTCCGGCTGCGGAACCGGCCGCAATGGAGACGAGGGGGGTCAGCAGAATATCGAGCTTAGTTTTACCGGAGATAAGATGACCTATTTCAATTCCTACGAATGCGGCGATAAATGCACCGAGCGGTTCTCCGGGGCCGGACAGCATAATCGTACTTTCAGAGAGAATACTGCCGGATAAGATCTGACTGGCATATCCGCCTATCGTACCGCAGACAGCTGCAGAGAGAATCACAAGAGAACTCTCTTTATACCGATGCGCAACACCGATACCGATACCGGCACTGGTAAGTGCTGCAGCGATCTTGCCGATCAGAAAAATCAGATTTCCATACTCTCCCCCGAGAAAGGTTCCGATCTGCTGGATAATGGTGCCTACAATCAGCGTGGCGAACAGACCGGTTGCCATACCGCTTAGGCCATCAATGAAGATGTGATTTAACACTTTCTTGACAAATCGCATACGTTCCTCCTTGTATGTATTCACTTTTTTTCAACCCCTGATTATACCTCATACCAGATAAAAAAACCAGAGATTCCTAAAAAATTTTTTCTAAATGCTTGACATAAAAAAACCAAAAGACTATAATAAAAAAAGAAAACAGAACATATACTATAACATGAATAACGCGGGATGGAGCAGTCTGGAAGCTCGTCGGGCTCATAACCCGAAGGTCGCAGGTTCAAATCCTGCTCCCGCAATTTTTTTATTTCTATCACATCTTTATTTTCTAAGAAAAAATCCCCTTGTAGATGAAATTTAACAATTCCAGGCAGAAAGTCTGTAACTTTATAGGAGCGGACGGATTATTGAAAACAATATTTTGTCTCATCAGACATCTTTTTTTGTTGTATAAAAAATTCAGATAACCTATAATAAGGGCAGAGGCAAAATGAGAAGAAGGAGGTATGTACATATGCATTATCTTTTACCACAGCCAAACAAAATAGAGGACAGAAGCGGAAATTTTGATCTCGCTTATACACAGACAATTTGCCTGTCTGCATCGTGCCCGCAGGAGAGTCTTTACCATGCGCAGCTTCTGCAGCACGAAATTGAGCAGTATGCCGGATGCCGGATGGAAATTACAAAGGGAAGATCAGTCAATGCGGGCATTATACTGGATATCCAGGCAGGTGCGTGCGATGAGGGCTATCGCCTGGATATTTCAGCAAACGGGATCCGGATTACGGGAAATGGAGTTCGCGGTCTGCTCTGGGGTATTCAGACACTGCGCCAGATTATCCGCCAGGAGGGAGCCGTGCTGCCCTGTATGAAGATTGAGGACGCTCCCGAGATACCGAACAGAGGATATTATCACGATGTGACAAGAGGACGAATACCAACGCTGTCCTATCTGAAGCATCTTGCGGATACGCTCAGTTTTTATAAAATCAATCAGCTGCAGTTATATATAGAGCATACATATTTGTTTGAGGGACTGAGCGAAATGTGGAGAGACGATACACCGCTGACTGCCAGCGATATTCTCGAGCTTGACCGATACTGCAGAAATTTAGGTATTGACCTTGTTCCGTCACTTTCCTGTTTCGGACATCTCTACAAGCTGCTGCGCACAAAGAGCTTCCGGGATCTATGCGAGCTTTCGGACCCGGATAAAGAACCGTTCGGTCTGTATGCAAGACAGTGCCATCATACGCTGAATGTTACCGATGACAGAAGTATGCAGCTTGTGAAGAACATGATTGATGAATATATGCCGCTGTTTTCTTCCAACTATTTCAATGTCGGTGCGGACGAAACGTTTGATCTCGGAAAAGGGAAGTCGGCGGAGGAAGCGGAACGAATCGGTATTAAGCGTATGTACATCGATTTTGTAAAGGAACTGTGCGAGTATGTTGTGTCCAAGGGCAAGATTCCGATGTTCTGGGGAGATGTCATCTGCGGTTTCCCGGAGTATATCAGCGAAGTACCGAAGCAGACGATCTGTCTGAATTGGGGATATGCGCCTGATCAGAGCGATGAGAGTACCAGAAAGCTTGCCAAAGCAGGGGCTGTACAGTATGTCTGCCCGGGTGTGAGCGGGTGGAATCAGATGATCAACCAGATGGAAGATGCTTATGAGAATATCCGCAGAATGTGCAGCTACGGCAGACAGTATAAAGCTGTTGGAGTTTTGAATACTGACTGGGGCGATTTTGGACACATTAATCATCCGGAATTCAGTATTCCGGGTATGATCTGCGGGGCAAGCTTTTCATGGAGCAGCACGGAGCTTTCGTTTGAGGAACTCAACCGCCTGATTTCGGCAGTGGAATATATGGATCCCACGGAGAAACTGGCCGGTGTTGCGGCTGATATGGCAAAGCAGGATGTGTTCACATGGAGAAGAGCAGTCGTTTATAAAGAAGTAACACAGCATAATGCCGAGATTTATGACAGTGACAGAAAACTTTTATCATTGGAACCGGAGCTTGCCGGGAAACTTAAAAGTGCAAATGAAAAGATGGAATCACTGAAGCATGAGATGGCGCTGTGCACAAGAAGTATGGATTCTTCCATGCGCAGTAAGGTGCAGGCATATCAGACAGCTGCTGACGGTATTCTGACGTGGAACGGAGTCGGTCTTGCAATGCTGAGCGACAGCGCTGCTGAGCTTACAGCTGCAGCTGAAAAACTTGAAAACTGGTTTATGAATTTTAAGAAACTGTGGCGCAGCGTCAGCCGTCAGTCGGAGCTGGACTGTGTTTCTGATGTAGTGTTCTGGTGGGCTGATTACCTCAGAGACAGGGCAGCAGAAAGATAATAGGTAATAATATGAAAAACAGGAAGACGAAGAAGAAATTCCAGGAATTCATCTGGCGCGCCGCACTGATCGTCTCCCTTTGCGTCTTTGTGTTCTGTGCGTACAGACTGATTGCTATTCAGATTGAATATAAGGAAGGTACGGATGAGTATGACAGTCTGCGCGAGATCGCTATGGAGCCGACAGTTCAGCCGACACCTGAACCGGAGGAGCCGACTCCCACATCGACGCCCGAACCGGATAAACCTGAGGAAGGGGAAGAGATCGCGGTACAGACTGACGGGGACTTCGAGGCGCCTGACATTAATTTTGATGCGCTTAGGGAAATCAACAGCGAAGTGGTTGGCTGGATCGTTATGGAATCCATCGATATCAGTTATCCGATTGTAAAGGCACAGGATAACGAGAAGTATCTGGATACCACCTTTGAGGGCAATAAAAACGGTGCGGGAGCGATTTTTATGGAGCGTTCCAATCAGCCGGATTTTAACGACTGCAACACAATCATTTACGGTCATAATATGAAGAATGGCACCATGTTCGGAAGCCTGAAGAAGATTCTGGAGGAGAATGTCTATACAAAGAGCCGCTACTTCTGGATCTGTACGCCGCAGGGAAAGTATCGGTATGAGATTTTTTCTGCGTACGAGACAGCTGCCGACGGAGAGACATATACGCTGTTCTCGGAGCCGGGAGAGGAGTTCAAAGCATATCTGGACGCCTGTAAGAAAAAATCCGCTCTTCCGCAGATAACGATCCCGCTGACCGGGAATGACAAAGTCGTGACACTTTCCACCTGCACATCAAACAGCGCAAACAGATTTGTAGTGCAGGGACGGAGAATCTGAGGACAGGAGGGATTTGGATGCAGGAAGTGCAGGAACTTCAAAGAATTATCGATGCATACGATAATATTGTTTTTTTTGGAGGTGCAGGTGTTTCCACTGAAAGCGGGATACCGGATTTCAGGAGTACGGACGGTCTTTATAATCAGGAATATGACTATCCGCCGGAGACAATTTTGAGCCATACATTTTTTGTGAGAAACCCGGAAGAGTTCTACAGATTTTACCGGGCGAAGATGCTCTGCCTGGATGCTGAGCCGAATGCTGCGCATAAGAAGCTTGCTGAGCTGGAAGCTGCAGGAAAACTGAAGGCAGTGGTGACGCAGAATATTGACGGGCTGCACCAGAAGGCGGGAAGCAAGAAGGTACTTGAGCTTCACGGCAGCGTGCACAGAAACTTCTGCACAAAATGCCATGCTTTCTATGATGCCGAGTATATGCTGCATACCACAGGTGTAGCGCGCTGCAGCCGATGCGGAGGAATCATTAAGCCGGATGTGGTGCTTTACGAGGAATGCCTTGACGATGCTGTCATTTCAGAGTCTATAGATGCGATCACGCGTGCCCAGGTAATGATAGTGGGAGGAACCTCACTTGTAGTCTATCCGGCGGCGGGGCTGCTGCAGTATTTTCGCGGAGAGAAGCTCATAGTTATTAACAAGGGTGCTACGAGCGCTGACAGAAATGCGGATCTGGTGATTCAGCAGCCGATCGGCGAAGTGTTGTCAAAGATCAGAACAGGAGAGGCAAAATGACGCAGTATGAAGTAGGAGATATTGTAAAATTGAAAAAGCAGCATCCATGCGGCAGCAGCGAGTGGGAGATCTTGCGCGTGGGCGCAGATTTCCGGCTGAAATGCTTAGGCTGCGGCCATCAGATCATGGTTGCGCGCAGACTTGTGGAAAAGAATGCAAGAGGACTGCGGAAAAGAAGCCAGGAGGATTAAAAAGTGCTTGCAATGTGCGGATTTTTATGGTAACATATGTACTCGTGATATGAAATCATAATTCCTTGTTCCCCGTTAAAAGTCAGGGAGCCAGAGACCAGAAGGAGGTAAAATACGCATGAACAAGTACGAATTAGCCTTAGTTGTAAGTGCAAAAATTGAGGACGAAGAGCGTGCAGCTGTAGTAGAGAAAGCAAAAGGTTATGTAGCACGTTACGGCGGAAACGTAACCGAGGTTGAGGAATGGGGTAAGAAGAGATTAGCTTACGAGATTCAGAAAATGAGAGAAGGCTTCTACTACTTCATCCAGTTCGAGGCTGATGCGACATGCCCGGCAGAGGTTGAGAGACACGTTCGTATCATGGACAACGTTCTGAGATACTTAGTAGTTAAGAAAGAAGCGTAATCAGGGCGAGGATTTCGCCAGTACCCATTAAGGTCACCGGTAAATCCAATGGCTGAGGTTGAAGAGAGCCAGAGAGGTATTTAGTATGAATAAAGTAAGTTTAATGGGAAGATTGACAAGGGACCCTGATATCAGATATTCTGCAGGAGACAGTTCACTGGCGGTAGCGCGTTATACACTGGCGGTAGACCGCAGATTCAAGCGGGATGGCGAATCGTCAGCGGATTTTATCGGATGCGTAGCATTCGGACGAAGCGCTGAGTTTGCTGAGAAGTACCTGCGCCAGGGAATGCGGATCGTAATTACGGGACGTATCCAGACCGGAAGCTATACAAACCGCGAGGGCGTTAAGGTATACACGACAGATGTGGTCGTAGAGGATCAGGAATTTGCCGAGAGCAAGAGCGTAAGCGACAGCCATGCGGCATCCTATCATCAGAATTATTCCAATCCGGCGCCGGCTCCATCACCGAGTGCAGCGTCAGCAGATGGATTTATGAATATTCCGGACGGAATCGAAGAGGAACTGCCGTTTAACTAACTAAAATATGCACGATGTAAGGAGGAACAACTCATGGCTTATACAAAGAGCGAAAGACCGGATTCTCCGATGAAGAGAAGAGGCGGACGCAGAAGAAAAAAAGTTTGTGTATTCTGCGGTAAAGAGAACAACGAGATCAGCTACAAAGATGTAAATAAATTAAAAAGATATGTCTCTGAGAGAGGTAAAATTCTTCCGAGAAGAATCACAGGCAACTGTGCAAAGCATCAGAGAGCTCTGACAGTAGAGATCAAGAGAGCAAGACATCTTGCTTTAATGCCGTACGTTCAGGATTAATCCGCGAAGGCACGCCGCCGTATCCCACGGGATACGGCGGTTTTTTCTGTACAGAAGAAATTTTTTCGCAGAGGTCTGCGAGTGCTGCAAAAAAATTTCCCCTTTTGCAAATGCGTAAATAATGATATAATCGTATCTGTAAATTTGTGTGCATCGCAAAGAATGCCGTCCGGGACCAAAACCTGGAGCGGCTGTTACAGCAGGTAGGTATTATGAACAAGAACAGAATCAAATTACAGGGACAACTCAAGAAGTACATGAGCTGGCCGATCATCCTGACATCTCTTCTCGTTGTGATGAACATTGCCGTGTACTTCGCTAGCCGGAAGGCAGGAGCAATCGTGACGATGTTTGTGGCGATTTATATCGCTGTAGTCGCGCTTTTGTATTACCATAACCGGCCGCTGGTGCTGAATGAGCTGATTTCTTTTGCTGTTCAGTACGGGCAGGTTCAGAAGAACCTGATGAGAGAATTTCTGATTCCGTATGCTCTGCTGGATGCCCAGGGAAGGTTCATGTGGACGAACGATAAGTTTACTGAGCTGACAGGAAAGGATAAGAGATACCGGAAATCGGTGACTACGATCTTTCCCGAGCTAACGATAGAGAAACTTCCCAAGGGTGACAACGTTACAGAGATCCATACTGTGTACAATGAACGGAATTACAGATGTTCTTTAAAGCAAATCCCGATCAGGGAACTGTTTCAGAGCACAGAGCTTCTGGAGTCTGAAGTGGAGGATGACAGCACGCTCTATACGCTGTATGTTTTTGATGAGACAGAGATCAATGAATACATTCGCAAATATGAGGATGAGATCATGGTGACAGGTCTTTTGTACCTGGATAATTACGAAGAGGCAATGGAGAGTGTGGAGGATGTGCGCCGATCGCTTCTCGGAGCGTTGCTGGACCGTAAGATTAACCAGTATTTTGCCAATGTAGACGGTCGTGTAAAGAAGCTGGAGGAGGATAAGTATTTTCTGGTGATGCGCAGAAAATCTCTGGAAACATTAAAGGAGAGCCGTTTTTCGCTTCTGGAGGAAATTAAGACAGTAAATATCGGGAACCAGATGGCTGTTACCATCAGCATGGGTATAGGTGTGAATGCGCCGACATATGCTAAGGACGCGGAGTATTCACGAGTTGCAATCGAGCTTGCTCTGGGACGCGGCGGAGACCAGGTCGTTGTGAGAGATGGCGAGAAAATCTCATATTACGGCGGAAAGAGTCAGGCGGTTGAGAAAAATACCCGTGTGAAGGCACGCGTGAAAGCACAGGCACTGCGTGAGTTTATGAGCAACTCGGACAAGGTTGTGGTAATGGGACATAAGATGACGGATGTGGATTCGTTTGGGGCGGCGATCGGTATTTATAGGGCTGCCAAGACTCTGAATAAGAAGACACATATAGTTATAGACAGCATAACCACATCCATTCGTCCTCTGATTGAGAATTTTCTGCATAATCAGGATTATGAGGATGATATGTTTGTGAGCTGCAGCGATGCGGAGGATATCGTAAATGAGAACACGATGGTCGTGGTTGTGGATGTCAACAAACCCAGCTATACGGAATGTGAGTCACTTTTATATATGACAAAGACGGTCGTGGTTCTGGATCATCATCGGCAGGGCAGTGAGGCGATCCGCAATGCAGTGCTCTCGTATATTGAGCCGTATGCATCTTCGGCATGCGAGATGGTAGCGGAGATCCTGCAGTATTTTGTTGATGGTGTGCGCCTTCGGAATATTGAGGCGGACAGTATCTATGCCGGTATTATGGTTGATACGGACAATTTCCTGCAGAAAACGGGTGTGCGCACGTTTGAGGCGGCTGCCTTTCTGCGCAGATGCGGAGCCGATGTTACGAGAGTACGTAAAATGTTCCGCGAGAATATGAAAGATTATCAGGCACGCGGTGAAACAATCCGCAATGCCGAGCTGTTTCGGAATTATTTTGCCATTTCTGTCTGCCCGAGTGCCGGACTCCAGAGTCCTACGATTGTGGGCGCGCAGGCGGCAAATGAACTTCTGAATATCGTGGGCGTGAAGGCGTCCTTTGTTCTTACGGATTATAAGAATAAAATATATATCAGTGCGCGGGCGATTGATGAGGTAAACGTACAGATTGTCATGGAACGTCTGGGCGGAGGCGGACACTTGAATATTGCAGGTGCCCAGATGGAAGGAAAGTCTGTGGATGAGGTGAAGCGTATTCTCAAGGATCTGCTCGCAGAGATGATGGATGGAGGAGAAATTTAAACATGAAGGTTATTTTATTACAGGATGTAAAGTCACTTGGCAAAAAGGGCGATATGGTAAATGTCAGCGACGGATATGCAAGAAACATGATTCTGCCGAAGAAGCTGGGTGTAGAGGCAAATGCCAAGAACATGAATGACTTAAAACTTCAGAAAGCGCATGAGGAGAAAGTTGCGAAGGAGAATCTGGAGGCGGCTCAGGCGTTTGCGAAAGAGCTGGAAGAGAAGCAGGTTGTCCTGACGATTAAAGTAGGCGAGGGCGGCAGAACCTTCGGATCTGTATCAGCAAAAGAGATTGCAGAGGCTGCAAAACAGCAGCTGGGCTATGATATTGATAAAAAGAAAATGCAGCTCTCCAGCCCGATCCGAGAACTGGGCACTACGATTGTTCCGGTACGGCTGCATACAAAGGTGACGGCAAATCTTAAGGTTGTTGTGAGAGAGGCGTAGGAGGCGCGGTATGGAGGAAGCGATTATTAAACGGATCCTGCCGCACAGCATAGAGGCGGAGCAGTCTGTCATCGGCTCCATGCTAATGGGCAGGGATGCTATTCTGACCGCTTCCGAGATACTTACCGGCGAGGACTTTTATCAGCAGCAGTACGGCGTGATTTTTGATGCGATTGTGGAACTGCATAATGAGGGGAAGCCGGTAGATCTGATTACGCTCCAGAACAGGCTGCGGGAGAAGGATGTTCCGCCTGAGATCAGCAGTATGGAGTTCGCAAGAGATCTGCTGAGTGCGGTTCCTACTTCGGCGAATGTGAAGTATTACGCTACAATTGTCAGTGAAAAGGCTCTGCTTCGCCGGCTGATCAAGCTGAATGAGGAAATTTCCAACGAGTGTTATCTGGCTAAGGAAAAAGTTGATGTGATTTTGGAGAATACGGAGAAGAAGATGTTTGATCTGCTCCAGAAACGCAGCACCAGCGATTATGTTCCTATACGCCAGATTGTTATGAATGCGCTGGAAAGGATTGAACAGGCATCAAAGACAAAGGGGAGAATTACGGGAATACCGAGTGGATTTACGGATCTGGATAATATGACCGCGGGATTTCAGAATTCTGACTTTGTCCTGGTTGCCGCGCGTCCGTCCATGGGAAAAACAGCGTTTGTACTTAATATTGCTGAGTATATGGCTGTAAAGAAGGAGAAGGCTGTAGCTATTTTCAGTCTGGAGATGTCTGAGGAACAGCTTGTAAACCGTATGTTTTCTCTGGAATCCAAGGTCAAGGCAAATAATCTGCGCGTCGGAGATCTGCAGGATGAAGAGTGGGCAAAGCTGATTGAGGCGGCCGGCGTGATTGGAGAGACAAATCTGCACATTGATGCTACACCGGGTATATCTATAGCTGAAATGCGCTCTAAGTGCAGAAAATGGAAACTGGAACACGGACTGGATATTATTATTATTGACTATCTGCAGCTTATGAGCGGCAGCGGAAGGTCGGAGTCCAGGCAGCAGGAGATTTCTGAGATTTCCCGTTCTCTGAAAGCTCTGGCACGTGAGCTGAATGTACCGGTGATTGCGCTGTCACAGCTGAGCCGTGCTGTGGAGCAGAGAACGGATCATCGACCAATGCTTTCAGACTTGCGTGAGTCGGGGGCGATTGAGCAGGATGCCGATATGGTCATGTTTATCTATCGCGATGACTACTACAATAAAGATACGGAGCGCCAGAATATTGCAGAGATTATTATAGCGAAACAGAGAAATGGTTCTATAGGAACTGTAGAGCTGGTCTGGCTGCCGGAGTATACAAAGTTTGCAAATATGCAGCGATAAGGGAGAGCTGCCCCGCCTGAAATACTTGGCGTGGCAGCTTGAACTTTCTGAAAAGACATGAAAAAAAGAAAAATGAAAAAATTTCAAAAAAAGGTATTGACTTTTGGCGAGACCTATAATATAATCATACATGTTCCAAGGGAACAGAGATAAAAAAGAATATGCGGGTGTAGTTCAATGGTAGAACACCAGCCTTCCAAGCTGGATACGTGGGTTCGATTCCCATCACCCGCTTATGCGCGAGTGGCTCAGTTGGTGGAGCGCGACCTTGCCAAGGTCGAGGCCGCGGGTTCGAGTCCCGTCTCGCGCTCTTTAAAAAGTCCTGAACGATCAGGACTTTTTGTTTTGCGAAAAGACGAAATGCCGAGATATAAAGTCCTGGATTTCGTCTTTTTTTGTGTTCTCCTGTGTGACATGGCTATTTATAGAAATGAAAGATGTTCTTAATAGACTTGAAATGCAAAAAGATGATATACTAGGTCTATAAATAGATATATTATGACGGGAGGAATAACATTGAAAAAAGGCTATGGGGTGATTGCTGCACTGGTATGGACCAGCCTGGCTTTTTCGGCATGCGGCTCTGAAGGAGCGGCTGTCAGGAGCATGACGGACGGAACGGGAGAGAAAACCTGGCTGGATGCCGGAAACGAGGAGATGACAAGGGAATATTATATGCAGGAAGAAGCGTTTCTGGATGCGATAGAGGAGACGCTCGGCGTGCGGGGAATTAGGGTTCAGTTCTGCCATCTGGGAAATGTTGCTGCTTATATGACAGGGGAGTTTGAGTGGAATGGAAGAGATTATTGCGCCACCTGGCGGGATGGAGAGATCATTAGCTGGGTTGAGGCACAGCCGCTGGAGGGCGAGGAGGAATATTCTTTCTAGCCAGGAACTCATGCGGAATCGCTATTGTGCCTCTCTCGTATTTGTGATACACTTTTACAGACATCAATTCTGCTGGAAATAAACTCCGGCGGTATAATCATAGAAGACGAGGTATCTGCATGTTAGATGTATGTTTATTGGGAACTGGAGGGATGATGCCGCTGCCGCGCAGATGGCTGACATCCCTTATGACAAGATATAACGGAAGCAATCTTTTAATTGATTGCGGTGAGGGCACACAGATTGCGGTGAAGGAAAAGGGCTGGACATTCAAGCCGATTGATGTGATATGTTTTACGCATTATCATGCGGATCACATCAGCGGTCTTCCGGGGCTTTTGCTTACGATGGGAAATGCAGAGCGTGAGGAGCCGCTGACTCTTATAGGGCCCAAAGGTCTGGAACGGGTTGTGGGGGCTTTGAGAACTATTGCTCCGGAACTGCCCTTTCCGATCCGCTGTATTGAGGTTACAAAGCCGGTAGAAACGTTTGAAATAAAAGGGTATTGCATTACTGCTTTTCGCGTAAACCATAATGTGACCTGTTACGGGTACACGCTTGAAATCAAGCGCGCAGGTAAATTTCAGGTAGAGCGTGCGAAGGAAAATGGAATTCCCATGAAGTTCTGGAATCCTCTCCAGAAAGGGAATACTGTGGAAGAGGATGGAAAGATTTATACGCCTGATATGGTACTGGGTCCGGCGCGAAAGGGAATTAAGCTGACGTACTGTACGGATACGCGCCCTGTCCCTGTAATTGCGGAGCAGGCGTGCGGAGCAGACTTATTTATCTGTGAAGGAATGTACGGCGAACCGGGTAAGGAGGCAAAGGCGCGGGAATATAAACATATGACATTCCGGGAGGCTGCGGGTCTTGCGAAGAAAGCAAATCCTGCAAGAATGTGGCTGACACACTATAGCCCGTCTATGGTGCATCCTGAGGAGTATATCGACGAAGCGCGAAAAATCTTCCCTGGGGCGTGTACGGCAAAGGATGGAAAGACGATAGAACTGCAATTTGAGGATGAGGAGAAAGAATGATGAAAGATACGTTGATTTTGGCAATCGAGAGCTCGTGCGACGAGACGGCAGCCGCAGTGGTAAAGAACGGGAGAACTGTTCTTTCGAATGTGATTTCTTCCCAGATTGAGCTGCATAAATTGTATGGAGGAGTTGTACCTGAGATTGCTTCGCGTAAGCATATAGAGAAGATCAATCAGGTTATTCAGGAAGCACTTGATGAGGCGGGTGTGACACTGGACGATCTTGATGCGATAGGTGTAACGTACGGTCCTGGACTGGTGGGAGCCCTGCTCGTAGGCGTTGCTGAGGCGAAGGCGATTGCTTATGCCAAGGGGCTGCCGCTTGTGGGTGTTCATCACATAGAAGGGCATGTGTCAGCAAATTATATTGAGAATCAGGATCTGGAACCGCCGTTTTTGTGTCTCATTGTATCAGGAGGACATACCCACCTGGTAGTGGTAAAAGACTATGGTGAGTTTGAAATTCTGGGAAGAACAAGGGACGATGCAGCGGGAGAAGCGTTTGACAAGGTGGCGCGCGCAATAGGTCTGGGATATCCGGGCGGCCCTAAGATTGATAAACTTTCCAATGAAGGTAATCCGGATGCGATACCGTTTCCGCGTGCAAAAGTGGATGATGGCCCGTATGATTTCAGTTTCAGCGGTCTGAAGTCTGCTGTGCTTAACTATCTGAATAAATGCCGTATGACAGGAGAAAAGATTGTAGAGGCGGATGTTGCGGCATCCTTCCAGAAAGCTGTTACAGATGTACTTGTAGGAAATGCTATCCGTGCAGCAAAGGAATTAAATATGGACAAGCTTGCGCTGGCCGGCGGGGTAGCGTCGAATCAGCACCTGCGTCAGGCGATGGAGGAGGCGTGCAGAAAAGAGAAGATAAAACTGTATCGTCCGTCTCCTATTCTCTGCACGGATAATGCGGCGATGATCGGAGCGGCAGCATACTATGAATATAAGAAGGGTACGCGCCATGGATGGGATTTGAATGCGGTTCCTAATTTGCGCCTTGGAGAACGGTAGGAGACATGAAGAAGGAAGAAAAAGGCACTGCAATTGTTCTTGCGGCGGGACAGGGACGCAGAATGGGTACTGCAACTCAGAAGCAGTTTCTGGAAGTGAACGGAAAGCCGTTGCTGTATTATTCTCTTCGCGGATTTCAGGATTCTCCCCGGATTCAGAAGATTATATTGGTGACGGGACAAGACAAAATTGAATACTGCAGGGAGAGAATTGTGGAACGCTATGGCTTTACGAAAGTTGATAAGATTATTTCCGGAGGGGCACAGCGCTATGATTCTGTGTATGAAGGACTCAAAAACGGTGAAGACTGTGAGTATGTATTTATACATGATGGCGCAAGGCCGTTTGTTACGGAGGATATCCTGGAACGTGCGTGGGAAGAAGTTAGAAAATATCGGGCATGTGCGGTTGGCGTTCCTGTAAAAGACACAATTAAAATTACAGACAGCCAGGGATTTGGCATAGAGACTCCGGATCGCAGTACAGTCTGGCAGGTGCAGACACCCCAGGTGTTTGAATACGCTCTGATCCGCAGAGCGTATGATCTTCTGCAGGAAACAGATAAAAGCGGGATAACGGATGATTCTATGGTGGCAGAACGAATGCTTGGCCGGAAAGTGCACATGACAATGGGAGATTATCGAAATATAAAGGTAACAACTCCGGAGGATTTGCCGCTTGCAGAGGTTTTTTTGAAAAAAATAAAAAAATTTGAAAAATAGTGTTGACATCTGCTGAATATGGTGATAGAATACTCCTTGCACTGAGCGAGATAAAAAACTCCACAGGGCAGACAACAACACACGGAGAGGTATCGAAGTGGTCATAACGAGGCGGTCTTGAAAACCGTTTGTCCGCAAGGGCGCGTGGGTTCGAATCCCACCCTCTCCGCTGACAAAGAAAGATTGCTTAGAACACATCGTTCCTTATAGATCAGTAAAGCATTTGGAGAAGTACCCAAGTGGTTGAAGGGGCTCCCCTGGAAAGGGAGTAGGTCGTTAATAGCGGCGCGAGGGTTCAAATCCCTCCTTCTCCGTTGATTACAGAAAAAACTCAAAAAAGAGTTGACAAGTCGAAAGATTTGTGGTAATCTAAATAAGCTGTCGAAAACAAACGACAGCAAAAAAACTCAAAAAAGTTTAAAAAAGTTCTTGACAAGCTCGAAAAGATATGATAAAATATCAAAGCTGTCAAAACGACAGGAACCTTGATAACTGAACAGTAAAACACATCCTCGAAAGTTCTGAAAAAGTAATTCTTAAAGGACATTCGAAATCCTTATAAACAGTAAAAGGGATAAATTAGCCAAGAGTTGATTTTGACCTGGAACAAACATTTATTTAGAGAGTTTGATCCTGGCTCAGGATGAACGCTGGCGGCGTGCTTAACACATGCAAGTCGAACGAAGCACTTCGGATTCTTCGGTTGAAGAAGTGACTGAGTGGCGGACGGGTGAGTAACGCGTGGGTAACCTGCCCCATACAGGGGGATAACAGCTGGAAACGGCTGCTAATACCGCATAAGCGCACAGTGCTGCATGGCACGGTGTGAAAAACTGAGGTGGTATGGGATGGGCCCGCGTCTGATTAGGTAGTTGGTGCGGTAACGGCGCACCAAGCCCGCGATCAGTAGCCGACCTGAGAGGGTGACCGGCCACATTGGGACTGAGACA
>CALWBA010000099.1 GCA_944375815.1 uncultured Lachnospiraceae bacterium | reverse complement strand
GTTACCGGAGCGAACGGCTATATCGGAAGCCACATCGTGAAACGTCTGCTGGATGCGGGCCAGGAGGTTCTTGCAGCAGATGTAAATTTCGCGGGACTGGACGAGCGTGCTGTCCGCGTGGAGGGGGATATTTTTTCAGGAGATACGGACATCTTTGAGCAGTTTCACAGACCTGACGTCTGCATTCATCTGGCATGGAGGGATGGGTTTGTACACAATTCAGACAATCACATCCTTGATCTGCCGAAGCACTATGTGTTTTTGAAGAATATGATTGCGGGCGGGTTAAAACATCTCGTAGTCATGGGAAGCATGCATGAGGTTGGCTACTGGGAGGGCGCAATCGATGAGCAGACACCCACGAACCCTCAGTCGCTCTATGGAATCGCGAAAAATTCCCTGCGCCAGATTACAACAGAGCTTGCCAGGAATAATGGCGTCTGCCTGCAGTGGATCCGTGGTTTCTATATCCTTGGAGATGATCTCAAGAATCACTCTGTCTTCTGCAAAATTTTGCAGGCGGACATGGATGGGAAAGAGAAGTTCCCGTTTACTACAGGAAAAAATCTGTATGATTTTATCAAGGTGAATGAGCTTGCCGAGCAGATTGCAGCTGTCGCATCACAGACAGAGGTTGACGGCATCATTAACTGTTGTACAGGCAGGCCGGTATCCCTTGCTGAAAAGATGGAGGAATTTATTGAAGAGCATCATCTGAAGATCAAGCTTGACTACGGAGCATTCCCTGACAGGGAATATGATTCACCTGGCATATGGGGCAATCCGGAGAAGATTCAGAAGATTATGAAAAACAAGAGAATTTAAGTTGCGAAAGGAATTACAGACATGGGAAAGATTACAGTGGAAACATGTGAGATCGAGGGATTAAAAATTATTACCCCGACCGTGTTCGGTGATGAGCGCGGATACTTTATGGAGACATATAATTACAATGACTATAAGGCAGTAGGCATTGATCAGGAATTTGTGCAGGACAATCAGTCCAGTTCCAGAAAGGGTGTGCTGCGCGGCCTGCATTTCCAGATTAACTTCCCGCAGGACAAACTGGTACGCGTTGTGAGCGGAGAGGTATTTGACGTTGCAGTAGACCTGCGCCCGGGATCCAAGACTTTTGGAAAGTGGCACGGAGTACTGCTTTCTGCAGAAAACAAGAAGCAGTTCTTTATCCCTAAGAACTTTGCACATGGTTTTGTAGTTCTCTCTGAGAGCGCAGAGTTTGCATATAAGTGTACAGATTTCTATCATCCGAACGATGAGGGCGGACTTGCCTGGAACGATCCGGCAATCGGAGTGCAGTGGCCGATGCCTGAGGGAATGACAGAGAAAGATCTGATTATCTCTGAGAAGGATCATAAATGGAGCGGTCTGGACGAGTATGTAAAGAACCGCAAATAATGGGCAAGAGGAGTAAACGGAATGTCTAAGAAAAAATGGCTGCCGGTTGTGATTGTACTCATTGTGCTCTCCAACTGGCTGATCTTCCGATTTATGCCTCCGGTACAGAGCTCTCTGTCCCTGCGAGTGACTGTGAAATCTGATGTATCAGATGAGTATCAGCTTTTCTACAGTAATGACGGTATCTGGAGTATTGATCAGTCCTCAACCGCCCGGTATGAGGCAGAAGATGTCAATAATCCGAAAGAGCTGGAATTTTACATTGGCAAGACCGGTTACAGTCAGTTCCGCTTCGATATGGGAGCGCAGGCGGCAGATATCACGGTACTGGATGCAAAGTTCTGTGTCGGAAGCAGGGAGCTCTCTGTTCCGCTTGAAGTATTTGCCGACAGCAGTGAACAGACAGATCTCGGAAACGTGGAAGCAGCGGGCGATGGTGTGAACATAGAGGCAGAGGACGGCGATCCACGCATGACGCTCGCTCTTGAAAGTAATATCGCAGACGAGCTCGACACACTGATCACAGAGGGATCAAAGACGCTTGCGATGATATGCAAAATCCTTGTGTGTGCAGCAATTGATATCCTGCTGATCGGCTTTCTGATTGTGAGCAGCCATGTGAAGACACTGCTTATGGAACTGTACCAGAACCGCAGACTGATCGGCAAACTGGCTTACAATGATTTTAAGACAAAGTATGTCGGATCTTATCTGGGAATTATCTGGGCGTTCGTTCAGCCGCTGATCACTGTATGCGTGTATTACTGCGTATTCGGTATAGGATTAAAGAGTGCTCCGGTCAACAATGTGCCGTTCCTGCTTTACCTTATCTCCGGTCTGGTGCCGTGGTTCTTCTTCTCCGATGCACTCGGAGGAGGAACAAACGCCATGATCGAGTACCAGTATCTGGTAAAGAAGATTGTCTTCAAAATCAGTATGCTTCCGGTTGTAAAGCTGATTTCCGCGCTGTTTGTACATGTATTCTTTACGCTGGTGGCACTGGCGATTGCGATTCTGTACGGATACACGCCGGGACTTCATCTGGTGCAGATCATTTACTATATCTTCTGCAACTTCATGCTGACTCTGGGGCTGGTATATGCGACCTGCTCTATCGTAATATTCTTCCGCGATACCACGCAGATCATAAATATCATTCTGCAGGTAGGAATCTGGATGACACCAATCATGTGGACACTTTCCATTGTACCGGAGAAGGTTCAGTTCCTGTTCAAACTGATACCGATGTATTATATTGTGGACGGCTACAGGGATGCCATCTACAACGGCCACTGGTTCTGGGAGAAACCGTATGAGACGATCCTGTTCTGGTTTATCACAGCAGCGGTCTTCGGTATTGGAACTATGGTATTCAAGCGTCTGAAGGTACACTTTGCAGACGTATTATAACGGCGGGAAAGGGAAGAGATATGTCTGAGATAGCGATAAAAGTAGACCACCTGAGTAAGATGTACAAGCTGTACGACAAGCCCTCCGACCGTTTTAAGGAAGCGATGGGCATCAAGCTCAAGGGAAAGAAACAGTATTATCAGGAACATTATGCGCTGCGCGATGTGAGCATTGATGTAAAGCGCGGCGAAACAGTCGGGATTATCGGAACGAACGGTTCCGGAAAATCCACGATTTTAAAGATTATCACCGGAACCTTAAGCCCCACAGAGGGAACCGTGACTGTAAACGGCAGAATTTCCGCTCTGCTGGAGCTGGGTGCCGGTTTCAATATGGAGTACACAGGTATTGAGAATGTGTACTTAAACGGTACGATGATGGGATTTTCTCGGGCTGAGATTGACAGTCGGCTCGATGACATCCTGTCGTTTGCGGATATTGGGGATTTTGTTCACCAGCCGGTAAAGACGTATTCGAGCGGTATGTTTGTACGTCTGGCTTTTGCAGTGGCGATCAACATAGATCCCGAGATTCTTATTGTCGATGAGGCGCTTTCCGTGGGAGACGTTTTCTTTCAGGTGAAGTGCTACCACAAGTTTGAAGAGTTCAAAAAGATGGGAAAGACCATCCTGTTCGTAAGCCATGATCTGGGCAGCATCAGCAAATACTGCGACCGTGTTGTGCTTTTAAACAAAGGGCAGAAAATTGCAGAGGGGCGCCCGAAAAAGATTGTGGATATGTATAAGCAGATACTGGTTAACCAGGAGGCGGAACACGATATTAAGCAGGAGGGAGATACCGCAGAGAAGATGGCAACATCGGCGTCTGCCGATACATGGAAATCCCAGCTTGATTTAAATCCGAATCTGCTGGAGTACGGTGAGCGCTTTGCGGAGATTGTGGACTTTGCGCTGATCGACGATCAGGGAAATATCAGCAATAACATTGTGAAGGGGACAGATTTCTCTATTCGGATGAAAGTGCATTTTAACCGTGACCTGCAGGATCCGATCTTTGCATTTACAATCAAGGACCTGCAGGGAACCGAGGTGACAGGCACAAACACGATGTATGAGAACGTCTCCGCAGGACCTGTGAAAGCGGGCGAAGAGCGGGTTGTCACGTTTACCCAGAATATGAACCTGCAGGGAAGAAATTATCTGCTGTCGCTTGGGTGCGTGGGATTTTCCGACAATAAGTTCGTTGTATATCACAGGCTGTATGACGTCTGTGACATTGACGTGATTTCCGATAAGAATACCGTAGGATTCTACGATATGGATTCGGAGGTTACAATCATCTGATAAAGGAGTTATGGCCATATGCAGGTACAGACAGAGAAAGCAAAGCGGTATGCGGTGTATGTGTTTTATGACAGGGACAAACACGCAGATGAATACAATTTCTATCTGCTCGAGGAGCTGAAAAAAGAGGTAGATCACCTTCTGGTCATCTGTAATGGCGGCGTGACGTCCGAGGGAAGAGCACGCTTTGAAAAGATTGCAGATGAGGTGCTGGAAAGAGAAAATCAGGGATTTGACATCACAGCTTATAAAATCGGCATTGAGCGCATGGGATATGAAAAGCTTTCAGAGTATGATGAGGTTCTCGTGCTCAATTCCACGTTCTTCGGGCCGTTCTATCCATTCAGGGAAGTATTCGAGACAATGGATCAGAAGGATCTTGATTTCTGGGGAATGACAACATTCCACGAGGTTCCGTTTGATCCTTTTGGGACGATTAAATATGGACACATCCCGACACATATTCAATCATTTTTCATGGTATTCAGAAAAAGCCTCATACAAAGTGCTGATTTTCAGAGTTACTGGGCAAATATGCCGCAGATTCACTCCTACGAGGAGGCAATCGGATTCCATGAGGCAATTTTTACGAAAGAATTCGCGGATAAAGGATATCGCTGGGCAGTTTACTGCGACAGCAGTGATCTGATCGGATTTATGTACGATCCGCTTCGTGACTTTCCGCGGTATATGATTGAGGAGAAGAGATGCCCGCTTTTAAAACGCCGTTCGTTTTTTCATGAGTATGGGGAGGCATTTTCCAGAAGCGGCGGTGAGGGAGCAAAAGAGGCACTTGAATATATTGAGCAGCATCTGCCATATGACACAGATATGATATGGGACAATCTGCTGCGCCTGGAAAATCAGGCGGATTTAAAGAAACGGATGCACTGGAATTTTGTTGTATCTTCAAAAATTCAGAAGAAGAAAAAGAAACCACTTCCGTCAATTGCGCTTGTACTGCATATCTACTATGAAGAACTGGCTGACTTCTGCCGCAGATACGCGGAAAATATGCCCGATGGAACAGATGTGTATGTAACAGTTCCAAATAAAGAGAAGCTTGCTGTAGTCAGAAAAGCATTTGAGAACTTTCCGCACAGGCTGGAGTTTCGAATTGTGGGAAATCTGGGAAGAGATGTGGCGCCGTTTCTCGTGGGCTGTAAGGATCTGATCGAAAGATACGATCTGATCTGCAAGGTGCATGATAAAAAGGTTTACCAGGTCAAGCCGATGTCGCTTGGTGAGTCCTGGGCGTATAAGTGCTTTGAAAACCTGCTCAGGAACAGGACTTTTGTGGAAAATATTATTGCCGTATTCGAGGAAAACCCGAGACTGGGAATGCTTACACCGCCGGTTCCGAACCATGGTCCGTACTATCCGACAACCGGAAAAGGAGAGTGGGGAGAAAACTTTGCTGTGGCAAAGCAGCTTGCCGACACACTGGGGCTGACAGTGAATCTGGATCCAAGAAAGGAGCCGGTAGCGCCCCTGGGGTCTATGTTCTGGGTTCGAACGGACGCACTGAAATGTCTGTTTGCGCACGACTGGCAGTATGAGGAGTTCCCCAAAGAGCCGATTGCGGATGACGCAACGGTACTGCATGCGATAGAGCGAATCTATCCGTTCTGCGTACAGCAGGAAGGGTACTATCCGGCCTGGATTCTGGCAGATTCCTTCGCCAGAATAGAGATTGACAACTGGGCGTATATCAACGGGGAGCTCAATCGTGCCGAGATGTCCAAGGCAGGAGCAATGCGGCACAGAGAGCTTCTGGAAAATATCCGGAATCTGTGAGAGGCAAGAGTATGATGAAACGATGCGGAATTTTTTTGTTTTTTGATAAAGACGGAGTGGTGGACAAATATGTTGTCCATATGCTCCGCTGCTTAAAGCCGAATATAGAGCATCTGCTTGTGGTCTGCAATGGCTATGTGAATCGTGAGGGACTTACAGCACTGCAGGCAGAGGCAGATGACGTGCTGTGCAGAGTAAATCTGGGAATGGATGTGGGCGGCTACCGGGAAGGACTGTTCTATCTCGGATGGGAGAAACTGAGCCAATTTGATGAGGTTGTACTTTTAAACTACACATTCTTTGGCCCGATTTATCCGTTTTCAGAGATGTTTGATGCAATGGAGCAAAGAGATGTCGATTTTTGGGGCATCACAAAGCACCACAAGGTTGATCCTGATCCGTTCGGTGTCAATCGGTATGGTTATCTGCCCGAACATATCCAGTCCCATTTTATGGTACTGAGAAAAAGTCTGTTCATGAGCTATGCGTATAAAGATTTTATTTTCAACACGCCGAATCCGAGAACATATCTGGAGTCAATTTGCGAGTATGAGACCATCTTCACCAAGCATTTTGAGGATCTGGGATTTACATGGGATGTGTATGTGAATACCGATAAGTATGAGGGGTATTCCTACTGCCCGATTATGTTTTATACGAAAGAGATGATGGAGCAGCAGCGCTGTCCGATCATCAAGCGCAGAAGCTTTTTTACGGATTACAGCGACTTTATGCTGAATTCCTGCGGTGAACCTGCTGTCAACGCATATGAATTTATCCGGGATCATACGGATTACGATACGGAATATATCTGGGAGAATATTCTGCGGCTTGAAAATCTGAGGGATATCCACAGAGTTATGCATTTTAACTATATGCTGCCTTCATATGATACAGATTACGCGGGTCGCAGAGGAGAAAACGCGCTGTTCCTGCTGGCAGAGCACAGCGAACACCTGAGCTGGTATAAACGGTATCTGAAGAAAATCCCGGAGTATCTTGATGTATATCTGGTGGGGACTGATGAAAACTGTGCGGCAGTCCGCATGTGCATGGAAGAAGGCACAGCCATGCGCGCCGGACAGATCATGCAGGAGGACTTCTCCGATTATCTGGGGACTCTGGCAGCGATTGCTCCCACAGCTTGTAAGTATCAGTACGCCGGCATTTTGGACCTTTCGGATCCGAGAGCACTCACTGTGCAGCCGTACAGCAACGGTGCATCATGGCAGTACGCAGATTTTGAGAACCTGCTGGGAAATGCCAACATTGTAGGAAATCTGCTGCAGCAGTTTGCAGCCGAAAAACGGCTGGGGGCAGTCATTCCGCCGATGCCGCAGTATGGTGAAATGTTTGCGATGGCGGGTGCAGACGGCTGGTTCGGGCGCTTTGAACGGGTGCTGGCTCTTCTGAAATCCTGGGGAGTATCTGTAACAGTGAAGAAACCAAGCGAGGCGCTGGCTCCGGTGGGCGGCAGCTTCTGGGTACGCGGCAAGCTGCTGAATGCAGTGAGCAGAGTCTGCGAAAAGGGACAAGAGACTGATAGGATGACACAGCTTTTAGCGCTGCCGCTTTTGTTCCAGTCAGAGGGATATTATACCGGTGAAGCATACAGTGATCATTATGCGCCGGTTGAGATAACAAATCAGGATTATATGATGCGCGAGACGAATAAGACCGTATTTGCAAAATATGGTCCCACATATCACAACGTTGTGGTAAGCAGAATCCGTGCAGGTGAGATCCTGGAGGAAAGTGAGGCAGAGAAATGGTCGAGAGAATTGGCGGAGTAACGCTGAATCTGGATTACTACAGCGGCGAAGATTTATACAGCGACGGCGATGAGATGGAGAACCGGATTCTGGATATTGTGAAAAATGAATCCGGATATGAATATGCGCACAGCGGTTACAGCGATTGGGCTGTGCTGTATCATTTAAGCCGCCAGAGAGAAAATATTGCAGAACCGATGGACTTAAAGCCTACAGATGAGGTACTGGAGATCGGTGCGGGAATGGGTGCCGTGACCGGAGCGGTGGCGAGAAGGTGTAAGAAAGTGGACTGCATCGAACTGTCGAAACGCCGCTCTCTGGTAAATGCTTACCGCCACAGAGACATGAAGAATATTGAGATCTTTGTGGGAAATTTCCAGGATGTAAAGATTGAGAAGAAGTATGATGTGGTTACGCTGATTGGTGTTCTGGAATATGCTTATCACTACATTGACAGCGAAACGCCGTATGAAGACTTTATCCGCAAGGTGGCATCCTGCCTGAAACCTGGCGGCAAGCTCTATGTAGCGATTGAGAATAAGCTGGGTATGAAGTATTTTGCAGGTTATCACGAGGATCATCTGAGCCGTCCGTATGTGGGAATTCAGGGCTATCGTCGTGAGGATAAGGTCAAGACGTTCAGCCGTTCGCAGTTAAAGAGGCTTTTGCTGGACAATGGATTTTCCGGTACGTATTTTTATTATCCGTTTCCGGATTATAAGCTTCCGACCGTAATTTACAGTGACGATGTGATTTTAGATGCCGACATTGATTTTCCGGAGGACAGCAACTATGACCTTCCGGTACTTAAGAATTTCAATATGAACCAGGCATTTGCAAGTTTAAAGGGCGCGAAGGAGCGCAGAATGCTGGCAAATTCGTTCCTGGTGGAAGCAGTCAGGAGGTGAGCGTATGAAAAAGTTAATGATGAAATTCAGCGATGAGAGAAACCGCAGGTTCAGCATTAAGACGACAATTGCGCTCGATGACAGCGGGAAAAAGTATGTGCTTAAGGAAGCAGCATTTCCCGAGGGCCAGGGGCATTTAAACAGTATCCTGTATTTCCATGATCTGCTGACGGAGAACTATCCATCAGTCACGATATGTCCGCTTGAAAAGCGTCAGGATACGCTCTGGTTCGCTTTTATCACGGGAGAATCTCTGGAGGATAAGTATCGCAGAGCTTTTGAGATGAAAGATCGGGAGAAGTTCCTGGATCTGGCACGTTTCCACAGGGAACTGATTGTGGGACGACCGGAAAATATATGCGAATTCCATGCTTACGGTGACTTTGAGAGGATCTTCGGGGAAGCTGAGCCGTTTGAAGGCTTGGCAGGACTTGCGGTATCGAATTTTGATGCCACTGCAGGAAATATTATATGCCGCGGGGAAGAGCCGGTATTTATCGATTATGAATGGGTGTTTGACAAACCCCTGCCCAGAGATCTTGTGATCTACCACTGTATCCGGGATGTATATTTTCATATTCCCAAGCTGGAGGAATTTTTCCCGCTTTCTGAGATCATGCGGGAACTTGAAATCAGCACAGATATCGAAGTGATGGAAAATGCCTACCGCCGTTTCCACAGCTATGTTGTGAAGGAAGCGGACGGCAGAAGCTTCGGCGCCATGAAGGCCTTTGCTCTGAAAGGCACCAGGGATATACAGCAGCTGGAAGCGGAGATGGATCACTTAAGACAGGAACTTGCGGATGCTCATAAGAACTGGCAGGAGTGCGCTGATAACTGGAAAGCAAGCGTGAAAGCCAATGAAGAGATCAGCGCGTACTGGCAGGAGAGCAGCCGTGCGAATTTCCAGCTTGGACAGCAGATAAACAAGCTGCAGGAACAGCTGGCGGAGAAAGACGGACATCACCAGGAGCATGTAAGACAGCTTGAGGCAGCTGTTCAGGAACAGGCACGCCAGTCTGAGGTCTGGCGCGTTGCGTACGAGACTGTAATCAATTCCAAGACCTGGCGTGCGGCGAATAAGGTAAAGCGTGCGCTTGGAAAGAAGTAAATGCCAAGGGAGTAACCATATGCAGCAAGAAGTATTTGAAGTAAAACGAGAACGGTTTCATCTGCTGGATGACAATCTGTACATCCTGCAGGGAAATCTGCCGAAAGACTGTGAGATTAAGGCGTTTCTCGACAAAACACCGCTGAAGGCAGAAGCAGAGGTCTGGGAAAACAGAAGTGCGCTGGAACGTTTTGCAGATCTGGACCTGATGCGGGGACAGAAGATGACTGTGACGGTACATCTGCCGGAGAATCTGCATGAGTATAAGAGACTCCTGATTACAGCGGTGACAGAAGACGGAAGCATTCCGTGGTTTTCCGTATCCGTAAAGTCACTGGAGGCAAGACGTGCAAAGCCATACTATTTCATTGAAGAAGAACGCGTCAGCCGTTCGGAGGGAACGGTCAGGGTCCGCGGCTGGGTGGTGTTCCGCGAGCCGGTGAGCCTGAAGATTTATGATGAGAACGGTACACAGATTCCATGTACGGTGCAGTGGAATAACCGGGCGGATGTAGCACAGATGTACCAGGAAGCGCAGATCGAGGAGAAATGCGGATTTTATGTTGAACTGAATCAGGTATCTACAAAAATCGTTTATCTGGTCTTCCGGTCAAAGGATGCAAAGGCTGTCTATCCGGTACACACGCAGAAGTTCATGATTATGAAAAAGAAGATTGAAAAGTATGCGGTAAAGGGTACACGATATCTGAAGGCGCATGGAGCAAAGGCTCTTGCGGCAAAGACTGTGGGAAAATTAAACAGTGTGCGTAAAGGGCCTGTGCCGTATCAGAAATGGCTGCCCAAGCACCTCCCGACTGCTGCACAGCTTGAGAAGCAGCGCCAGGTAAAATTTGATTACCGTCCGTGCTTTTCAATTGTAGTTCCTCTGTACAAGACACCGCAGCAGTATCTTGACCGACTGATCGGATCGATTAAGGAGCAGACATACGCAAACTGGGAGCTGTGTCTTTCCGACGGAAGCGGTGAGAACAGCTCGATTCGCGGTGCTCTGGAGAAATACAGAGATTCGGATCCGAGAATACGCGTGCTCTTTCAGGAGAAGCCGCTGCAGATCTCTGAGAACACCAACGCGGCGATTGAAATTGCAACAGGCGAGTATATTGTTTTTGCTGATCACGATGATGAACTGACTCCGAATGCACTGTATGAGTGTGTGAAGGCATTAAACAGTGATCCGGAAATTGAGATCCTCTATTCCGATGAGGATAAGATGTCAATGGACGGACATAAATTTTTCCAGCCGCATTTTAAACCGGATTTCAATATTGACCTGCTTCGCACGGTGAACTATATCTGCCATCTTTTTGTTGTAAAGCATTCTGTGATCGAACGGGTAGGAATGCTCAGAAGCGAGTTTGACGGCGCACAGGATTATGACTTTATTTTCCGGTGCACGGAGGCTGCGGGAGCAGAAAAGATTCATCATATTCCGAAGATCTTGTATCACTGGAGAAGTCATGAGGACTCCACTGCAGAAAATCCGGAAAGCAAGCTGTATGCGTTCGATGCCGGACAGAGGGCGATTGAGGCACATTATGAGCGGGTCGGAATTCATGCTTTGGTGCAGAAGGGAGAGTATCTGGGCCTGTACCGGACGAAATATATCCGTCCCTATGATCCTCTTGTATCGATCATTATTCCGAATAAGGATCACATAGATGATCTGAAGCGCTGCATAGACTCCATTGAGGAAAAATCAACGTACCGCAATTATGAATATATTATTGTGGAGAATAACAGTACAGAGCCGGAGACATTTGAGTTTTATAAGAAGCTGGAAGCTGAAAACAAAAAGGTACGTGTGGTGTACTGGAAAGATATTTTCAACTATTCCGCGATCAATAATTTTGGAGTACAGCATGCGAAGGGAGAATATCTGTGGCTTTTGAATAATGATACGGAGATCATTAATCCTGACTGTCTGGAAGAACTGCTCGGCTACTGCATGAGGGATGACGTCGGAATCGTCGGAGCAAGGCTCTACTTTGAGGATGACACAATTCAGCACGCAGGCGTGGTGATCGGATTCGGCGGGATTGCAGGTCATTGCTTTGTTCAGCAGCCGAGAGGATATACGGGGTATTGTCATCGCGTGATCTGTGCGCAGGATTACAGTGCTGTGACGGCAGCATGCATGATGGTAAAGCGCTCCGTTTACGAGGCAGTGGATGGATTTTCTACGGAACTGCAGGTAGCGTTCAACGATATTGATTTCTGTATGAAGGTGCGCAGTATCGGGAAACTGGTGGTTTATAATCCGTACGCGGAACTGTACCACTATGAATCCAAATCCCGCGGGCTGGAGGATACGCCGGAGAAGGTGGCGCGCTTCAACCGTGAGATAGCGACATTCGAAAAGCGCTGGCCGGATATACTGAGGGACGGAGATCCATATTACAATCCTAACCTCACCCTGGACAGCCAGGATTTCTCACTGAAAAGGATATGAGATTCCCCGGGTTTAAAGGCCATGGGGCTGAAGTATCACAGCGGATAGATAAATAACAGGAGGTATAATATTATGCGGGTTTTAGTGACTGGCGTCAAAGGACAGCTGGGACATGATGTTATGAATGAACTGGCAAAACGCGGCTACGAGGGTGTAGGCGTGGATGTGGAGGAAATGGACATTACGGATGCAGCAGCGGTGAATAAAGTCATTCACGAATCAGATGTGGATGCAGTTGTGCACTGTGCGGCGTGGACAGCCGTGGATGCTGCGGAAGACAATGTGGATATATGCCGTAAAGTCAACGCTTACGGCACGGAAAATATTGCGAAGGTCTGCGGAGAACTGGATATTCCGATGATTTATCTGAGCACCGACTATGTCTTTGACGGAATGGGCGAGCGCCCCTGGGAGCCGGATGATCCGGTAACAGAGCCGCTTAACGTGTACGGTCAGACAAAGTATGAAGGTGAGCTGGCGGTCGAAAAATATGCGAAGAAGCACTACATTGTGCGAATCGCATGGGTATTTGGCGTAAACGGCAAGAACTTTATCAAGACGATGTTAAAGCTCGCCGAGACGCACGACCGTCTCACCGTTGTCAGTGATCAGATCGGAACGCCGACGTACACATATGACCTTGCTGTTCTGCTCGTGGATATGCTGGAGTCAGACAAGTACGGCAAGTATCATGTGACAAATGAGGGCGGTTATATTTCATGGTATGACTTTGCAAAGGAAATTTTCCGCCAGGCAGGGGTGAACGTGGAGGTAGTACCGGTGACGGCTGAAGAGTACAAAGCGAAGGCAAAGCGCCCGTACAACAGCCGGATGAGCAAGGATAAACTGACCCAAAATGGATTCAGAAAACTTCCGACATGGCAGGATGCGCTGAAGAGATATCTGGATATTATCTTAAAGTAATGCTGCAGTACGCAGTAGTCGGAAGGTAAGACAAAAAAGCTCCGGGAGCAGAAGAATTTGCTCCCGGAGCTTTTTAAACTCAGGATATGTTTTTTCTGCGTCTCAGGAGATAAATTCCCCAGATAACAGCAGTCAGAAATGCAGACATTGCACTTCCCGCAATGGCGATGTTTAAACCGGGACAACGGTAGACCAGACGGATCTCATGCTGCACGGCAGTAAGAGAAATCGCGGTACAGCAATAGTTGAGACGCTCAA
>CALWBA010000098.1 GCA_944375815.1 uncultured Lachnospiraceae bacterium | reverse complement strand
GCCTTTGTAACATTCCCGCCATTCCCGTAATACTTCTGGATATGCTCCAGCTTCAAAACTTCTTTCATAAATAGCATCACCTCTGGTTTCTATTGTAAGACAGCGCGCACAATGTTTGTATCAAGTTTTCTTACAAAGTTCTAACAAAAATGTAAGAAGTGCAGAACTGCTTTCAGCTCTGCACTTCCTGAATCAGACAGTTGATGTAAAAAGAAAGGGAAATGGCTGTACCGCGTTCCGATGAATCCGCCGAAATGCCGATACCCAGCTTTTCACAGAGCCGTTTGCACAGATACAGGCCGATTCCCGTGGACTGCTGAACGATGCGCCCGTTCTGCCCGGTAAATCCTTTTTCAAAGATGCGCGGCAGGTCGGAGGGGGGAATCCCGATCCCATTGTCCTCCACCACAAGAGTCACATGATCCTGCTGCCTGCGGGCGGAAAAACGGAGAACCGGCTGCCTGGTACGATACTTGACCGCATTGGCAATCAGTTGCTTTAAAATAAAGCGCACCCATTTTTCATCGGAATAAACCGTATCCTGCATTTCCTCCACTTCCAGGCGCACACCGTTCTGGAGCAGCAGATATCTGTTATCCGCAATTGCCTGATGCACCACTTGGGACAGCGCCATTTCCCGGACAGAATAATCTTTTTCCGTATGCTCGCTGCGGGCGTAGTAAAGCGCCTGTTCGGTGAAACGGTTGGTTTTTTCCAGTTCCAGCAATAGCTCTTTTGTCCAGTCCGTCCGGTGATTTTCGCACAGCAGCACCGCACACCAACAGAAACACAGTGAGAGCGATCATGAAGACCAGATTGGCTAGCAGAAAAGGCAGCCGTTTTTTCCAATACAGTTTTCCATTCATATTGTGTACCCCTGCCGATGCTTCGTTTTAATAAAATCTTTCAGGCCGATCCCTGCCAGCTTTTCCCGGATACGATTGATGTTGACGCTCAAAGCATTGTCGTCCACATACAGCTGGTTATCCCACAAAAACTCTACCATATGGCCGCGCGAACAGATTTTACCCGCATTTTTGAACAGGTAATACAGGATTTTCAACTCGTTTTTGGTCAGTTCCACACTCTGTCCGCTATAGTCCAGGCTGCTGGATTCCAGATGCAGAACAGCACCGCCGCAGGTCATCTGCTCGCTTTGCTGTACCGGATAGGCCCGCTTGAGCAGCGATGTAATTTTAGCAAGCAGAATCGCCGTGTTATAAGGTTTGGTGATAAACGCGTCGCCGCCAAGCATGATACTGCTCAGCTCATCCATATCCGTGCTGCAGCTTGTCACAAAGATAATCGGCACTTCGGAGAAGGTGCGGATCTGGACGCAGAGAGAAAATCCGCTGGTTCCCGGCAGCTTAATGTCCAATAAAATCAAGTGCGGCTGTTCAGCCCTGATCTGTCCGATCACATCCGAAAAATCTTCGGGCGCCGATGTTTCATAGCCGTGGCTCTGCAGCAGGGTTTTCAGTTCGTTTCGTATCAGCGAATCATCTTCGATAATCGATATTTTCTGTTTCATGCTGTCCTCCAGAATCATTAGTCTTTGTCTGCTATTATATCACGGACGGCAGCTGTACGTCACCGCAAATATCGCACCTGTATTTCTGTCATTCTTTCTCAAAGAAGCACAGATCTCCTGCTCCCTCCATATAGTCCTCCCAGTACAAATATCCGCCTGCCAGATGATATCTTCCCGTTCCATTCGTATACCTTTTTCCCTGCGCTTTCAAGGATTCGCTTCACTTCATCGTAAATCCCGTACTTCACGATCCCCGTGAGGCTATTTATAGTTTTCTCTGTAAGTAAACCATATCCACCAAATGAATCCCACATTCATATATTGGATGGTCATAATTATCTGTAAAAAAATTTTTGACAGTATGCGAACGTGTAAATTCACACTTCTCGTAAAAAGGAATTGTCAGCGGACTATCTCCTGTTCCAACCTGTAAGATTGAATATGTTCCTTTATATTTCGCGGCAATAAACTCTATCAGGGTTTTGCCATATCCTTTCCCCTGAAAATCCGGTTCTGTGGCAATATTCTTAATTTCAAGAGTTCCATTCCCCTCGTCTGTTACCACGCATTCGCATTTGATTCCATCATCCTCTAAAACATACATTGTGCCTTTTTCGATATAACGATCGATCATATCTTCCTGTTCGTCTGCCAACAGCAATAAAGAAAGAAGTTGTTTTTTATTTTCCTTAAGTTCTCTTATTTTCATATCTGTATCCCTTTATCAAATCAGCAGCTGACCGGATGAAGAATATATTTCTGAGTTGGATAATCCATATCTTCCATGAGTGCGTCTTCAGTGAAACCATATTTTTCATAAAATGCTCTCGGTGCGAGCCCTTTCTCATCATCAGCTCGAAAAGTGCTGACTGAAATCTCCTTGCTCCTGTCCAAATTTTGCAAAGCTTCATCCAGTTCTCAATATCCTCAGGTACACCGTAAAATAGCCGCATGGCATAACTCCTTTCAAGCAGATAATTGTCATCCGCAACAAGTCCATAGCATCTGTCGCTGTTTTCTCTTTCGACCTGATAGCCAAGATATATTTTGTTATCCTCAAGTATTTTTATTTCCTGACCATTGGGCAGAGTGTAAGATAAATTCACATATGCGCCTTTCAGCGGGCAGAGTTCTGTTATCAAAGGCATATCGGTAATACCGAGGTTGTTAAACTCCTTGATCAATTGCTGCTTATATGCAATGAAACAATTTTCACCGCCAGATTTATAACATTTAGCAGCAATACATTCGGCTCCGAAAGGACAGCCGTCTGTTTGGGCACAGCCTTTGCATTCATCTTTCCATGCGCATCCTGTACAGTCAATTCCACATATTGTCTTCATGTTTTTTATTTCCCCTAAATAATAAAATTTCATTCTGGGAGTTACTGTATAAAGGGTGGTTTACGCTACCTACTACAT
>CALWBA010000097.1 GCA_944375815.1 uncultured Lachnospiraceae bacterium | reverse complement strand
TCCGCCTTTCTTTTCTAGTTTAGGCGCAGTTGAAAAACTGCGACATATGTATGGATCAAATATAACGCAGGCTCTTTTAACGGACAAGTACCTTTACACCGGAAAATCGTTTCTCCGAAAAGAAGCTGCGTTCTTGCAATCAGCAGAATAGTAAGGACGATTGGGAAGAACAGCGGGATCAGAAACACGGCAGACAGTTCCCTGCGGATCAGGGAAGCCTGTTTGCGGCCCGATACGCCCAGCCGGTCAATCATAAAAATGATGCTCAGATACAGCTCGCAGAAAGAGAGTGTTGCGAATCCGGTCAGTGAATTGGCAACACCCCATGCTTTTACTGTTACTCCCATCGTCACTTCATCCGGCAGGACAAGCACAAATCCGATAAGTGTGCGGAATCTCGAAAATATTTTGAACCACCTGATTCAATAATCCGGACGGCCCGGTTCCAACCAGAGATCCCAGCAAAAAAGCCGTGCCGCCAATCATGCTGTTTTCCACCAAAAGCAGGCTGCGGACAGTTTTTACCTCCATGCCCATCAGTTCATATGCGGCAAATTCCTTTTTGCGCTGGCCAAGCATAAACCGAACGGCATATCCCTCCTTACTTTAAAATGCCTGAGCTGCCGCAAATGGAATGGCGGAAGAGAATCCATGTGCTAATGAAGTAGCAAAGCAGCAGCAAAGCGAGAATACCTGCCGTTATGCCGATTTGCGTCATCAATGTGCCGAAACCAATATAAGCTGAAATTTCTGCTGATACAGTTTGAATAAAGTAAGCAGTCACAATCGTGGAAACAATGACACAAGGATCGGAAGACCAAACCAGACGCCTAACTGCTTCAGCACAAGTTTCCCTATCTTCTGTTCGTCAACTCCAAGCTTTCGCAGTACGGAAAAACGGTATTTGTACTTACCTGCGTCCAGAAGCTGCTGCAGAGACAATATTGTAAGGCAAATCACCATCAGAACAACAGCTCCGTAAAGGAAGGAAGCCTGTAAGACAAAGTTGCTTGCCTTTGTGCTGTTGATCTGCAGGGTACTTAAGCGGATTGTGTAGCTGACACCGGTATCTGTAATCTCCGGATACTCGTCTGAAAAGGCCTGTTCTAATTCTCGGGCATTTTCATAGGAAATATTTTCGGACGTAGTGATATAGCGGTTCCTCATAACCGGAAGCAGCTTTTCACAGACACTGTCCGGAAATATATAGAGGACATTCGTGTAAGAATTATAAACGGTTTCTCCGATTGCCTCCTCATAATATGGCTGTCCGGAAAGAGTTAATTCTCCGGCGTCAGTCATTACGCTGGTATGGCCTGCCAAAAAATTCTCCCGTTCTTCCTCGGAAGCGATTGTCTTCCATTGCGTTGTGAACTCGTTTTCAGACAGAGAAATCTGCTCATACCCCAGCATTTCCCGGATCATGTTATAATCGCTCAATGAAATCGCCGCAACAGGGAAGTCATTCTTTATTCGATTGTGAAAGTCCTCTCTCTTCGGAAGATAAAGGCTGAATGTACAGTCATAATCCGCATTGATGCCGTGTTCCGCAAGATAGTCTGTTACGATCTCATAATTATCACAGGGAAGATTTTCTTCGCTGTATACATCATTGTATCTGGAAGAAATCTGCACATCATACATTGACCGTATATCCAGATAACCCGAAGCCCAGCCAACCAAAACAGGCGCAGCGATGAAGCTGCTGGCAAGATAAATCAATGAGCAAATGAAAAAAATCAAATCCGCCAGAATAAATAACAGATATTGGTTGGCCGTACCCGCCCCCAGCGAAAGATAATATTGATTGACCAAGGACGGTACTCCGGCTGCTGCGCAGGCGTTCAGGGTAGCGCAGATCAGCAGTCCGAAAATAAATTTGGGAAAACCTGTTTTTCTCTTCCTGATAAGCCACAATACAGACCAGAGCAAAGCGGCTGCCGGTATAATAATGTTGCCCCAGAACATGATCTGAACCGGCGCAGCATAACGGCTGTCATAATAGAACCAGACCTTCTGAACGCCTGTCGCAAGCATCCATATCGTGAACAGTTCAAATATAATAGCTGCAATTACAATCCAGCGGCTCTTTTTCAGTTCGGGGTCATTTTTACGGTCTGCCGCAAGCATATCTGTAAGTTTGGTTTTCCGTATGGTGCGGGTGTTGAACAGCCCTACCGCAAGAAAACTCAGAACAAAAAAAAACAACCGTCAGAATGACTGTGTCCGGAAACAATGTCCATGCAAGTTCATAGCTTTTCCCGTAAGAAGTCAGCAGCATTGCTGTCATAAACAGTGAACAGAACACACCGAGAATAATTCCGGCGGCTATAGAAATCATTCCCATAACAAAGGTTTCCGCAAAGAAAAGACTTCCAATGGTTTTCTGCTCCATTCCCATGATGGCCTGTACTGCAAATTCTCTTTGCCTGCGCCGCAACATATAGTTGTTGACAAACCGTATCAGAAACAGCAGTAATAGAGTAATCACGCAGATTGCTATCTTCATGCCGTCGCTCAATATTGTAAAATCATATTCGCTGCCGATATCCGGCTGATAGTAACTGCTGGAAATGGACAGGAACGAATAAAAGAGCGTGACGCAGATCGTCATGGTCACAAGATAGATCAGATAGTCTTTGACAGAACGTCTGGCATTTCGGAAAACCAGTTTAGCGTACATCGCTCACTCCTCCTCCCATCATTGTGAGGACATCCAGAATCTTTTCAAAGAAAGCCCTGCGGGAATCGCCGCCTTTGAGAATCTCCGTAAAAATCGCGCCGTCCCGTAAAAAGAGTATACGGTTGGCATAGCTTGCGGAAAAGGCGTCGTGCGTCACCATCAATATTGTCACCCCAAGCGCTTCGTTCATGTTCTGGATGGTGGAGAGCAGCATCTGGGACGACTGGCTGTCGAGAGCGCCGGTAGGTTCATCTGCCAAAATCAGTTTGGGCTGATTGATGATTGCCCTAGCGCAGGCGCACCGCTGCTTCTGTCCGCCGGACACCTGATAGGGATATTTGTCCAGAATATCCGTGATATTCAGTTTTGCGGCCATTTCCCGTATCCGGCCGTCAATCTCGTCTGCGGGAACCTTATTGATGGTCAGCGCCAGGGCGATGTTTTCGCTGATGGTCAGGGTATCCAGCAGATTAAAATCCTGAAACACAAATCCCAGATTTTCCCGGCGGAACCGGGCAATCTGCTTTTCACTGATCTCGGTCACATCGGTTCCATCCAGATAGATATGCCCGGCGCTGACCGTATCAATCGTAGAAATACAGTTGAGCAGGGTAGTTTTTCCGGAACCGGATGCGCCCATGATTCCGACAAATTCTCCCTCCTGAACGGAAAAGCTGATGTCCTGAATCGCCTTTGTAACATTCCCGCCATTCCCGTAATATTTCTGAATGTGTTCCAGC
>CALWBA010000096.1 GCA_944375815.1 uncultured Lachnospiraceae bacterium | reverse complement strand
GCACAATTGCCGTATATAACGATTATGGAAGTCTGATTGCGGCAGAGCCTGTTGCTTCGCAGAAAGAGGATCCGGATGTTACCAGGCAGGGATGGTACCAGCAGGCTATGAGTGAGATGGAAAACATGCATTTTTCGACACCTCATATCCAGAATCTGTTTGACGATACAGCGTTTGGTTATTATTGGGTAATTTCTTTAAGCCGTGTTGTGGAACTTACGGACAACGGTGTTTCACAGAAGGGCGTTCTTCTGGTGGATATGGACTACAGTGCCATCTCACGAATGATGAAGCAGATTAACACAACGGGAAACGGACAGTATTATTATCTTTGCGACAGCAGCGGAGAGATTATTTTTCATCCCAGAAAGCTGCAGATCAACAGAGAAATCAGCGGTGAGAACAGTGTGGAGGCGGCAAAGCATAAGAACGGCGTTTATGAAGAAAGATTCGGCGGTGAGCGTCGGAAAGTCGTTGTGAACACCATCAGCTATACCGGATGGAAGCTGGTAGGTGTCATTCCCTATTCCTCCTTCACACACGATATGATTAATATGAGATATTTTCTCATTCTTCTCATGCTGCTGATGGCTATGATGCTCGTTGCCATCAACCGTGTAGTTGCAGTGGGAATCTCCGGACCGATTTCGCGCCTTAATAATTCGGTTCTGGCATATGAGGCAGGGGAGAAACCCCGGATCTATATCGGAGGATCACTGGAAATCCGACATCTGGGACATTCCATTCAGAAGTCCTACGAAGAGATTGACAGCCTGATGAAGAAAATTGTGCTGGAACAGAATGAAAGAAGAAAAAGTGAGCTGGAAGCGCTGCAAAGGCAGATCAATCCGCACTTCCTTTACAATACGCTGGAGTCAATTACGTGGATGGTGGAAGGAGAGAGGAATGACGAAGCTGTTTTCATGATTTCCCAGCTTGCCCGACTGTTCAGAATCAGCCTCTCCAAAGGAAAAACCGTAATATCCATCAAAGATGAACTGCAGCATGCGCAGAGCTATATCAACATACAGAAAATTCGATATAAGAATTCTTTTTCAGTGGTTTTTGATGTGGAACCGGAGACGGAAAACTACTGTACGGTCAAACTGATTCTCCAGCCGATTCTGGAGAATGCGATTAATTACGGCGTCCGCGGAATGGAAGACTGCGGAGAAATTAAAGTAACGGGCAGCGTAAAAGGCGACAGGGTGGTTCTGGCAGTTATTGATAACGGACTGGGTATGACTGAAGAGGATGCGCGCCTGGTTCTGACAGACAGCAACCGTGTGCACAAACACGGTTCGGGAGTAGGACTGGTCAACATTCACCGCAGAATTCAGCTGCTGTTCGGAATGGAATACGGTCTGAGGATTGAGAGTGAACTGGATGAGGGAACAACCGTACGGATTGAACTCCCTGCTGTTCCTTATACGGAAGAAAATCAGAAAACGCTGGAGAGAGGGAGCATTCTCAGGGAGAGTGCCGTCGACGGCAGGGTGCAGGAGAAGGATTGAAAATGAAAAATGGGAAAAAATTGTTTTTTCTGACAGAAGCCGCATTGGGACTGCTGGTGCTTGCCACAGTAATCCTGATGCTGCAGGAGCAGAACGGTAGGAATACACCAAGAATTTCTGTGATTCTGCAGAACGCTCAGGACAGTCAGTGGGCAGCCTTTCGATACGGGCTGAAAATGGCTGCTCAGGATCAGGAGGTTGAGCTGTCGGTAGCCGGCACGGAAGGGATTCTGACGGCGCAGGAGCAGGCGGATATCATAGAAAGCGAGGTTGCCTTCGGCGCCGATGCAGTGATTGTTCAGCCTGCCAGAGGGATGGAAGAAATATTGAAAAAGATAAGCAGAAAAATTCCGGTTATACTGGTAGAAGATACGCTGGAGGAAGCAAAGAAAGCAGAGCTTGCGGTTATTCAGCCGGATCAATATGAAATGGGAAAAGTTCTTGCAGAGGAACTTCTGAAGGACTATGCCGGAGGCGTAGAAGGAAAGCGGATCGGAATTTACAGAGAAAGCATGGATTCGCCCGCAGAACAGCAGCGAAAAAAAGGATTTGAGGATGAACTGAAGGAAGCCGGAGCTTTGATTGTATGGGATACATCTGCGGAAGAACAGCAGCAGACAGGGGAATCCCTGGAAGATCTGCCGGAAGTGGATTTTGTTATGGGAATGAATGATGATGCCCTGGTAAGAGCGGGAGAAACGGCTGCAAATGGCAATCTGCACGGTGCGCTTGTATACGGTATCGGCAATTCCACCGAAGCAGTTTACTATCTGGATACGGGAATAGTGGAACGGCTTGTGGTTCCCGATGAATTTCAGGCTGGTTATCAGATCCTGACAGAGTCTGCCGAAAGTCTCAGGAGTTATTTCTATAAACCTCAGGACTGTGAGGTTTCCTGTACGGTACTTACCCGGGATACTCTGTTTTCCAAAGAAAACCAGGAAATACTCTTTACAATGAGCCAGGGATAATAAATAACTCCCGGAAGGAAGAGAGTGCAGTGAGGATGAAAGAGTGAAAATGAAAAGCTGGAAATTACGTAATATCAGGGCTGCAGCAGTACTTCTGCTTCTGCCGGCTGCTCTGACAGGGTGTCAGCGCCAGCAGATACCATCAGAACAGAGAATCCATATCGGTGTGACCTATTACAACAGGAATGATACATATCTGAATGAACTGCTTGAGCATTTTAAGCAGGATGTAAAGCAGAAGGAAAAGAATGCGGTGCACATTGCAGTAACGGTGACAGATGCCGGAGGTTCACAGAAAACACAGGATGATCAGGTAAAAGAGCTGATTGATGCAGGATGCAATGTACTGTGTGTGAATCTGGTGGACAGATCAGCCCCTTCGGAAATTATTGACATGGCAAGAGAGAAAGGCATTTCCGTGATTTTCTTCAACAGAGAACCTGTGGCAGAAGACCTGCTGCAGCAGGATGGCCTGTATTATGTGGGTGCGGATGCCAAAGAATCGGGTGTAATGCAGGGCGAACTGGCTGCAGACTGGATCAGGGAAAACTCATGGATCGACCGCAACAGAGACGGAAAGATTCAGTATGTGGTTCTCGAAGGGGAACCGGGCCATCAGGATGCGATTATACGTACGGAAAATGCGGTGGAAACGATCAGAAATGAAGGAATTGAACTGGAAAAGCTCAGTTACCAGATGGCGAACTGGAATCGTGCTCAGGCCCAGAACCGGATGGAACAGATGATCAGTCAGTATCAGAACGGGATTGAACTGGTGCTTGCAAACAATGATGATATGGCACTCGGAGCCATGGATGCCTATAAAAAACGGAATTATACGGAATCTGCTCTTCCTGTATTTTTTGGCATTGACGGAACGAAAGAAGGACTTCAGGCAGTTATGGATTCCAGAATGGCAGGAACTGTCTACAATGACAAGGAGGGACAGGCAGAAGCCATGGCCAGACTTGCTGTAGCACTGGTATCCGGAGAGGGAATGGACGAAATTGAATTTGAAAAAGAAAAATATATCTATCTTCCCTATAAGAAGGTTACCAAGGAGAATGCTGCATCGCTCTATCAGGAGAATAAATACGACGAATGACCTGTAACTTATGACAGAGTCCCGGATCAGCCAGCCGGCCGGTCCGGGACTCTGTTTTATATTATCTATGAGAATATTCACTTCTTTTTCTGCTCTCTGAAGTCTATGATCTTATGTGGCCGCTGGTTGCCAATACCGATATTAATTCTACAACTTTGTCAGCCGGACTCTCCACGCTGAACAGCCTGTCAAGCACAAACTATCCGGTACTGATGGCAGGCTCACTCTTTGCAATGCTTCCAATGGTTATCCTGTATCTGATCTTCCAGAAGCAGTTCATAGAGGGTGTGGCAATGACCGGAGGAAAATAAGAAAAAGATCTCTATATCAGTCTGATATAGGGATTTTTTTTACAGTCAACGCCGAATAAATAAGTCAATTTGCCAAGTTGGATATAAAGTAATATAACTATAAGTGAGTAAAGTCTTAATGACGAAGAATCTAAAGAGAAAGAGGGAATAGTTATGTGGCTGGTATATGCAGCGGGCTCCACTTTTTTTGCCGGAATTACTGCCATTCTGGCAAAATGCGGGATTCGGAAGACTGACTCTACAGTGGCGATGGCTGTACGGACAGTAGTGATTCTGATATTTTCATGGATTATTGTAGCAATTGTGGGATCCGGGGAACAGATTTCGGCAATAAGCGGGCAGACTCTGCTGTTTCTGATTTTATCCGGAGCAGCTACCGGAGCATCCTGGCTGTGTTATTTTCGTGCCCTTCAGACAGGCGATATTAATAAAGTGGTGCCGATTGACAAGACCAGCACCGTGCTGACCATTCTGCTTGCTCTGATTTTTCTGGGAGAGGGTATAAGTCTGCAGAAAGGTGCTGCTGCAGCTGTCATCACAATTGGAACTTTTCTGATGATTGAGAAAAAGGATGTAAGAGAACAAAAGAAGAGCAGACATGGCGGATGGCTGGTATATGCAGCCGGTTCTGCCTTTTTTGCCAGTCTGACTTCAATCCTGGGGAAAATAGGAATATCCGGTGTAGAATCGAATCTGGGCACAGCGATCCGCACAGCTGTCGTGCTTGTTATGGCCTGGGGTATGGTTTTTGTCACAGGAAAGCAGAACCAGGTAAGGCAAATCGACAGGAAAGAGTTTGCATTTATCTGTCTGTCCGGAATTGCCACAGGAGCGTCCTGGCTGTGTTACTACCGCGCACTTCAGCAGGGGGACGCGAGTGTAGTCGTGCCGATCGATAAGCTCAGTGTCCTGGTGACAGCGGTATTTTCTTATTTTGTATTTGATGAAAAGCTAAGCGGCAAAGCACTCACAGGGCTGGTACTGCTTACAGTGGGAACAGCAGCACTGGCAGTTCTTTAAAACCAATAGAACAATTTTAAGGTGCGTTTGCTCAGCAATTTTTGATGTTCATAGGAAATGTCAGAAAAAACTATATAAATCGCGAAAAATCCAAAAGTTTTATTGCGGTTATGGTCAAAAAGTTATATAATTAAGTAACATTAGAAAAAAAGTAAGGCTTTTTTGAAATCCGCAGTGTGAAAGGAGGAAACAGGTTGGCGAAGGAGATTATTGACGCGATCCGAGAGGCGGAGACGGAAGCGGCCAGGACGGTGGAGAATGCCGGGCAGGAAGCACAGAGGATTCTTCAGGAGGCGCGGCGGGAGGCCCAGAAGCTGAAAAAGGACATGATCAGTAAGGCGCAAAAGGAAGCGGATGAAGCGCGCATGAATGCGCAGAAAGCATGTCAGGGCATGATGGAGGAGGCATGCGACAGAGAGCACAAAGACGGTGAACAGCTTCGTGACGGACTGGAGGAACGGCGTTCCCGCGCTGTTGAAACCGTGCTCGGTGAGCTTATGTGAGAGGAGGTGCAGCAGATGGCTGTATTGCCTATGAAAAAGGCACTCCTGTGCGGACTGAAAAAAGACAGGAAGCGGACGCTTGAATACCTGCAGCGGCAGGAGGTGCTGGAGGTCAGTGAGGAGATCAGAGAAGATACAGTTTTTCAGAGAATGGATGTCCTGTCCTCAAAGGCAGTGTTTGAGCGGAATGCCGCAGAGGCGGAGCAGGCACTTGAAGTCCTGAAGTCATACGCTCCGGAGGAAAAAGGACTGCTGGACTCCTTCAGCGGAAGAAAAGAGATGACGCTGTCTGACTATGAGGAGATGGCAGGACGGCATGAGGAAATCATGAAACAGGCTGCCAGACTGCTTTTGCTTGCAAAGACGATCGGAGAAAAGCAGGGCGGCATACCCCGCATCGAGCAGCAGCTAAAAGAGCTGGAACCATGGAGCAGCTTTGATCTTCCGCTGAATTTCAGAGGTACGAAGACGACGTCCGCATTTATAGGAGCCGTGCCCCGACAGATTTCACAGGAGGAGCTCTCCACGGAATTTTCTGCACTTTGCGGAAAAACTGCTGAGCTTTCGATTGTAAGTACAAGCAGGGAACAGACATGTATTTTTGCGGTCTGTGCAAAGCGGGATGCACAGGAGACGGAGACAGCGCTGAAGACAATGGGACTTGCCAATGCTCCTCAGACGTCGATGATTCCGGCAAAACGTCAGATCATGCTTGAGGAGGAGCTGCAGACGACAAAGTGTGAGATTGCCGAGGCTCAGGAGGAGATCCGTTCCATGGCAGCTGTACGGGAAGAACTGAAATTTGTGGCGGATTATTATACAATGCGGGCTGAGAAATACGGCGTACTGAACTCGCTGGTACAGTCGCACAGCGTATTTCTGATTACCGGTTTCGTTCCCGCCGAAAAGGCGAAAGAACTGGAGGAAAACCTTGCCTCGCGCTGCAATGTGTTTGCACAGTTTGAAGACCCGTCGGAAAACGAGGACGTTCCCGTGGTTCTGCGCAACAACAGATTTGCGGAACCGGTTGAGGGAATTATCGAAAGTTATGGACTTCCGGCAAAAGGAGAGCTTGACCCTTCGGCAGTGATGGCGCCGTTTTATTATATCTTATTCGGTATGATGCTTTCGGATGCAGCGTACGGTCTGATTATGGTATTTGGATGCCTTTTCTGCCTGAAGAAATTTCCCCGGATGGAGGAAGGACTGAAGAAATCACTGAAAATGTTCATGTACAGCGGAATCTCTACAACGTTTTGGGGATTCATGTTCGGCAGTTTTTTCGGAGATGCTGTGAAAGTGATCGCGGAGACGTTTTTCCACCGCCCCGATATTTCACTGCCCCCGCTGTGGTTTGAACCGGTCAATATGCCGATGAAGATGCTCGTATTTTCTCTTTGCATCGGAATTATCCATATATTTACGGGACTGGGGGTCAAGCTGTACAGCTCAGTCAAAAGCGGTCATCTGGCAGATGGAATCTGCGACGTAGTATTCTGGTATCTGCTGGTGGGCGGGGCTGTCGTATATATGCTCACGGTTCCTGTATTTACCGGGATGCTTGAGCTTACCTTTACGCTTCCCGCGACAGTCGGAACAATCGCGGCTGCCGCAGCGCTGATCGGGCTTGTCGGCATAGTGCTTACTGACGGAAGATCATCGAAAAACTGGGGAAAGCGGCTGCTGAAAGGACTTTACGGGGCTTATGGAGTCACCTCATACCTGAGTGATATTCTGTCGTACTCAAGACTGCTGGCTCTGGGACTTGCAACGAGCGTGATCTCCACTGTATTTAATAAAATGGGAAGTATGATGGGCGACTCCATACCGGGCGTGGTTTTATTTATTGTAGTGTTCGTGATCGGACATACACTGAATCTGGCGATCAACGCGCTGGGCGCATACGTACATACAAACCGTCTGCAGTTCGTGGAGTTTTTCGGGAAGTTCTATGAGGGCGGAGGAAAGAAGTTTCAGCCCTTTGCAGAGCATACAAAATATTATAAAGTTAAGGAGGACGTATAATTATGGCAATCTTTGAAAACATGGGAGTTGTATTGGCACTTTTGGGAGCAGTGACTGCAGCTCTGGCAGCCGGAATCGGCTCTGCGATCGGCGTAGGTATGACGGGAGAAGCAGCAGCAGGCGTTGTGACGGAAGATCCGTCGAAGTTCAGTAAGGTTCTGGTACTTCAGCTTCTGCCGGGTACTCAGGGAATCTACGGACTGCTGATAGGATTTGTCACACTGACTCAGATCGGTATTATGGGCGGCGATGCGGATATTTCTCTGATCAAGGGTACCCTCTATCTCGTAGCCTGTCTTCCCATGGCGTTTGTGGGATATAAATCGGCAATCCGTCAGGCAAGGGCTTCCGTGTCTTCTATAAGCCTTGTGTCAAAGCGTCCGGATCAGTTCGTTAAGGGTATGATTTTCCCGGCAATGGTTGAGACGTATGCGATTCTGGCACTGCTGATTTCTATTCTCTCCATCTTCGGAATCAACGGACTTCCCGTTTGATATTTTAGAGAAGGGAGAAAAGACTATGGCTGGATTGGATAAGATTATCGATCAGATCCGCACAGAGGCTGAAGGCCATGCAGATGAAGTGATCCGGGAGGCGAAGGAGCAGGCGCAGCAGCTCATAGCCCAGGCAGGGGAAGAGGCAAAGGCGGAATGTATCCAGATCCGGGAGCGCTCAGACAGAGAGATTGCGGAGATCCTGCAAAGAGGCAGATCAGCGGCGGACTTAAAAGTCCGCCAGGGGCTTCTGGCAAAAAAGCAGGAGATTATCCGGGAAGTGCTGGCAGAGGCGCTGCAGGAGGCAAAGAAGCTGCCTTCGGAGCAATATTTTGAGGTTGTTGCAGGCCTGGCTGTAAAAGCGGCAATGCCCGGAGAGGGTACTGTTTTCTTCGGAGAAAAAGATCTGAAAAGAATTCCTGAGAATTTTGAGCAGCGGCTGAATCAGTCGCTTGCACAGAAGGGGGCTGTGATCAGAATATCACCGGAACCAAGGGAACTTGATGCAGGTTTTATTCTCTGCTACGGCGGCATTGAAGAGAACTGCTCGTTTGATGCGATTTTTGATGAAGCGCATGAACGGCTGCAGGATACGGTACAGAGAATTTTATTTGAATGATACGGAGGGACTGGCGATGGCGGAAGATCAATATTTATATGCGGTGGCACGCATCCGGACAAAGGAGCTGTCGCTTCTGTCCGCTTCCTTCTTTGAGCAGCTTCTGTCCGCGCCTGATTATGAGTCGTGTATCCGCCTTTTGAAAGAAAAAGGCTGGGAAGGCGGCAAAGCGGACTGGGAGGAGATGCTCTCAGAACAGAGACGCAGGACATGGGAACTCATGAAAGAGCTGCTGGGCGATGTCTCCGTATTTGATGTATTTTTATATGCGAATGATTACAGCAACCTGAAAGCTGCGGTGAAGACCTGCCGTCACCGCACAGAACCTGAAAATATCTACATTGAACAGGGCACGGTACCTGTCGGGACAATTCGGGCTGCAGTGATGGAAAACCGGTTTGAGGATTTGCCTGAGAAAATGCGGGAGCCTGCACGGGAGGCACAGCGTGTACTGCTTCAGACAGGGGACGGACAGCTTTGTGATGTGATTCTTGACAGAGCAGCGCTGGATGCCGTTTACCTGGCTGGTAAGAACTCGGGAAATGAGTTTCTGAAGCTTTATGCGGAACTTACAGTGGCGTGTGCCGACATCAAAACGGCAGTGCGCGCCGCAAGGATGGGCAAGGGTAGGGATTTTCTGGAACGTTCGCTTGCACCGTGCGATTCCCTGAACGTGAAAGCGCTTGCGGACGCAGTGCTTGAGGGGGAGGAAGCGGTAAAGAACTGCCTGAAATCATCGGAGTATTATGAGGGAGCTGAGGCACTTTCGGAATCGCTGTCTGCTTTTGAACGGTGGTGCGACAATCTGATGATTCGCCGGATACGGCCGCAGCTTCATAACGCTTTCGGTCTGGGACCGCTGGCGGCATACATTCTGGCAAGAGAGAGCGAGATTAAATCCGTGCGTATTGTGCTTTCGGGTAAGAAGAATCATCTTCCGGAACAGTCCATTCGGGAGAGAGTACGGGAGACTTACGTTTAGACCGGGAAAGGGTGATAGTAATTTATGTATAAAATTGCAGTGATGGGAGACCAGGACAGCATTTACGGCTTTGCGGCGCTCGGATTTGTGCCCTTTTCCGTTACAGATCCGCAGGAGGCGGAACGTACGCTGCGTGATCTGGCACAGGGAGAGTATGCGGTGATTTACATCACGGAAGCGCTTGCGGCCCTGATTGAGACGGAGATTGACCGATACCGCACGGCAGGGCTTCCGGCGATTATCCTGATTCCCGGTGCGTCCGGCAACACAGGACGCGGCATGACGGCTGTAAAGAAGTCCGTGGAGCAGGCAGTGGGCTCCGATATTATATTCGGCGGTGAGTAGGAGGTAGAGATGAGCAGAGGCGTAATTAAGAAGGTCGCAGGACCGCTGGTAATAGCAGAGGGCATGAGGGATGCAAATATGTCCGATGTAGTGCGCGTCAGCAACCAGCGTCTGATCGGCGAGATTATAGAAATTCATGGAGACAAGGCATCCATTCAGGTCTATGAGGAGACATCGGGACTGGGACCGGGAGAGCCTGTGGAATCCACGGGTGTTCCCATGAGCGTGGAGCTGGGACCGGGTCTGATTGGCAGCATTTATGATGGAATTCAAAGACCGCTCGATGATATCATGCGCGTAACCGGAGGCAATCTGCTGAACCGCGGGGTTGAGGTACCATCTTTAAAGCGCGACAGACTGTGGGAGTTTGAGGCGTCAGCAGCCGTGGGGGACAAGGTTACCGGCGGAGACATCCTCGGAAGTGTCCAGGAGACAGAAGTGGTCAGTCACAAGATTATGGTGCCGCCGGGCATCGAAGGTACGCTTAGTGCCCTGTATCCGGGCGGGCATACGGTGGAGGATACGGTAGCAATTGTCACAGACGCAAAGGGAAAAGAGCACTCTGTAGGACTGATGCAGCGCTGGCCGGTTCGGCGCGGACGTCCGTATCAGAAGAAGCTGTCACCGGATATGCCGCTTGTGACCGGACAGAGAGTTATCGATACGCTTTTCCCGATTGCAAAGGGCGGTGTAGCAGCAGTTCCCGGTCCCTTCGGCTCAGGAAAGACAGTGGTGCAGCACCAGCTGGCGAAATGGGCAGACGCGGATATTGTTGTATATATCGGCTGCGGGGAACGCGGCAATGAGATGACAGACGTACTGAATGAATTTCCGGAGCTGAAAGACCCGAAGACAGGAAAGTCTCTGATGGCGAGAACAGTGCTGATTGCAAATACCTCTGATATGCCGGTGGCGGCCCGGGAAGCGTCGATTTATACGGGCATCACGATTGCGGAGTATTTCCGGGATATGGGATATTCTGTTGCTCTGATGGCGGACTCTACCTCACGCTGGGCGGAGGCGCTGCGTGAAATGTCAGGAAGACTTGAGGAGATGCCAGGTGAGGAGGGATATCCTGCATATCTGGGTTCCCGACTGGCACAGTTTTACGAGAGGGCCGGAAGGGTAATCTCGCTTGGAAGCGACGGCAGGGAAGGTGCGCTCTCTGTTATCGGAGCCGTATCTCCGGCAGGAGGCGATACCTCGGAGCCGGTAACACAGGCGACACTGCGTATCGTAAAGGTATTCTGGAGTCTGGATGCAGATCTTGCGTATAAGCGTCACTTCCCGGCAATTAACTGGCTGACCAGCTATTCTCTTTACGTTGATACGATGGAGAAATGGTTTAATGCGACAGTGAATGAAGAATGGACCGGTCTGCGCGCGGAGATTATGAAGCTTCTTCAGGAAGAGGCGGAGTTAAATGAGATTGTTCAGCTTGTAGGTATGGATGCACTGTCGGCACCTGACCGGCTGAAGCTGGAGGCAGCACGTTCCATTCGTGAGGATTTTCTGCATCAGAATGCATTTCACGAAACAGATACATATACTTCGCTGCAAAAGCAGTACAGAATGATGCGCCTGATTCTGGATTATTATAAGAAAGCGGGTGAGGCGTTAAAAAACGGCGTCTCTATTGAACGGCTGGTGGCACTGCCCGTGAGAGAGAACATCGGACGATATAAGTACACGGAAGAAGCGGATGTGGAACGCGTCTTTGCACAGACGGAGGAGAAACTGGAGACTGAGATCCGCGATGAGCTGAGCAGAAAGGAGGACTTCTGATGCCGAAAGAATACAGAACCATTGAAGAGGTGGCAGGTCCCCTGATGCTGGTGCGCGGGGTACAGCATGTGACATATGACGAACTTGGAGAGATTGAGCTTGCCAACGGTGAGAAGCGGCGCTGTAAGGTGCTGGAGATTGACGGCGGAAATGCACTTGTACAGCTTTTTGAGGCATCTGCCGGAATCAATCTGGAGTCGAGTAAGGTGCGGTTCCTGGGAAGATCGATGGAGCTGGGGGTATCGGAAGACATGCTGAGCCGTATTTTTGACGGTCTAGGCAGACCGATCGATGACGGACCGGAGATACTGCCTCAGAAACGCATGAATATCAATGGTCTTCCGATGAACCCGGCGGCAAGAAATTATCCGCAGGAATTTATCCAGACTGGAATCTCCGCAATTGACGGACTGAATACGCTTGTGCGGGGACAGAAGCTGCCGATTTTTTCCGCATCGGGTCTTCCGCATGCAAATCTTGCGGCACAGATTGCCCGTCAGGCGAAAGTCCGCGGGACGAGTGAACCGTTTGCGGTTGTATTTGCCGCAATGGGTATTACGTTTGAAGAGGCGAATTTCTTTATGGAAAGCTTCCGGGAGACAGGAGCGATTGACAGAAGCGTTATGTTTATCAATCTGGCGAACGATCCAGCCGTAGAACGTATTGCCACACCCCGTATGGCTCTGACTGCCGCAGAATATCTGGCGTTTGAGAAGGATATGCATGTGCTGGTTATTCTGACTGACATTACGAACTATGCCGATGCTCTGCGCGAGATTTCCGCAGCGCGCAAAGAGGTTCCGGGACGGCGCGGATATCCGGGCTATATGTATACGGACCTTGCATCCCTTTATGAGAGAGCCGGCAGACAGAAAGGAAAGAGCGGCTCTATTACGCTGATTCCGATTCTGACAATGCCGGAGGATGACAAGACACATCCGATTCCTGATCTGACCGGCTATATCACAGAGGGGCAGATTATTTTAAGCAGGGAATTATACCGCAAAAATGTACTGCCGCCGATCGATGTACTGCCATCACTTTCGCGTCTGAAAGATAAAGGTATCGGAGAGGGCAAGACGAGAGCGGATCACGCGGACGTAATGAATCAGTTATTTGCAGCGTATGCCAGAGGAAAGGACGCCAAGGAGCTGATGGTTATTCTCGGAGAAGCAGCATTGACAGACATGGATAAGCTTTACGCAGCATTTGCGGATGAGTTCGAACGTCAGTATGTATCCCAGGGCTATTACGCCAACAGAGACATTGAGGAGACGATGGAGCTTGGATGGAAGCTGCTGCGGCTTCTGCCGAGAAGTGAACTCAAAAGAATTAAGGATAAATATCTCGATCAGTATTATGAAGAAAGTTAAAGGGGGAAACAGCTATGAGCACAAAACATGTGAACCCCACACGTATGGAGCTGACCAGATTAAAGAAGAAGCTGGTCACTGCCATGCGTGGCTATAAGCTTTTAAAAGATAAGCGCGATGAGCTGATGAGACAGTTTCTGGAACTGGTACGGGAAAATAAGACACTGCGTGAGAAGGTGGAGGCAGGCATTCAGGAGGCGAATCAGAATCTTGTACTGGCGCGCGCCGGCATGTCGCAGGAAGCGCTTAACGTGGCTCTGATGGCACCAAAGCAGGAGGTTTCTCTCGAAGCGGAGACAAAGAACGTAATGAGTGTGGAAATTCCTGTCTTTCATACCAGGATGCGCACACCTGATCCAAGTGATATCTATCCGTATGGACTTGCCTTTACGTCTGCAGATCTCGATGATGCGATCAAAAGACTTTCGGATCTTCTGCCGGATCTGCTCCGGCTTGCGGAGTGTGAGAAGTCCTGCCAGCTCATGGCAGCGGAGATCGAAAAGACACGCAGGCGCGTCAATGCTCTGGAGCATGTGGTAATCCCTGAGACCCGTCAGAGCATCCGATATATTACCATGAAACTCGATGAGAATGAGCGAAGCTCTCAGACAAGGCTGATGAAGGTAAAGGATATGATGCTCGAGGCTGCTCATCATTATAGTGAACGCACCGCGGCGCAGGAGGAAGCAGAGGGATAAGAACCTCTGCTTCTTTGCGTATGAAATCTTAAGAATTTTCCAACTGTCATTTTTCGCCATCATGAGGTATACTGATGTGGTAAAGGAGAGATTGGCAAATGGAAAAGAAAATTCTTGTTGTGGACGATGAACATTCCATCGCCGACTTAATTGAAGTATATCTGACTGCAGAGGGCTGGAAGGTACTGAAATTCGACAACGGTACAGATGCACTTGCCTGTATTGAGCGTGAGAAGCTCTCCATGGCGATTCTCGATGTGATGCTTCCGGATATAGACGGCTTTAAGCTTTGCAGGAAAATTCGTGAGAAACATTATTATCCTGTGATCATGCTTACGGCAAAGACTGAGGATATTGATAAGATTACAGGACTGACGATAGGGGCTGATGACTATATCACTAAGCCGTTTAATCCTCTGGAGTTCATCACCAGAGTTAAGACGCAGTTTCGCCGGTATGAGCAGTACAATCAGTCCGGCACAGGCGTTTCATCCGGCGCGATTGATATCCGCGGTCTTTCGATCAGCCGGGATACACACCGGTGTACCTTAAATGGGAAGGAACTTACTCTGACACCGAGGGAGTTTTCCGTGTTATGGTATCTTTGTGAGAACCGGGGCAAGGTGATATCGTCAGAAGAGATTTTTGAGAAAGTATGGGGAGAGGCGTTTTTAAACAGCAATAATACGGTAATGGCGCATATCGGACGCATCCGGGAAAAGATGAACGATTCCGGAAGAAAGCCCAAGTACATCAAGACGGTCTGGGGAGTGGGGTATCAGATTGAATAGACAGGAACTGAATATACTTTCGCGCAGGCTGAAAAATCTGCTGGTGCAGCGTTTTATCCTTTTTTACATGCTCTACCTGGGGGCCGGAGCGGTCGGCTTCTCGTGTGTATATCTATATTATCACAGCCGGATATGGTATGGAACAGAACGGTTCTACAGTGTTGTGCATTTTGTAGAAAAGTTTATGTATCCGCTGCTTCTGGTGTATGTCACCGGAGGAGCGCTGGCCATGGGGATAGTTTTTCTGAGAAGGGCCTGCCGGTATCTCGATGAATTTCTCGCAGCATCTGAGCAGCTGCTCTACGGAGGTGAGCGTGAGATTGTTTTTTCCGAAGAACTGGAGCCTATGGCACTGTATCTGGATACCGTCAGAGAGAAGATTCGGGAGAGCCAGAGAGCGGCACGGGAAGCAGAGCAGCGAAAGAATGATCTTGTGGTTTACCTTGCACACGATCTGAAGACGCCTCTGACGTCAGTAATCGGTTATCTGACACTTCTTACTGAGGAGGAAGAAATTTCTGAAGGACTGCAGAAGAAGTATCTGGGCGTAGCGCTGGAAAAGGCGCTGCGGCTTGAGGACCTGATCAATGAATTCTTTGAGATCACCCGGTTCAGTCTTACGCACCTGACGCTGGAGCTCTCCGAGATCAATCTGACGAGAATGCTGGAGCAGACAACGTTTGAGTTCCAGCCTATGTTTGCGGAAAAGGGACTCATCTGTAAACTGGATGCGCCTTCGGATTTTATGTATCTGTGTGATCCGGACAAGCTGCAGCGTGTCTTCGATAACCTGCTGCGCAATGCCGTCAGCTACAGCTATACGGATACCGTTGTTCATATTGCATTGAAAAAAGAGGAGCCATACCTTATTGTAACTGTAGAAAATGCGGGGCATACGATTATTCCCGAGAAGCTTGCGCGCATTTTCGATCAGTTTTTCCGCCTTGACGCGGCGCGCGGCACAGGAAGCGGCGGGGCAGGGCTGGGACTTGCGATCGCAAAGGAAATCGTGGAGCTCCATAAAGGAACAATCACAGCACAGAGTGAAAATGATCGGATTGTATTTACAGTCAGGCTGCCGCTGCATCCCAACACAGAGATCAGCCTCATAAAATCTTAAGAATTTTATTAAAAAATCTATCGCCTTTTATCTATAAATATGAGAAAACAAAATCATCCTTTCTGGTAAGCTGATTACAGTCAGAAACAGAAAGGATGATTTTTTCATGGGGACAAAGCAGACACGATCGGGCAGAATCAGGAGAATGAGAAGAAGAAGGAGAATGAAAAGGAGAATTCTTCGGACTGCAGCAGCAGTATGTGCAGTATGTGCGATTGCCGCAGCGGTGCGGCATGCAGGGACGATAAAGGATACAGCAGCGGTAGCCTTGCAGCAGATCGGGAATGATGCGAAGCTGGATTCTTATGCAAAGGAACATGGACTGGCTTTATCCGACTATCCAGAAGAACTGATTGATCTTTATAAGCGAAATCCGGAAACAGAACAGTATGTTTTTGAGTATCCCCTTGTAAAGGATAATCCTCCGGCTGCGGATCTGAGCGGCACAGACACATCTGTGGTTCCGCTTCTCATGCAGTGGGATCAATGCTGGGGATATCAGCAGTATGCAGGTGATGTTTTCGGACTTACCGGCTG
>CALWBA010000095.1 GCA_944375815.1 uncultured Lachnospiraceae bacterium | reverse complement strand
TCTGCCTTACAAGCAGAGGGTCATAGGTTCGAGCCCTATAGGTTCCATTGCGGCGAGATAGCTCAGTTGGCTAGAGCATACGGTTCATACCCGTAGTGTCGAGGGTTCGAATCCCCCTCTCGCTACTCTCAGAGGATTGATAAAAATCAATCCTCTTTTTTTATTCAAAAAACAATCCCCGCTGTTTTGGGTTCAGCGGGGATTATCTCTACCTGTCTTTATTCTTACATACCTTCCGGATAATGCACACCTTCCGGCAGGGGATCCCATTCATTTAATCCCAGATCCTGCTTAAACTTTGCCTGTTCCAGCGTCAGTCTGGGCGGTTCTTCGTTCAGATACTCCAGCAGCTCATCGATGCCCTCCCGCGTCACATTGTTCACTAGAAAGATCCTTTCACATCCGGCGTTAATCAGCCACTGACGAACCATCGGTATATTCGCATACGGGGAGTCAATCTTTGTGATTATACCGATCAGAGGGCGCTGTATAAAGCAGCGGCTGCTGTCTCCGAACAGATTAAACGGCTCATCCGCCGCCTGAACAATTGCCACAACGTCCGCCTCAAAAGAAAAGCATGCCAGTCCAACGCTGAAACGCTTTGACTCCGCATATTCTCCCGGTGAGTCAATCGTATCATCCGCGGTATTTGTGTACTGCGTCTTGATATAATGAAGCTCTTCTCCCTTCAGTGCCTGCGTCAGCGAAGTCTTTCCCGCTTCGCTTCTGCCCATCAAAAATACTTTTCTCATCTCTTACCCCGCTTAACTTTTGTGTATCTCACATACTGGAAATCCAAGCACCTCATGGAAGAACCGAACGACCTCTTTTACTGCAGTCTGGACTTCCATCAGTCCGCCGGTGAGTATCAGCGAGCCGCAGAACCGGTCCATAAAACCGATCTGCACATCCGCACTCTTTACCGCTACATCCGCTGCGACGACAACGGATTCCCAGGGCGTAAAGCGGAGCATGCCGATCGCTTCACCTCTGTGATCTTCACCCTCATGCACGCCGATATGCAGTGCCAGATTCTGATAAATACACGATTCCGACGGCATAATCACATGCGCCAGACATACCTCTTTTCCCGGAACACGCACACGCGTCAGACGCAGCTTCTTTCCTTTCAGGTGTTCAAAATCATCGTGGAACAGCTTCTCAAGCAGTTCCTCCTTTGTCATTCGAGCCATTGCCGCACTTCCTATCTCTTAGTAATATTGCAGACTACATATCCCAGTGAATCACGGAAATAGTTGACAATCTGTGTCAGCGCCATCGTTACATCCGAGATCTCTCCTGTGATTATCAGAGTTCCTGTAAAGCGGTCTGCGAATCCGAGATATACATTTCCGCTCTTGACTGCAATGTCAGACGCAATAACCGCAGATTCCGGCGGCGTCATATTCATAATTCCGATTGCTGATGAGCGGTAATCAAGCTGCGGATTAAGTCCCAGCTTCTGATATATGATCGGAGCCGGACCTCCCATCACATGCGCAAATGTGATCTCCTTTCCCGCTACTGTCTCCTGTACAATTCTTATCTGTTCTCCGTGGTCATTTGCCATATTTTGTTCCTCTCTTTCAGATCCTGCTCTCGTAAAATCCCATTCTTAATAAAATCATACTATCAGAGATTTTTTCTGTCAAGCAAAAATCCGCGGATATTCTCTCCGCGGATTTTTCGCAGGCACGTATGCCCTTATCACTTTGTTCAGTTTATTCTCCAGACTTTCGTATAATCGTCAAGCTCTTCCCCGGTGTCCTCGTCTGTCAATAAGATTCCCTCTTCCAGCGCCCCGAAGGATGCCTCTCCTGTATGCTCCAGCTTTGTATGGTCGCCCATAACATAGCGGGCAGGGCAACGGGAAAAAGCTGCCTTTTTTACAGCTGCTTCCACGGAATCTCTGGCTGTAAAGCCTGCCTCGCAGCTGATTCCTGCAGTTCCGAAAAACCCTTTGGTGAATGCGTATCTCTTCACACACTCCACCGCGTCGGTTCCCGCCACGATTCCGCCTTTCAGCTCTCCTCCTGTCAGGACTGTCCTGTATCCCAGGTCTGTGAGGCGCTTCGCATGCTCTATATCATTTGTCACGACTGTGATCTCTCTCACTGTCAGAAAATCGATCATGCATCCCACCGTTGTTCCCGCGTCCATGTAGATTACATCCCCCGTTTCCAACAGACCTGCGGCGTATTTTCCGATCCGTCTCTTCTCATCCCAGCAGCACCCGTGCTCCTGTTCAGCAGAAGAACTCTTCTGCGCAGCGTCTGACCCCATGCGCACGGCACCGCCGAACACCTTTACAAGCTTACCCGCCTTGTCAAGCGCTGCAAGATCCCTGCGGACAGTGGAATCCGAAATTCCCAAAAGCTTCTTCAGCTCCATGACCGTCACACTATCCTTCTGCTCCAGAAGCCCGAGAATCTTCTCATACCGTTGTTCCGTCAGCATTTCTTTCCCTCTTCACTTCATTTTCTTACACCGGGCTGAAAGCCGGCTGATAATAGCATAATGCATGTTTGCCCATGCGTCAAGTGAATCTCGCCAATTTGTAAATAATTTTGTAATATTTCGTAATAGTTTAGCCCTCGAGCTCTGTAAAATTCATCTCGTCCTCAGCAAACGCAATCTCCACGCAATAATTTTTCTCCTCCCAGAGTTTCTCAGGAAGATATACCAGGACAGTATGTACACCTTCACAGCTTTGCGCATTACTTACCTCCAGATTCTCTCCGGTACGCAGAACCCTGGCACTGATGGCATGGTTCTTCACATTCGGAAGCTCAATGCGCTCTTTTCCCTTCATCATGTGGACATAGAGTCTCTTCGGTTTCCAGGTCAGTTCCGCCCAGTCCAGTTCATACGGATAGTAAGGCATGCGCTTTGTGCCGAAAATAGCATCGCTGTTTTCACGGACATATTCTCCAACTTTATCAAGAACTTCCACACTGCCTTCGGGAACTTTTCCGGTACCGTCCGGACCGATATTCAGCAGATAATTTCCGCCGCGGCTTACTACTTTTAAAAGCAGACGGATGACCTCATCCGGGTTCTTCCATTTATTGTCCGTCTTTTTGTATCCCCATGTATCATTCAGTGTCGCAGGCAGTTCCCAATCTCCCTCATAGGGAAGGCGCGGCAGAAAATTGTCGCTCGTAGTCATATATTCTCCCAGCTCGTTTCCGATTCTTCCACTCACAATACAGTCAGGCTGGATGGATTTTACCAGATCGTAAAGTTCCCGGCTCTGCTCCTTTGTGGTTTCCATCGGGGTATCAAACCACACAAGCGCAATCTTCCCGTAGTTCGTCAGAATCTCGCGAAGCTGCGGCTTTACTTTGTGATCAAGGTAGTACTGATAGTTCTTATGGCTGTTGTCATGCCTTGCCATAAGCCCATTGGGATCATGCCAGTCCTGCGCCTGTGAATAGTATAAGCCCAGACGCATCTCATATTTTTCGCAGGCCAGCTGCAGTTCCTTTAATATATCTCTGCGGCACGGCGTTGCCTTCACAACATTGTAATCACTGACCTGAGAATCGTACATCGCAAACCCCTCATGGTGCTTGGAAGTGAAAACAATATATTTCATCCCCCATTCCTTCGCCCGCTTTACAATTGCGTCCGCATCAAAATTTACCGGATCAAACTGTTCTGCCAGTTTTTCATACTCAGACGGCGGAATCTGAAGCGTATTCATGATCCATTCGGCTATACCGCGCGCTTTTACCCCCTGATACTCTCCTCCCAGCAGTGCGTAAAGTCCCCAGTGAATAAACAGGCCAAACTTTGCGTCCTTAAACCATTGCTGCTTTGTGTCTTTCATCGTCTTCATTCTCCGTACCTCCCATATACCTTTCCTTTCAGCAGGTTTTATTATAGTTTTTATCCTATCATGAGACAGCTGTTTTTACAACACAAAAGCCGCGCTCCAACCCTTTCGGATTTTCACGCGGCTTTTACATTTACAGAAATTCACGGATATCTGTGACAAGTTTCTCTTCCAGATTGATAAGACGTTTCGCAATATCTTTTGTCTTTTCATCCGCAGCCTCATACTGATTCAGATATTTTCGCAGGGATTTGATACCCATATTGCATCCGTCCGTCATGAGATCAGCAATTGTTTTATCGGAATCGTCCATCGCAAGTTTCATGTTTGTCTTCATCCAGGACATCCCTTTTGCCATGGGATTGGGATCTTTGCCGTCATCCTGATATTCCGTCAGCAGAGTATGGATTTCCTCCTCCAGCTTCTCATGCTTTGTCCGGCATTCCACAAGACAGCTTCTGAATTTCTCATCGCGGACATTGTCCAGTACATCTTCGATGGAAGCGACGCCCATCTTGATTCCGGCATCACACTCGCGAAGCAGTTTAATAGTATCGGGTTCAATCATATGCTTTTGGCTCCTTTGCTCTTTTCCACTAGTATGCCCGATTTTTTCTCTTCTATCCTCACTGTGCGGACGCTTTGCGTGTATTTACTTTTCTATTCCCTTTACAATCTCCACAGCTTTCTGAAGCTGTACATCGTCCTCGCCGTCCTCTGATGCTTCCACTTTGATGTCAGGCTCGATTCCCGTTCCATGGATATTATTTCCATTCGGTGTAAAATATTTTGCCGTTGTAAGCTTTACTTCACTGCCGTCACTCAGCTGATAATATGTCTGAACGATTCCCTTTCCAAAAGTCGTCGTACCTACAAGAGTACCAATACCATGATCCTTGACAGCTCCGGCGAAGATTTCAGAGGCACTGGCGCTGTTCTCATTCACAAGAACGACAAGGGGAATATCAATCGGTGTTTCTCCATCGCAGGTATACTCCTCACGGTGTCCCGATTTATCCTCAATATAAACAATCATGCCTTCCGGCAGAATCTGACGCAGAGTGTCACAGACTGCGTCGAGAAGACCGCCCGGATTGTCACGCAGATCAATGATCAGACGCTCCATATTCTGCTCCTTCAGACTCTGATATGTTTCCTTAAACTGCTCGGACGTCACTCCGGTAAATTGTGTTATCGCAAGATAGCCGATACCGTCCCCCAGCATCTCGCCGGTAACATAGTTGATCTCCACCTTGCCTTTTGTAACTGTAATGTCCATGCGCTGTTCTTCGCCGTTCTCCCCTTTTCTCCCCAGAGTCAGCACAATCTCCTTTTCCTCCTTCTGCTGAATCTCATCAGAAATCTGGGACAGTTCTTTTCCTTCTACGGACTCACCATCCACGGCATAGAGAACGTCTCCCGACATGACACCTGCCTCGGCAGCCGAACCTCCGTCATAGCATTGAATAATTACAACTTCGCCGCTGTCTTTCATCTGCCCGAGCACAATACCCAGTCCCTCATACTCTCCGGCATTGGACCGGTCCTCCTCTTCCCGCTCTTCCTCCGTGTAATATCTGGAATACGGGTCCTCAAGTCCAGACACCAGCCCGGCGTACATAGAGCCTTCCAGCTTCTGATCATCAATCTCACCCATATAAACGCTGTCAATCAGATGACTGATGTCTGCCACCTTTGCCGCGCTCCGAAAACTCGCCGGTCCATCTCCCGCAATCCAGAAAACTGCCGCAGCCGCGGCAATCAGAACTGCCGCACAGACTGCTCCGCCTGCAAAGCTTTTCCAGTGGACAGATCGTTTTTTTTGCCTGTGTTCCTCATGCTCCATCTGCTATACCTCCTCTGACACACAGAAAGAGGGATGCACTTCACATCCCTCCGTCATTTTTATTCTTATTATATGCTCTGCGCCTGTTATACTTTCAGATGCTTTCGGATCGTGAAAAGACTTCCCAGAAGTCCGATGCCGATTCCAAGAACCAGTCCTACCGGAAGCACCAGGCGGAATACCTGATTTGCCGGAAGGAAGCTTAAAATGCCGTTGAGCATATTGAATTTTACCATAACGTACTGCACGACCTGATTATAGAGGAAATAAAGTCCTACCAGAGGAATAGCCGCGCCCACTGCACCAAGCAGAATACCTTCAATGACGAACGGTGCCTTGACAAACGTGTTTGTGGCTCCGATAAGTTTCATAATTCCGATCTCTTCCTTTCGGATGGAAATTCCGACAGCTACTGTATTGCTGATCAGGAAGATCGCCACTGCCAGCAGCACAAGTATAATCGCCACAGAGATATATGCCACGAGTTTATTAAAGGTCGAAAGTGTATCGGTAGCCTTCTCTGCCTGCTGGATCTTGTCCGGATTTACGCCGTTAAGCGTTTTAATATATTCCACAAGTGCATCCTGATCCTCCACTCGATCCACATATACCTCGTATCTTGCGGAGTTAGCCAGCGGATTGTCTGATAAGAAAGCACTTGCTAAAGACTCATCATAATCGTCACCAAAGTAAATCGGGGCAAACTGCTCCCACGCCTCGTCTGCGGATACATACTTTACATCAATCACGTGATCCTGCTTGGCGATCTGTTCCCCGATGGAGTCGATGGTTGCCTGATCAATTCCCTTCTGGAAGTAAACCAGGATGCTGACATTCTGCTCCGTACTTCGCATAATATAGGTGAAATTGATCACAATTGCAAAAAACAGTCCGAACAGAAAGATACATGCTGCCATCGTCGCCACAGAAGCGATGGAGAACATCTTGTTTCTCCATATATTCTTCAAGCCCTGCTTCAGGCTGTAACCCAGTGTACTAATCCTCATGATATTCACCCTCTTGTTCGTCGCTCACAATGACGCCTTTCCTCATGGTGATTACACGCTTCTTCATAGCGTTGACAATCTCACGGTTATGGGTTACAACAAGGACTGTAGTTCCTCTCTGGTTAATCTCATCCAGAAGTTTCATGATGTCCCATGAATTTCCCGGATCCAGGTTACCTGTCGGCTCGTCTGCCAGCAGAATTGCCGGACGGTTTACCAGCGCTCTAGCAAGGGCAACTCTCTGCTGCTCTCCGCCTGAAAGTTCTCTGGGCAGAGACTTGTATTTTTCTGCAAGTCCAACCAGCGTCAGCACCTCAGGAACTCTCTTCTTGATCACACGGTTCGGTTTTTCAATAACCCTCTGAGCAAAAGCCACATTTTCATAGACGTTTCTGTCTTTTAAAAGACGGAAGTCCTGGAATACGACTCCAAGCCCGCGGCGATACTTTGCAATCTTTCTCCTGCGCATCTTATTGAGCAGCTGTCCGTTTACTTTAATTGTTCCGGATGTTGGTTCGAGTTCCTTGAGCAGCAGCTTAATCAGCGTGGATTTTCCCGAACCGCTGTTTCCCACTACAAAGACGAACTCACCCTTTTCAATGTGTAAAGACACGTCATTCAGGGCAGGCTGCCCCTTCGTGTACGCCTTGCTCACACTGTCTAAAGTAATCATTGTTTTCCTCCTGTTGCATTAATAGTCCAAGGTTTCCATGTACTTCATGTACCTGACAACCATCAGAGCGATCTTAAAGGTAATCGCGTCCTCAAATACACGCAGGTCAAGCCCTGTAAGCTTCTGGAGCTTGTCAAGCCGGTAAACCAGAGTGTTTCTGTGAATAAAGAGCTGACGCGATGTCTCCGACACGTTCAGACTGTTCTCAAAGAACTTGTTTATGGTTGTCAGTGTCTCCTCATCAAAATCATCCGGCGACTTGTTCTCAAAGATCTCCTTGATGAACATTTTACACAGCGGAATCGGGAGCTGATAGATAAGTCTTCCGATGCCAAGGGAGCTGTACGCAATCACATCACGGTCACTGAAGAAAATCTTTCCTACATCGAGTGCCATACGCGCCTCCTTGTAGGAACGGGATACTTCTTTTAGCTCGCGCACGATTGTTCCGTAGGCAATATGCGTATTGCCCATGGGATCCTTTCCGACTGCGTCAAGAACCGTGCGTGCAATCTTGTCCATCTCTTCATAGCCGTCTCCCGGAGCAAGTTCCTTTACAATGATAATGCTCTTCTCATCTACGGCTGTAATAAAGTCGCCTGTCTTACCGTGGAAAACATTCTTAACGCTCTCCATGTAGGACTGATCCTTCTCCTGATTCATCTCCAGGATGAATACGACCCTTCGCACATCAATATCAATATGCAGCTTCTTGGCGCGATTATAAATATCCACCAGAAGCAGATTGTCAAGCAGCAGGTTTTTGATAAAATTGTCTTTATCAAACCGCTCCTTATAGGCTACCAGAAGATTCTGCAGCTGGAAAGTAGCCATCTTTCCAACCATATACACATCCTCGCTGCCGCCGCCCGCGATCAGCACATACTCGAGCTGCTGCTCATCGTACACCTTGAAAAACTGATAGCCGCGCAGAACCTGTGAGTCCGCTGCGGAAAGAGCAAAAGCGACAATTTCCTCGCTCTTAATCTCCGACTCCGGCAATGTGGTGACGATCACCTTTCCCTCCACATCTGCCACACAAAAGTCGATTCTGGATATGCTCTTCAGCCCGTCGATCGTATTCTGCAGTACCTGATTCGAAATCATAATTATCTTCCCTCTTTCCAATACATAGTTTTACCCCCGGAATCACCGCTGCCCCCAGCGTGCAATTCCTATCTTTATATACTAATACATTTTGCGAAAAAAAGGAAGATAAAGCGTAATAATTTTAACACTTTTTTAACATTTTCCGTCAAAATCCCCATAAAAATAGACCGCCGCACTAATTTTACTTAGTGCGGCAGTCCCTTATCTCTTAAATACAATATAGTTATTCGAGTGCAGAACTCTGAAATACTGAACCAGCCGTTCATACAGCGGCTCCGCTTCTCTGCCGAATTCTTCCTGCACTTTCTGCCCGATCTCATAAATCGAGGCTTCTCCGTCAATCTGCTTCCAGATAAAACTTCCGAACTTCTCCATTCTGATATGGCTGACTTTCGGACGGCTGAATGCAATCTGAGCGATTCTGTCAAAGATTTTACGGTGCTCCACATCAATGGTCACCACACCCTCTTCGTCTTCGCTCCAGGCAAGCGACGGATTCCGGTGCGGAATAAATTCTAAATAATTCTGTGACTGTTTTTTCGCCATGGATTATTTATTCCCAGTCTTTCTGTTTGCAAATACAACCAGACTGTAGATCATCAGAGCAAGAACAACCAGACCGGCGATTACGCCTGCAGCGCCTGTCAGATTAAAGAGCGTACCCAGCTTATCTGCAAATGTTACATCGCCCATCGGAATAATAGCGAATACCGCAAGAATAATTCCCACGATACCTTCACCGGCAATCAGACCAGCGCAGTACAGAGTACCGTTTGTTGTACGGCGTTTTCTCTCTTCTTCGCTCTTCATCTTCATCTTGTCGAATACGAGACGTACTACACCGCCGACCATGATACATGCGGATAACTGTACCGGCAGATATAAACCGATAGCAAACGGCATAACCGGAACGCGCAGAATCTCCAGAGCCAGCGCAAGGAATACGCCCATGAATACGAGAAGCCACGGAAGCTTACCGCCCATGATTCCCTCAACAATCATCTTCATCAGAGTTGCCTGTGCCGCCGGAAGCTCCTCAGAACCGAAGCCCCATGCATTATTCAGCAGCACCATAACTCCTGCAATAGCAAGACCGGATGCCACAACACCAATCAGCTCACCACACTGCTGTTTGATCGGAGTAGCGCCCACAATATAACCTGTCTTTAAGTCCTGTGATGTATCACCTGCAATAGCGGCAACAACACAGATTACAGATGCAATGGCGATAGCTCCTGCCATGCCTGCTGCATTATTGCTTCCCGTAGCTTTCAGAACAAAAGTTGCGATCAGCACAGTTGCAATAGCAAGACCGGATACCGGGTTGTTGGAACTTCCTACGAGACCTACCATACGGGAGGATACAGTCGCAAAGAAGAAACCGAAGATAACGATCAGAATACCTCCGATCAGGTTTACCGGTACAGCCGGTACCAGCCACAGGATAACTGCAATAATCAGGATTGCACCCAGTACGATCGGCATTTTGAGGTCCTTATCGGTTCTCAGTTCTGTACCGCTGTTCTTGCTTCCGGTCATACCCTTCATAGCCTTTGTAAAGGTGCTTACGATCAGAGGCAGAGACTTGATAAGACTGATCACACCGCCTGTAGCGATTGCTCCTGCTCCGATGTATTTAATTACATTGGACCAGATAGCGGATGCACCGTTTGCAGCGTATACCTCAGCGATTGTCTGACCTGCCAGGTCTGCATTTCCAAGCGTTGCAAAGTCCATGCTTCCGCCGAAGAATACAACTGCCGGAATCAGTACAAGCCATGCAATCACACCACCGGCGAACATGTAGGAAGCGATCTGCGGTCCGCAGATATAACCAACTCCGATCAGAGCCGGATAAATCTGAGTACCGATCTGTCCTGCAAAGCCGCCGATTGACGGAGTGTTTACCTCACTCGGGACAACCTTGAATCCATCAACAATAAGTTTAAACAGTGCGCCGAATCCCATACCGGCGAATACGGTAGCTGCATTGGAGCCGCCTTCCTCACCTGCAAGAAGAACCTCTGCACATGCGGTTCCTTCCGGATACGGCAGTACGCCGTGCTCCTGAACAATCAGAGAACGGCGGAGCGGAATCATAAACATTACGCCGAGAATACCTCCGCAGAGCGCGATGATTGTGATCTCCAGATATGTAGGCATAGATTCCAGAGTTCCATCTGCTGCCCACAGGAACAGTGCCGGCATTGTGAAGATGGCTCCGGCTGCCAGAGACTCACCGGCAGAACCGATGGTCTGTACCATGTTGCTCTCCAAAATGGAGTTTCTGCGCATGATGACACGGATAACACCCATGGAAATTACCGCTGCAGGAATGGAAGCTGATACTGTCATACCAACCTTCAGGCCCAGGTATGCGTTCGCCGCACCGAATACGATCGCGAGAATGATACCCATAATAATAGACGTAACGGTGAATTCCGGGAGTACCTTGTCTGCACTGACATAAGGTTTGAAGTTTTTGTTTTCGTTCATAACTCTTTGTCTCCCTCTCTTGTTACTTTAATGCACCACAATAGCCTATCACAAAAGCGCACGATTTGCAAACTAAATTATGTCTTGAGTTTCCGCAGAATTATCCCCCTAAGACAAATCTGCTGCGTTTTGTTATCCACAACTTTCAAAAAATGGCCAAAATATAAGGAATCCTGTTCCTTTTTGATGTAAAATTAAGCTGTCAAACA
>CALWBA010000094.1 GCA_944375815.1 uncultured Lachnospiraceae bacterium | reverse complement strand
GACCGACCTGTCTGTCCATGGTAGCAATGTACTTAAGCAAAGACACGTCGAGGACTCCTGGCTGGATGGGAGACTTTGCAGAAGATAACGGTTATGCTTCGAACGGCAACGGCTCTTCCTGGGCGCTTATTTCAGAGGGAGGCCGACAGCTCGGCTTTGATGTGACGGAGCTTCCGCTTGATGAGCAGCGTATTATTGACAATCTGGAAGTGGGAAATCCTATTATAGTCATTATGGGACCGGGAGACTTCACCACTTCAGGCCATTTCATCGTCTTTACAGGATACGAAGACGGAAAGATCAAAGTCAATGATCCAAACAGCAGAGAAAACTCCGAAAAACTCTGGACATTCTCTGATATTCAGCCACAGATAAAAAACCTGTGGGCATTCCGGAACTGACTGCAGAAAAAGGCGTTTTCCCCTAAAAATAAATTGTATTTTTCCTCCCGCTGTGCTAGGCTATAACTTATGAATACATATCAGAAACGGGGGATAACATTGAAAAAATCTTATGAAATTGACATGTGCAGCGGACCCATTCTAAAGAAGCTGCTGATCTTCTCACTGCCGTTGATGCTTTCAGGCATTCTGCAGCTTCTGTTCAATGCCGCGGACATCGTGGTAGTGGGAAGATTTACCGGAAGCCAGGCATTGGCGGCAGTGGGATCAACGAGTTCTCTGATTGCGCTGTTCGTCAATTTTTTTATTGGATTTTCGATCGGAACAAATGTTGTTGTAGGAAATTTTTATGGGGCAAAGGATCAAAGGGGGGTTTACGAGACCGTTCATACCTCGATTCTGCTGAGCATTATCAGCGGCATTGTGCTGATAGCGATAGGATTGCTTCTGGCAGTCCCGATGCTTGAGCTTATGGGAACACCGGATGATGTACTTGGCCAGGCGACATTGTATCTGCGCATCTACTTTATCGGTATGCCTGCTACCATGCTTTATAACTTCGGAGCAGCAATCCTGCGGGCAGTAGGAGATACACAAAGACCGCTGTATTATCTGACTGCGGCAGGCATCATTAATGTACTTTTGAACCTGTTCTTTGTCATTGTATGCGGCATGGGTGTAGCGGGAGTTGCGCTTGCCACGATCATTTCTCAGGTCGTTTCCGCAGTTCTGATTATCCGATGCCTGTGCAGAATTGAGGGAATGTGCCGCCTGATTCTCAGAGAGCTGAAGTTCTATCCTGATAAATTAAAAAGGGTGCTGCGAATCGGACTTCCGGCCGGACTGCAGAGCTCAATTTTTTCTATCTCGAACGTACTGATTCAGTCATCGGTCAACTCGTTCGGTTCTGTAGCAATGGCAGGCAACACGGCTGCTTCAAACATTGAGGGATTCATTTATACATCCATGAACTCTGTATATCAGGCAAACTTAAGCTTTACCAGCCAGAACATGGGTGCCGGAAATTATAAGCGTATGAATCAGGTTCTCGTGCGCTGCCTGGGTATTGTAGTAGTCATAGGAGTTGTGCTGGGCGCACTTGCGCTGACCGCACGCTACCAGCTTCTTTCCATCTATACCACAGAAGCAGATGTTGTGAATTACGGAATCAAGCGTATGTCTATCATCTGCACAACATATTTCCTGTGCGGCATGATGGATGTAATGGTAGGAAGTATCCGCGGCATGGGATATTCGGTCATGCCGATGATTGTTTCGCTGACCGGAGCCTGTCTCTTCAGAATTATCTGGATTTTTACATTTTTCCGGATGGATCACACACTGGAAAATCTGTATATATCCTATCCGATTTCCTGGACGCTCACGGCGGCGGCACATTTCGCATGCTTTTTGTATGTGAGAAAAAAGGCGGTCGGAGCGCTGAAGAAGTAGTCAATCAGTGCTGCTGCTTTGCGGCAGTGCAGAAAAAGAATGTTTCAGGAGCAGCATGGAGATGACAATGGTCAGATAATCGGCTGCTGCCTGCGTAAAGTTGATGCCGTCAATTCCAAAGAGCGCGTCCAGAATATAGAGCAGAGGGATAAAGAACAGTCCCTGGCGGCATACAGAGAGCAATGCGGCAGGAAGCGGGCGGTTAAGTGCCTGCATACTGTTGATGGACAGGAATAAAAGTCCCAGAATGGGGCCGGCAAGTGACGTGGCGATCAGCATGTCGGAACCATAGGAAATAACTTCCGCATCATTGATAAACAGCGCTACCACGGGACGGCTTCCGAAAATATATGCTGCTGAGAGAACTGTTCCGCAGATAATAGTGAGCACAGCGCTGAATTTCAGAACGCCGGTAAACCGCCTGCGAAGTCCTGCACCGTAGCAGTAGCCCAGAAGAGGCTGGATTCCATTTGCTATTCCCATATGGATGAACGCTATAAGCATATACGCTTTTGTGACGATGCCCATGGCAGCCAGGGGTTTATCCCCGTAAGCGACCAGAGCGTTATTCAGAAGTACAGTGGCAACGCTCATCAGCCCTGAATTAATTCCGGCAGGAATGCCCAGGGATAGTACTCTGATGCACGCGGACGGAGCAGCGAAAAGAGCACTGATATGTATGGAGAGCATAGGGCTTTTTTTCGCAAAATAGAAAAGGTAGTAGACGCAGCCGCAGACATTGCCGAGCACTGTCGCTATGGCTGCTCCGGCTGTTCCCATATGAAAGACCAGAATAAAAACAGGATCCAGGATGATATTGACGACAGTTCCGATCATACCTCCAATCATAGATTCCGTTGCGGCACCCTCCCCGCGGACAGCATGACCGAAGGTGTTGGCAAACAGAATAAATGGAGCGCCAAGAGCAATATAAAACAGATAATCTCTGGAAAACGGATATGTCTGATCGCTGCTGCCCAGAAGCTTCAGCAGGGGATCCATAAAGATAAGAATAAGAACTGCCAGAAGCACACCGAAAGCCAGCGATGCCCAGCAGCAGAAGGAAGAGGCGGATTTAGCCTCTTTTTTTCTGTTCTGCCCAAGCAGAATGGAAATGAGAGCACTTCCTCCTATACCAAGCATATTTGCGATCGCCATATACATAACAAAGACAGGGTTTGTGAGGGATACGGCAGCGACCTGATAGGCGTCATGGGTCTGACCTACGAAAAAGGTGTCGGCCATATTATAGACCACAAGAACAAGGGATGAAATTACAGTGGGAATTGCCATCTGGGCAACGGCTTTTCTCACAGGAGCATCCCTGAATATAGTTTCATTTTGCGTCATTCGTAATAGAACCTCCTTGAATAAAAAAAGTATGCAGGCAAACTATTTAGAAGCAGGAAAACTGCTGGATAAGTTCTCCTGAGAAGCAGTTCAGCGGAGCAGATGGCACATCATCCGGCGGCACATTTCCTTAAACTGCTCGGCCTCTCCGGGCTCCAGAACTTCTGTCAGAGTGTACTCAATTCTGCTGCGGATGGACTTACATTCCTCATGCAGCCGGATTCCTTCGGGAAGAAGTTCCAGTTTCTTGAGTCTTGCATCCTGCGCTGCACTGACACGGCGGATGAGTCCTTTCTTTTCCATGAGAGAGAGCATTTTTGAGGCAGTTGCGCGGTTAATAAAAAATTCTTCTTCCACGTCCTTTTGATAAATTTCCCGCTTCTGGTCGTAAAGAAAATCCACAACCCACATGTTCATCAGGGAATATTCTCCAAATTCTCTGCGGTCATAGAGACTGTGGCTCAGCCGCAGAATATGATTGTCCAGTTTTTTGATATAGAAACTGATATCGGTATTTTCGGATTCACTTTTCATATAGTATTCCTCCTATTTAGTTTGCCTGCAAATTATTTTAAGAAAAAAATCTGGAACCGTCAAGAGAAAAAATTCCAGACGGTTCCAGACGATCATTGTTCAGTAAGCTGTTTTTTGAATAATGTGCGGAAAATCAGCCGTACAAACGGTCCGGCATAGCACATCTGCCAGAAGAACGCCATGGGAAAATTCAAAACTGTAGTCTGCAGCCATACAGCAGGAAGTTCACTCCCCGCATCCTTAAAGAGCAGCGTTGCCACAAAACTCATTACAGGGCACATAATGCATACAATCATCGCTGAGATTGCAAGTACGATAAATACCGGCTTATCCACTCCGGGTGTTACAATACGCATTGCCAGTATATGGGCCAGTTTATCTACAATAAAAAATTCCAGAATAAAAGCAACGGGAAGCATAATGATGAGCTCATGAAAAGCGAGCAGAAAAACCTGATTACTCATTCCGCCCAGGTTGAGTGCGATATTGTAACAGATCATTCCATAGACCATGACAAATGCCATGAGAATAGTAAAAACAACATTTTGAAATTTTGTCTTTGGCATACGTAGACTCTCCTTTGTCGAAAAATATATTTGCGGCAAAAAAAGTTGTGTTGTTCAGCGGCTGCTGCAGTCTGCCGATCGTTTCCAATTTCATATACCAAAGTTTTTTGCGGTGATTACTATATCACACCGAAGGAAAATAAGTCAAGATAAAATTATCAAAACACTATGGTATTCCTTACACTGATATGGTAAATTAGGAAATACGTATGATCTTTGAAATGACGGAGCATACTGTCATGGAAGAGACAGGAAAGGAAGGATGTGCTGTGTGCGGACGATTTTATATTGATAACAAAATATGGAGAGGGCTGCCAGAAACAGTTGAGTGCCGCATTCCGGACAGAATTGCGGAGATGCGGATGGATATTGTGCCGTCTCAGCAGCCGCCTGTACTGCGGCTGCAGTCGGAGCGAATGCTTCTTGAGCCGATGCGCTGGGGGCTTCCCGGCACCGACAAAAAACTTCTGATCAATGCACGCGCTGAGACTGTGCTGGAACGCCCAATGTTCCGGGAGAGTTTTTTATATCGCCGTCTGATCATTCCTGCCGCCGGATTTTATGAGTGGAGCGCGGCCAAGGAGAAAGCAGAATTCACGCGTCCGGATGCAGACGCAATGTTTCTGGCGGGGTTTTATAATCTGTATGGTGGAGAAAACCGCTTTATCATTCTCACAGTGCCGGCAAATATATCTGTATCGCCCGTACACGATCGAATGCCGCTTATTCTGGAACCGGGTGTACTGGAGAAGTGGCTTTACAGTACACCGGAGGCAGAGCGGATGCTGGGAAACACAATGCCTCCGCTTGCCCGCAGGCAGGAGTATGAGCAGCAGAGCTTTTTTTCACTTCTGCAGTGAAATATATGCTGTCAACGACACTTGCTCCAACCTTAGGTATCTTCATACAATCTGCACATCCGGACTGTAAAAATTTGTTAAAGTCCTGTAAAAATAGATTTTTATACATGGAAACAGTTGAAAAAAAATGTAAAATATACTATGATAGAGCTGTATTTTCGGATTGAAAATTGACAAATCATAATCAGGCAAGAAGGAGAAAAACATGAAAGCGCATAAGGACAAAATAGTAGTAATCGGCGCGGGGAATGTAGGTGAGGCGATTGCTTATACCCTGATGGTAAGGATACAGGCAAATGATATTGTACTGGTTGACATCAACGAGAAAAGAGCGAAAGGTGCGGCGCTGGACATTGCCCATGGAACAAGTTTTTATAAACAGGTATGGGTAAGACAGGGAGGATATGAAGAGTGTGCGGATGCTCAGCTGATTATCGTCACTGCAGGAATAGCCAGAAAGCCGGGACAGACACGCCTGGATCTGGCAAAGACGAATGTTTCAATTGTAAAGGGCATAACGGAGAATATTATGAAGTATGCGGATAACCCTCTGATTCTTGTGGTGTCAAATCCGGCAGACATCATGACTATGGCAGTACGCCAGGTATCCGGACTGCCTGCAGAGAGAGTGATCGGTTCCGGTACATCCCTGGATACTGCGAGATTCCGCCATATTCTCAGCGAGAAACTGCACGTAAACGTGGAGGATGTCAATGCATATGTGCTTGGTGAGCACGGAGACAGCCAGGTTCCGATTTTCAGCTCGGCAAATATCGGCGGATGCCCGCTTGAAGTATACGCAGATGAGGTGGGTGTAAAGCTTGACTATGAAGAAATTGCAGCCAACACGAAGAACGGAGGAGCGGAAGTCATTGGACTTAAGGGTGCTACGTTCTATGGTATCGCAATGGCAGTCTCCAATATTGTGGAGACCATCATGAAGGATGATAACGCGCTGATTCCGGTTGCGCATGTTTTAAATGAGAGTTTCGGCGATTGGGCAGGCGTAGCAGTTTCGCTTCCCTGCCGTATCGGCTGGGAAGGTATCGTACAGACGCATAAGATTCCGATGAATGCGGAGGAAAAGGCTAAGATGGATCAGTCTGTACAGATTTTAAGAGAGTTTGCAGAAGAAGCTCTGGCATAAGGGCAGAACTGTAATAGATTCCTATGAACAAGAGAGGAGAATAAGACAATGGACAAGAAAGAATTTGCTTTAAAGCAGCACGAAGAGTGGGCAGGTAAGCTTGAAGTAGTCAGCCGTGCAAAGGTGGAGACACCGGAGGATCTGGCAGTAGCGTATACACCGGGTGTTGCGGAGCCGTGCCTGAAGATTTCTGAGAATGTAGATCTGTCTTACGTATATACAAGACGTCACAACATGGTGGCAGTAGTTACAGACGGAACCGCGGTTCTGGGTCTGGGAGACATCGGACCGGAAGCAGGTATGCC
>CALWBA010000093.1 GCA_944375815.1 uncultured Lachnospiraceae bacterium | reverse complement strand
AATACCGTCCTGCATCGAATCGGCTTTTCCGCCAATATAAAGCGCCGCTCCTGCGTTCATCAGGACAGCATTTCGCTTATGCCCCGGCATGCCCTGTAAAATTTCCCGCGTAATTGCGGCATTTTCCTCAGGTGTGCCGCCTTTCAGATCCTCTTTGGTGCATCGCGCAAACCCAAAGTCTTCCGGCGCTATCACAGAAGATTTAAACCATCCGTCCCGGATCTCGCAGACAGCGGTAGGTGCGCTCATGGAAATTTCATCCAGCTTATCCCGGCCATAAACTACCATACCGCGGCGGACACCCAGCTGAATCAGTACCTGTGCCAGTGGCGCTGCCAGATATTCATCATACACTCCAAGCAGCTGCATGGATGGTGTTCCGGGATTGGTGAGGGGACCGAGAATATTGAATACCGTGCGGAATCCCAGCTCTTTTCGAATGGCCCCCACATACTTCATCGAGGTATGGTACTTCTGCGCAAAGAAGAAGCACATTCCGACATCCCTTAAAAGTTCAACGCACCGCTTCGGACTCTGATATATATTGACGCCCAGCGCCTCCAGGCAGTCTGCAGTACCGCATTTTGAGGAGGCAGCACGGTTTCCATGCTTGGCCACCTTCATGCCGCCCGCCGCCGCAACAAGAGCGGAGGTGGTTGAAATATTGAAGCTGTTTGCATTATCGCCTCCCGTACCCACAATTTCAAAAAGCTCCATTCCCGTCTCTACTTTTGCAGCATGTGCCCGCATAGCGGCGGCACAGCCTGCAATTTCATCCGTTGTCTCTGCTCGGGCGCTTTTTGTGGACAGCGCAGCCAGAAATGCTGCGTTTTGTGTAGCTGACGTTTCACCGCTCATAATCTCGTTCATCACAGCATATGCCTCATCATAGGTCAGGTCTTCTTTGTTGACAATTTTTACGATGGCTTCTTTGATCATACTTCAACACTCCTTAATAAAATTTCTCAGCATTTGGGTTCCGTCCGGTGTCAAAATCGATTCCGGGTGAAACTGTACGCCATAGATGGGATATTCTTTGTGCTGTACTGCCATAACTTCTCCATCGACGGTGCTTGCAGTGATTTTCAGACACTCCGGAATAGTGTCAGCCTCTGCCGCAAGAGAATGATACCGCGCAACTGCAGCGGTTCCCGGGCAGTTCTCAAACAGCGGGCATGCGGCATCCAATCTGACTGCTGACTGTTTTCCATGCATCAGTTTCTTCGCATGGCCAATGGTTGTGCCGAAAGCTGCGCAGATGGCCTGATGGCCGAGACAAACACCTAAGATCGGAGTATCTTTTCCCAGCTTTTTTACAATTTCAATAATAATGCCTGCATCTTCAGGTCTGCCCGGACCTGGTGACAGAATAATACGGTCCGGATTCAGACTTCTGATTTCCTCTGCCGTCATTTCATCATTGCGGATGACCCGGATATCCGGGTCAATCTCACCGATGAGCTGGTACAGATTGTAAGAAAAACTGTCGTAATTATCAATTAAGAGAATCATCCTTCCACCTCCTGGGCAAGCTTCAATGCCGTCAGCGAAGATCTGGCTTTATTCAGACATTCTTCAAATTCTTTTTCGGGATCAGAATCTGCTACGATTCCCGCTCCGCTCCTTACGAAGACCCTGCCTTTTTTCTTATAGACGATACGGATAGCAATACAATTATCCATATTTCCTGTGAAATCAATGTATCCGACAGCACCGCCATAGATTCCGCGTTTGTTGTTTTCCAGTTCTCCAATCAGCTGACAGGCCCTGATCTTCGGCGCGCCGGACAAAGTTCCGGCAGGAAGCACTGCTTCCATGGCATCCAGCGCGTCTTTATCTTCACGAATCTCACCGCGCACCGTGGAACCGATATGCATTACGTGAGAAAATCGCTGGATAAAGCGGAGCTTTTCCACCTGCACTGTACCAAATCTGCTGATCTTTCCCAGATCATTCCGCCCTAAATCTACCAGCATGTTGTGTTCTGCCAGTTCTTTTTCATCGGCCAGAAGTTCCGTTTCCAGCGCCCTGTCCTCCTGCTCTGTTTTGCCTCTTGGTCTTGTCCCTGCAAGAGGAAAGGTGTGCAGTACGCCGTTTTCCAGTTTGACCAGTGTTTCGGGAGAAGCTCCGGCAATCTCTACATCTGTTCCCGCGAAATAAAACATATACGGAGAAGGATTGATGGTGCGCAATACACGGTAGGTGTTGAGCAGACTTCCTTCGAAAGGAGCACTCAGGCGATTTGACAGGACAATCTGGAAAATATCTCCCTCACGGATAAATCGCTTCGCTTTTTCAACCATGCCGCAAAACTGGCTCTTATTAAATAATGGTGTAACATCGCCCAGCAGCTTTCCGCCCGGCTCTTTCTTCTTTTCTCCGTTCCGAAGCAGTTCCGCCAGTTGTTTCAGCTCCATGACAGCCTTGTTATATCCGACTTCTATATCGCTGAGATTCATATTCGCAATAAGAATAATTTTTTGCCGGAGATGGTCAAAGGCGATAACCTTATCAAACAACATCAGATCGACATCCTGAAATGCTTCCGTATCTTCCGCTTTATTTCTTACAGCAGGCTCGCTGTATCCAAGATAATCATAGGAAAAATAACCCACCAGTCCTCCTGTAAAAGAGGGGAGATACGCAAAACGGGGACTTTTGTAATCAGCAAGGATCTGCCGCAGATAGGCGGACGGAGCGTCTGTCTTTACCTTCAGATTTCCAATTTTCATTTCCCCGTTTATACAGGTTATTTCCAGCTTGGGATCGAAGCCGAGAAAGCTATAGCGCCCCCAGGCTTCGTTAGCCTGCGCAGATTCCAGCAGAAAGCAATGGGTGGATACATTTTTCAGGATTCTCACGACTTCAATAGGCGTCGTGAAATCTGAAAGAATCTCACAGCTGACCGGCAGGATATTATATTGGCCGGTATCTGCAATTCTTTTTACATCATTGAAGCTCGGTAAAATTCTCATACTCTGTACCTCCAAATAAAAATACTCCTCTGACCATCTGTCAGAGGAGTATAAAAAAACGTCCCTGACAGAATGATCCATTCCATCAAGGACGAATACAGTACATATTTGGAAAATACACTGCGATCCGCGGTGCCACCTTGATTCACGGTATGACCCGTGCACTTAGCAGGATACCAACATATCCCCGGCAACTGACGTATGCCTGCACGTCGCAGAATACTCTGGGAGTTCCCATTTGACTGCGCCCTCAGCGGTCCATTTGACAACTTGTTTCTCACCTGATTCTCAGCACCGCAGGTTCTCTGTAGAGGCATCATTGCCGTTTTCTCCGCTTCAACGGTTTATTGCATTAAATTTTCGTATAATATAGCACAACCCGTTTTAATTGTCAACAGAATTATTCATTTTCATTACTGAAACTGCGAATAGTAAAGCCTGGAATACAGTCCGTCCTGCCGCAGCAGCGTATCATGTGTTCCCTGCTCTGTGATATCTCCGTCCTGAACTACGAGAATATGATCCGCATTTTGAATTGTAGACAGGCGGTGCGCAATGACGAAACATGTCTTCCCCTTCATCAGCTCCCGCATCGCGAGCTGAATCTTTTCCTCTGTCTGCGTATCAACGTTTGAGGTTGCCTCATCGAGAATCAGCATCTTTGAGTCCGGCAGCATGGCCCGGGCAATCGTGAGCATCTGTTTTTGTCCCTTGGAGAGTCCCGAACCGTCGCCTGTAAGCATGGTGTCATAACCGTTGGGCATCTGCATGATCGCCTCATGAATATGCGCCGCCTTACATGCACGCACAACATCGTCCATTGTGGCATCCTCTTTTCCGTACGAAATATTCTCATAAATGGTTCCGGTAAACAGCCAGGTATCCTGAAGCACCATAGTATAGGCACGGCGCAGGCTGCTCCTGGTAAGTCCCGAAATTTCCTTTCCATCAACCGTGATGGATCCGGACTGAGGATCATAAAAGCGCATCAGCAGATTAATGAGCGTTGTCTTTCCGGCTCCCGTCGGACCGACAATTGCGGTCAGGCTTCCGGGCTGTGCGTGGAAACTTAAATCGTGAATAATTGTCTGTCCCGGCAGGTAACCGAAACGCACGTGCTTCATCTGTACATCTCCCCGCACATCTGTCAGTTCCTTCGCGTCCGGAGCATCGGCAGGTTCCGGAGCTTCGTCTATCAGACGGAAAATACGCTCAGCCGCAGCTGTGGCAGACTGCAGTTCACTCAGAATATTGGCAGCCTCATTGATCGGTCCGGAGAACTTTCTCGAATACAGTACAAATGACGAAAGGTTGCCGAGAGAAATACTCTCAAAGAGATACAGCACTGCTCCCAGCACACTGACAAGTGACAGCGACAGATTGTTGATAAAGTTTACGGATGGTCCCGTCATGCTTCCGTAGTAATCGGCATTATAATATGCGTCGACTGCCTCTGTATTTTTCTGATCAAACCGTCCGATCATCGTCTCCTCCTGATGGTACGCTTTGATCGTCTTCTGCCCGCTGATAATCTCCTCGGAATAGCCGTTGAGTTCACCCAGCTTCGCTGATCGCTTTCTGAAAAGCCGGCGTACCCGTCTCGTCATATATTTGGTCAGAAAAATCGACGCGGGAATTGTGATCACAAACACGGAAACCAGCAGCGGTGCTATCATCAGCATCATAATCAAAGAGCCGACAACGGTAATAACACTCGTACAGATCTGCAGCAGATCATTTGAAAGAGATGCGTTTACCGTATCAATATCATAAGAAATGCGGCTGACAATATCGCCGGTCTGCGTCCGGTCAAAATATCCGACCGGAAGCTTCATCAACTTATCAAACACATCTTTCCGCATCTGATAAATGATTTTCTGGCTGAAATTAATTGTAATTCGGGTCAGAATGTACGTGAGCAGTGAAGAGACCGCATAAAATATAATCATCATTGCCGCATAGAAGAATACTTTCGGAAAATCCACATTTCCAGGCCCGTGAATCGCATCGATAGCATATCCGGAGAGCATCGGTCCGACGAGTCCGAGCAGGTTGCCTGTGACTGTAAGAAACAGCGCAAGAATCAAAAGCCATTTATATCTGTACAGATATCCCCACAGACGGATCAGTACGTACCGGCGATCCTTTGGCTTCTCTTTGCGGTACTTTTCATCATCTTCAGATACAGGCGCCTTCCCGAAGAAGGAAAAAGTACTCTTCGGTCCGTTCGTGTCTTTAGACGGATGCTTCATAACTGTCACCTCCCATCTGTGAAATACTGATCCTGCGGTATGGTTCACACGACTTCATCAGTTCATCGTGCGTACCATATCCGATCTCTCTGCCGTTCTCCAGCATCAATATGTGATCCGCATGGCGGATGGAACTTGCCCTCTGCGCCACAATAATGGTTGTTGTGCCGCTGAAATTCTTTGCCAGCGCCTGGCGCAGCCGCGCATCTGTCTGGTAATCAAGCGCACTGGAGGAATCGTCGAGTATCAGAATTTCCGGATGTACGGCAAGTGCTCTGGAAATCAGAACTCTCTGCTTCTGCCCTCCGCTCAGATTTGAACCCCGGATTGCAAGCCGGTAGTCCGTCCCCTCTCCGAGTTCGTCAATAAACGGCTCTGCCTGCGCACATGCAATCGCATTTCTGATATCCTCTTTTGAAACCTCACGTCCGAAACGGATGTTTTCTTCTATTGTATCTGCAAACAAAATGTCGTTCTGGAACACAATTCCGAACTTTTCGTGCAGCTTTTGAGAAGGAATCGAGCGGATATCATCGCCGTTAATGCGTATCATGCCTTTATCTGCGTCATAAAAACGGATCAGCAGATTGATAATTGTACTCTTGCCGCAGCCGGTCGCGCCGATAATGCCAAGTGTCTCCCCGCGCTTTAGCGCAAAGGAAATATCAGAAATCACATCAGGCCGCCCGGCATGATAAGAAAAGGAAACATGATCGAACAGCACATGATATTCCGTGTCTTCATGGTTCTTTTCCAGAACCCTCAGATCTTCCGGTGCATCCAGCACTTCACTGATACGCCTTGCAGAAGCAGAGCCTTTGGAAAACAGCATGAACATACGGTTGATGGACAGCATTGCATTTAAAATGATGGTAAAATACGTAAGAAATGCCAGAATCGTACCCGTCTGCGTCTTTCCGGCGTCGACGCGGACCGCGCCTGCCACCACCACCAGCGTAAGCCCTGCATTTAATAACAGGTTCATCGGCGGATTACTCGCTGCCATTGTAACGGATGCCCTGGTCTCCTTCTCAACAATGTTTTCATTGGCTGCCTTAAAGCGCTCCTTCTCATACTCCGTCTTCGAAAGAGCCTTGATCACGCGGATACCGGAAGCATTTTCCCGCACCACACGCACCATACGGTCGACTGCACGCTGAAGCTGGCTGTACATCGGAATGCCGCGCCGTGAAATGTAAAACACCGTAACCGCTACAAACGGCAGCACTGCCAGCAGTACGAGCGTCAGAACCGGCTCCATAAACATAGACATGGTGATGCCTCCCAGAAGCAGAATCGGTGCACGGATTCCCAGCCTCTGCATCATACCGATCATCTGATGAATATTATACGTATCGGAAGTCAGACGCGACTCCAGGGATGCGATTGTAAACGAGTCTGTCTGGCTGCAGGAGAGATACGAAATCCTGCTGAACAGATCGTGACGCAGGCGCTGGGTCGTATCCCTTGCCACGCGGGATGCCATACGGTTGGCAATGACATTTCCTGACCAGGCAATCACCGAACATACAAGCATGAGGAATCCGAAAAACAGGATCTCTGACATATGCTTCCTGGGCACGATCACATCGATCAGATAAGAGAGAATCCACGGCAGAAACAGATCCATGATTGTACCTGTAAACTTAATCGTAACTCCCAGAATCATCCGCGGGACGTGCGGGCGCAAATAAAAAAACACTTTTTTCAAACAGCTTCCACCCCTTTTCGTAACCATTGCGTATACAATTATTGTACACGCAACTATATAAAAACAGCATACTATTCTGCGGTATAAAAGTCAATCTATTATTTGAAAAGAATGCAAATGACATACCGGCGGTTGAGATCACAGGGAAAAACACGTATAATAAAAACGGCAGCTTTCATAACTGCAATGATTCATCAGGAGGTAGGATATGAATACGTATCGATGGGCAATTTTAGGATGCGGCTCTATTGCAAATGAGTTCGCACAGGCAATGAACAGAATGGGAGTGCAGATCTTTGGTGTGGCAAACAGAACGTACCAGAACGCTGCTGCCTTTGCGGAAAAATATGGTATTAACAGGGTTTACCAGAGTCCCCGGGAACTTTTGGAAGATGAGAATATTGACATTGTATATATTGCAACGCCGCACAATAAGCACATTCCCTATCTGAGGGAAGCGCTGCAGCATGGAAAACACGTGCTCTGCGAGAAATCCGTCACTCTGAATTCATCTGAACTTGCGCAGGCAAAGCAGCTTGCAGAGGAACATCACGTGGTTCTGGCGGAAGCAATGACGATTTATCATATGCCGTTATATAAAAAACTGCATGCAATAACAGCAGAAGGGAAACTGGGGGCGCTTAAAATGGTGCAGATGAACTTCGGCAGCTATAAGAAGTACGACATGGCAAACCGCTTTTTTAATCCGGATCTGGCAGGCGGTGCACTGCTTGATATCGGCGTCTATGCGCTTTCTTTCATCCGGTGGTTTCTGTCTGAAGCGCCGGATCAGATCACCTCACAGGTAAAACTTGCGCCGAGCGGCGTGGACGAGCAGGCATCCATCCTTCTGATGAATCCTGCCGGAGAGATGGCATCCGCCTTACTGTCGCTCCACGCAAAACAGCCTAAGCGCGGAACCGTAGTGTTTGAAAAGGGTTATGTCGAAATTTATGATTACCCAAGAGCGGAATGCGCCGTGATTACATACACCGCTGACGGCACAAAGGAAACCATTTCCTGCGGCAGCACCGCAGAGGCCCTCTGTTATGAAATCCGCGATATGGAGCAAGCCGTCTCAGGCGGAGAAAATGAAATGCATCTGGATTATACTTCAGATGTAATGAGGATTATGACTGAGCTCAGGAACTCCTGGGGAATAAAATATCCCGAGGAGATTTAAGCCATATAAAGGGGTTACTGCACCTGCGGGCGCGGTATCATGCTGATCATTCTGCCGAATGCCCGGGCAATCAGACCTACGAGAAGAGCTGCAATTACAGTTCCCTCTCTGACACCATCCAGCTGGAAGGCAAGGAGGAACGAGAGTGCTGCCGCTATCACTGTCATTGATATATCAAAGGCAACTTTTGTCGTTCCGAATTCTGTCTTCCATGTGCTGGAAACGGCACGTACAAAAGATTCTCCCGGCAGCATGGCAACGTTCGCAGCAACTTCCAGATAGACACCAAAACCGAGAATCACACACCCTGCAAGCAGTGCCATTAATTTTCCAGGATATGTCTGCGGATCAACAAAATACATCATTGCCATCGTCATATCGATAAAGTATCCGAACAGCACAGAAATCGGGATCTGCAGAAAATGCTCAGGTTTAAAATTTTTTCTCAGTATGATCAGCTGAAGTACGATCAGCAGCATACTGAATATAATCGTAAATTCTCCCAGTGTCATGGAGAAATTCAGGCTGAGAACATACGGTATGGATGAAATCGGTGATGTGCCGAGATCCGCCAGTGTGATCAGGCTGACACCCAGCGCGTTAATAAACAGCCCGACCAGAAATACAAGATATCGTTTTACTTTTTCCATTATTTATCTGCTCCTTTCATTGAATCAGGAGACTGCTCTCCCATATTTTTATAAATCTTCAGAAATGTTTCCATAAACTGATTTTTTTCCTGCTCTGATATTCCGCGAAAAACTTCTTTTTCCAGATCTTCAAACGCTTCCTGAACTACTTTGTAAAGCCGTTCCCCCTCTTCTGTCAGAAAGACAAAATAACTGCGGCGGTTCCCGTTCAGAGTTCTCCGCTGCACAAGGCCGCTCTCTTCCATTCTGTTTAATACGGAAGTCAGCGATCCGGCCTCGATATGGCAGCATGCAGCAATATCTTTCTGGCTGGCACCGTTATGTTCCCCCAGATAGTCGAGCACTTTGGGCTGTCCCAGAGTAAGACCCGTATCCTTCAGTACCGTCAGAAGCTTCTTCTGCAACAGCAGGTGATTTGACATCAGCATGTAGTGATATGTCCCGTCCATGTTTCTCTCCTGTATCATTTTTGTTTATAATTCAAACTGTTAGAATTATAACTATTTGCCGGCGTCGTCTATTATAACTCTCTTTTTTCGTGATGTAAAGAGCAAGTTGTTCCTGTCATACCGCAAAAAAAAGAGACGATCCTATATTTCGTCTCTTTTTCTTAGAATATTTTTAACTGATACTCCCCTCTTTCTGCTCCTCACCATTCACACGGATGGAAGCAAACCGTTCCCTGTTTGGAATTTCCAGGCGGATTTCCTCGGGAATATTTACACATAGGGAAAGATTCCCCCCGACACTCCGGATCGAAACGCCAATCATTCCGTAAGGCGTTGGAACCTGTCCTTTTGCCCACTCCAGATTCCCCGGCTGCGGTGATATTTCTACCGCCTTCATACCAGGTTCCGCAGGAGAAATTCCCAGCACCCGGGCCGGCAGCTGGAAGGTAGGAGTTCCTCCTCATGCATGCGAATAATCGCAGTCGAATCCAGCCCAGACTTCCTTGAGCGTACCGGGACACTCATCCAGCGGAGCTTTCCACCGGCGGATCTGGTCCAGTCCGTATTCTTCAAACAGGCCCGCTTCTCCCAGGGCATTCAGAACAAAGTGCATAAAATACGGCTGTGCCTGAATCAGGGTGGAATCGGTCATGACTTTTTTCATGATTTCTTTCCTCAGTTCTGCCGGCGCAATTCCGTAAAGAACAGCCAGAGAATTCGTGTGCTGGCTGAAATATTTCTTCGGCACATTGTCAGGCAGCCAGAAATCCTCTGATTTTTCCGTTCCCGGAATTCCGTCGCAGTACAGACCGCGCTCTTCCTCCCAGAAAGCCTCCTGAAATGCCTTTTTCAGAGGAATCCTCTTTTCCATCCAGTATTTTGCTTCTCCGTCACGGCCTGCCTCAGCAAAAAGGGAAGCCCCCAATTCCAGTGCATGATAATAAATGGCTGTCAGATATGCCTGTCCCATAGCTTTCGGAGGATGATGCAGATTAAAACCATCTGCCGGTACCCAGTCCATGAACATATAGTTGGGAGCGTTTTCGATCACACCCTTTTCTCCCAGATAACCTTCAAAGCGTTTAAGAAGAAGCTCGATCACGTCCATGATGTCCAGTACGGCTTCCAGATCTCCGGTAAACCGGTAATAGTCCCAGATCATCTGCAAATACAGAAGACTGTAGCTGGTGTGGAACATGAACCCATCGTGAGCGCGCAGGATCTGAGCGGTACGCCAGATATCCAGACGGGTCAGCCGCGGATCTGAGAAGGTATAATAATTCATAAGGCTCTCAATCATATAGTCTCCGGTGCAGCCCAGCGCCTCCTGATGAATCGGAGAATCCAGATGGTAATCCTGTCTGCAGAAACGAAGCGTATACTTTCCTGCCTCATAAATCCGGTTCAGCAGCTCATCGGAGCAGCAAAAAGAACCTTCCTGTGATATGGGATAGCAGGACGTCTGCATATACAATTTGGAAATCACAACTGCAGAAGTCAGGTTCGACACTGTAACGGTGAGGTATCTGAGACTCTGCAGATTCCAGGTTTCAAATTCCTGCGGCCCTTCCCCCATTGTAAACCGGACCGTGCTGTCAATTTTTCCTTCAATCTCACCGAGATGGAATGTTACGCGAGT
>CALWBA010000092.1 GCA_944375815.1 uncultured Lachnospiraceae bacterium | reverse complement strand
ACACTTTATCGCCAACCTGACCTGAAATATCATAACCTATTTTACGGACCTTTTCGATATGTTTTCCGAAAATCAGTTCTGCACCTTTTCTGACGTCATCAAGAGTGCAGTTATTCGGATTCTTTGTAACATATTTCAAAAGTTCCTCATTTCCTCTAACAGAATCCCAACCAGGTTCATACAAAAGAGTATGTCCGTAATCAAATAATATCATTTTAGGATATTTCATTTAGATTCCCCTTTTTCATAATTCTTCGCACATATGTCACAGTTCCCACGGCTACACGATACTCTGTTATACCTTGTGAGCAGCCTTGAGGCCGTATTTTTTAAGATCAACTCTTCCGTCTGTAACTTCGATACCGTCATCTGCAAGAAGCTTGGCCTGCGCGCCGGAACCGCCGAAGGCGAATTCCCCGGAAAGTTCGCCTTTGGCATTCACCACCCGATAGCAGGGAATACCGACAGGATCAGGATTTCGGTGAAGCGCATTTCCAACTGCCCTTGCCATTCTCGGGTTGCCGGCAAGTGCGGCAACCTGTCCGTATGTTGCAACCTGCCCCCTGGGGATTTTCTTTACCGCCTCATAGATCCGCTTTGTCGGTGTATCTGCTGCCAGATCGTAGCTCTCTGCTATCATACGCCGGATATCCTGGTCCGGAATCGTTCCGTCCAGTATAATCGTATTCCAGTGCTCCTTGTTCTGATGGTATCCTGCCGTCACTGCAGGATACGCGCTTCTCCAGAAATCACGCCACTGGGGATCCGCTTTTACATTCAAATTTATATATCCGTTCCTCTCATACGTCCACAGAAATGCCTTCCTGCTTCCCTTCACCCGTACAAGCTGCCAGTTCTGATCGTGAAACGGCGCCTCCTGATATGTATCCGGAAAAGACAGACCGTATGCAAGCGCTTCCTCTCTCGTAGTCAAACTAAAACCTCCTGAACTCATTCAGTCATTTCATTTACATCAGAGCGCAGCTTTACTTCAGCAGCTGCTCCAGAATGTCTGCGCATCCGTCAATGCCTAGCACAGCACTGTCAAGCACAACGTCATAATTTCTCAGATCTTCCCATTTCTTCGTTGTATTAGCATAATAGTAATTCGATCGCTTCTTGTCAAATTTCTTTCTGACCGTGTCTGCACTCTCAGCGCTGATGCCGTACTCATTAATAATTCGCTGTCTCTTCATATCGTCGCTGCTGCACCGGATAAATACCTTTACAACGCCCTTTTGGCCCCTTAAAGCTTCAGCTGCGCAGTGACCCAGAAAAATAGCGGATCCTTCAGCGGCAAATCGGCGGATCATTTCCTGCTCAGCAACATAAATATGACCCTCCGGCGAAAGCATATCGCTGCTTCCGGCTGCAGCCCGCGTCATCATATAAATGGAGTATAGAAAGCTGTTTGTCGCAGACTCCTCGTACGCCTGAATCCTGTCCACCGAGACATCATACTTTTTTGATACACCTTCCAGAATCTCCTGACCATAGCAGGGAATACCTGTCCGCTGTGCGAGCAGGCGCGCGGCCTTTGTGCCGCCGCTGCCGTATTCTCTCTCGATTGTGATATACTTTGCTTTCATACGTATCAGTCTCCTCTCTTTATACCTGATCGTTTCCAACGAGAATCGTTCCCTTAGATTCACTGTCATCCCGGATAATCTCTCCAACGGACGGAACACGGATTGTGCCGGACTTCGGATTCTTGATACTCAGTACCGGTGTTGTAATCACTGCCTCCACATCCGACTTTTCAAAGCATAAATCTGTATCTATCATCTCACAGTTTATAAGCTTCAGATTCCGACAGTAACACAGCGGCTGTGTACCGATAATCCGGCAGTTTTCCAGTGTCAGACCATCGGAATACCATGCCAGATACTCACCCTTTATCGTACTGTTGCGCACAACGACATTCTCTCCATGCCAGAATGCGTCCTTGGTATCAAAAGTACAGTGATCAAAAACAGCATTTCTGATATACTGAAACGAATATTTACCCTTAAAGTTCACATTTGTAAACGTAAGGTTCTCTGAGCGCATCATAAAATACTCGCTGATTGCCGCAGTATCCTCCATTCGGATTCCCCGCACGGACCAGCCGAACTCAGGAGAAATAATATCACAGCTGCGTATCACTACATCGCTGCACTCACGCAGTGCCTTAATTCCATACAATTTTGAATCCGTGATCTCAATCCCGTCTGAATACCACAGTGCTGCCCGACAGTTCTCCGTCATTTCCGATCCGGAAATTTTCAGTCCGCGGTCATGCCAGAACGGATAGCGCAGATTAAAATAGCAATTCTCCGCAGTAAGCTGTGAAGACTCCTTACATGCACTTTCGCCGTCAGCCGGACCGTCAAATGAACAGTTCCGTATCATCACTCCATGGCTGTTATAGAGGGCACGCTCCTCATCAAAAGATTGATTCTCAATTATCATCGTCATACTTCCTTCCGTTGCTTTTTGGGAAAGCCTTTTGGGTATGGTTTCCCCTTATGATATCATTATACGCGGGGTGCAGAAAGATTACAAGCGATGTAAAACATCAAATCACAATTTCCAGTCCGTCATAGGCCACAATCATCCCTTCTTCTTCCACTTCACGACACATCTCCTCGTATGTAAGTCCCCCATTATGCGAAAAGTGGTTCAGGACCACTGTCGTTTTTTCGTCTGTCAGTTTTTCCTCTCGCATCTTTTCCAGCACCCTGCGGATATCTCTCAGGCACATATGATAATCCGGTCCGCTTTTTTCAAGGCATCCGGTACAGTCCATGGAAACAAGATCATATCTGCCTTCTTCTTTCAGTCCTTTCCATGTATCCTCATAAAAAACACCCGTGTCATGCGCATAGAGCATCCGTTTGCCTTCGCAGGCAATAGAGTAAATGACGGGAGAAGTCGACTCCTCGTGGTTTGCGCGCAGCGGCAGTACAGAATATCGGTCTCCTTCTCCTGCATGAAAACGTCTGCCAGGTACTACCAGGGAGATTGCAGCTCCCGCTGTCTCGGAAAAAGGGACAAATTCCATAAGTCTTTTATATCCGCTCTGCGCAGCATAGAAGTGAATTGGCCTGTGGTGATGACTGTATCCCTCCACAGCCATCAGAGCATCTTCCGGATATAAATGATCGCTGTGATCATGTGTAATCAGACAGTCACTGATTTTTGTCCAGTCCAGTCCAAAACGCTGGGAATGCCAGACTGTATCCGGAGGAAAGTCTAAAAGCAGGTCCTCATTAATTATTGCCTGAGATCGGGAACGCAGTTCATGCCCTCCCGTCTTTCTTGCCTTCTGGCAGACTCTGCAGGTACAGAATAAAGAAGGCACTCCCTCAAAAGCCGCCGTGCCGAGATATTTAATTTTCATCTTACCATCCTTTCTTTTTTCTTAAACGGATATAAGTTCAAAAGAGAGCGGATCCGGAATTATGGTATGCTCCGCGGAACCGCTCTCTTTTTATCTCTGTTTTTAGAAATCTCTGTCGTAATATCTGCGCAGAACAACATTCCGCGCAAACCTTGTCAGTTCATCGCATAAATCATCATAGCGGCACGCACAGAGCTGCCATTCAGACTCACGGCTTGTTTCATGCCACAGTTTCTCATGCAGAGCTTTCACTGTTTGAAGTTCTCCGCACAGCCGAAGTGCACCTGCAGCATAACGGCTGCCCTCCTCAATTGTCTGCGGACGAGACCAGGGCAGCAGAGCAATCTTATCTGCTGTAAACCGTGCGCGCGCAAGTGTCAGCCGAAGCGTATCAAACGCAGCATGGTTTCTTTCGGGCGTAAGAGATTCATAGTCCGCCTGTGCTTTTTCCAGTACCTGCTGAAGCATCTGAATATGCTCTTTATCTTTGAATGTGACCGGTTCGAACGGACTGCGGAACATTTCCATCTTGAATTCATGCTCATCTGCCCTGTTTACTGTACGGTCATGGTGATAAATCGGCTCCAGAAGTGCTGCCTGCTGTGCATCAAAACCGTAAAGGCTCCTGTGAATCACATTATAAATCGTATCATAATCGTATCTTGAAGACGGTGCCCAACAGAAATTTGCACCGATCAGCACGCCGGGTATCATCAGATCACGCAGGGTATCGCCGCCGTCTGCCCAGGACGACATGATCATTCCAAGACTGCGGCCGGCATCTGCTTTTAAAAGTCCTCTTGTGTTTTCATAGCACTGACGGATATCGCAGGAAAAGCGTTTCCATGTCCAGGATCCCGGTGAAAGATACATCCGTATTTTCTGATTATGCAGTGCATCCACGAACGGATACGATTCACGCACACCGTAATCCCAGAAAACGAACTCCGTGTCCTCAGGCAGCTCTCTGGCGCGTGTAACCGGTACTGCATAGTCTCCCCATGGAGGTGCGAAAAAGTCAGCGTACATCATCATGGTACAGCCAAGCGCGGCCAGTTCATCATGTACAAAACGGTAATGCTCAATAAACAGCTCACCGCCTCTTTCTTGCCCGAATACTTCCGTAAGTCCTACGGGCTCATCGCCGCCGCAGTGTACAGCACCAGGGCCGAAGC
>CALWBA010000091.1 GCA_944375815.1 uncultured Lachnospiraceae bacterium | reverse complement strand
TAACCTTAACAGAATCCGGAATAGCATCGATTAATGCCTGTGCACAGAACGGTCTGTACAGACGTACTTTAACAACGCCGACTTTCTCGCCTGCTGCCATCAGGTAGTCGATGGTCTCCTCGATTGTCTCACATACAGAACCCATAGCGATGATTACATGCTCAGCGTCAGCAACTCCGTAGTAGTTGAACAGTTTGTAGTCTGTTCCGATCTTCTCGTTAACTTTGTCCATGTACTCCTGCACGATTGCCGGAAGGGCATCATAGTACTCGTTGCAGGCCTCTCTTGCCTGGAAGAAGATATCCGGGTTCTGTGCAGAACCTCTCTGGCACGGATGATTCGGATTTAACGCATGTTTTCTGAATGCGTCTACCGCGTCCATATCTACCAGATCCTTTAAGTCTTCATAATCCCATGTCTCGATCTTCTGGATCTCATGAGATGTACGGAATCCATCGAAGAAGTTGATGAACGGAACTTTACCTTTGATTGCAGCACAGTGTGCAACCGGTGTCAGGTCCATAACTTCCTGTACAGAAGACTCACACAGCATAGCTGCGCCTGTCTGACGACATGCATATACGTCGGAATGGTCACCGAAAATGGAAAGTGCGTGGCTTGCCAGTGCACGTGCAGATACGTTGAATACACCCGGTAACTGCTCGCCGGCGATCTTGTACAGGGTCGGGATCATCAGAAGAAGTCCCTGGGAAGCGGTGTACGTTGTGGTCAGCGCACCTGCCGCAAGGGAACCGTGAACAGCGCCTGCAGCACCTGCCTCGGACTGCATCTCAGTTACCTGAACTTCCTGTCCGAAGATATTCTTCCTTCCCTGTGTCGCCCATTCATCTGTAGCTTCTGCCATAACAGAGGATGGAGTGATAGGATAGATAGCAGCTACGTCAGAATACGCATAAGATGCGTGAGCGGCTGCATGATTACCATCCATGGTTTTCATTTTTCTAGCCATTATGTTTTCCTCCTTAAAAGTACTTAATAATCTTTAAGCTGTCCTATATTATAACACCGATTTTCACCGATGTCCATGATTCCTTAAAAATTCACGCCATGTTTTCGTTAAAATACAAAAAGCTCCGGCATTTGCCGGAGCTCTCTGCGTATTTCGACAGCCGAAGCTTTATTAATTGTCCTCTTCCTGCATGGTGTAAACCTGGCGTTTTCTTGCCATCTCATCGCTTGCAAGGTACTCGTCGTACGTTGTGATCTTGTCGATGAGAGCGCCGCCCGGCACGATCTCCATGATACGGTTTGCCGTGGTCTGAACAAACTGATGGTCGTGTGACGCAAAGAGAATAACGCCCGGGAACTTGATCAGTCCGTTGTTAAGTGCTGTGATAGACTCCATATCCAGGTGGTTCGTCGGCTCATCGAGCATCAGAATGTTGGCACCAGAGATCATCATCTTGGAAAGCAGGCAGCGCACCTTCTCTCCTCCTGAAAGCACGCGCACGCGCTTTACGCCGTCCTCGCCCGCAAAGAGCATACGTCCCAGGAATCCGCGCACATACGTAGCATCCTTGATCTCGGAGTACTGTGTCAGCCAGTCCGCAATGGTAAGATCGGAGTCAAATTCCTTGGTGTTATCTTTCGGGAAGTACGCCTGAGACGTTGTTACGCCCCATTTGTAAGTACCCTCATCCGGCTCCATCTCACCGGCAAGAATCTTGAACAGTGTTGTGATCGCCTGCTCATTTCCGCCTACAAACGCTACTTTGTCCTCGCGTCCCAGCGTAAAGGTGATATTATCCAGCATCTTCACACCGTCGATGGTCTTGCTTAATCCCTCTACCATCAGAACTTCGTTTCCGATCTCACGGTTCGGGCGGAAATCGATGTACGGATACTTACGGCTGGACGGACGCATCTCGTCAAGCTGAATTTTCTCCAGCGCTCTCTTTCTGGAAGTAGCCTGTTTGGATTTGGAAGCGTTGGCACTGAATCGTGAAATAAATTCCTGCAGCTCCTTGATCTTTTCCTCTTTCTTCTTGTTTGCTTCCTTCATCTGCTTGATCAGCAGCTGGCTGGACTGGAACCAGAAATCATAGTTTCCGGCGTAGAGCTGGATCTTGCCATAGTCAATATCCGCTGTCTGTGTGCAGACTTTATTTAAGAAATAACGGTCATGGGATACCACGATTACCGTATTGTCAAAGTTGATCAAAAACTCCTCAAGCCATGCGATCGCATCCAGATCCAGGTGGTTCGTCGGCTCGTCGAGCAGCAGAATATCCGGATTTCCGAACAGTGCCTGCGCAAGCAGAACTTTGACTTTCTGGCTGCCGGTCAGATTGGCCATCTGCTCATAGTGCAGCTCTGTCTCGATGCCGAGTCCGTTTAAGAGCTGGGCAGCATCGGTCTCAGCCTCCCAGCCGTTCATCTCAGCAAACTCTCCCTCGAGCTCGCTGGCGCGAATACCGTCCTCCTCGGTAAAATCTTCCTTCGCATAGATCGCCTCTTTTTCCTTCATAATCTCATAGAGACGCTGATTTCCCATGATGACTGTATCAAGTACCGGATACGCATCATACTTGAAGTGGTCCTGCTGCAGGAAGGACAGACGCTGTCCGGGAGTAATTGTGATATCACCCTTGGTCGGCTCCAGCTGACCTGACAGGATCTTTAAAAATGTGGACTTGCCCGCTCCGTTTGCTCCGATCAGACCGTAGCAGTTTCCCTCTGTGAATTTGATATTAACATCCTCAAAAAGTGCTTTTTTCCCAACACGCAACGTAACGTTATTTGCTGCTATCATTCTTTATCTAACCCTTTCTGAATACTTGTTTTTCTGTGTCCATACGCCGAAACGGCGCCATCTCCCGCTGTGGGGTCTGGCGCCATTATATCATGAATTATGGATTTTGCAAGTAAAAAATGTCATTTGCCAGGTGTTTGTAATCAAACAGGTTGTTATACTGCAGATAGCGGTAGCCATTGAGCACGGAAGTCCACTCGTTTTCCTCCTCGAGCAGATGCAGCGTACCGTCCGCTGTCAGATAGCTGGCGTAGTTGATTGCCGGAATCTGTGCACGCAGCCCGCGCAGGTATTGATTGTATACCGGAATCTGAAGTCCTGTCTGCTCCAGCATCATGCTTCCCAGATAATTCAGACTTGTCGTCTGTCCGCTGATATGCTCGATACTGTAGTTTGCCCAGATGAAATACGGCACCGTATACATCTCGTTTGCAAGTTCCGGTGATGCGGATCGCTGCTCCTCCGTTGTTCCCAGAATACTGTTTATGGAGTTCGTGTCCAGATTCGGCCAGTGGTCTCCGAAGAATACCACAAGAACCGGCTCAGGATAATTGCGCAGTTCTCCGATCAGCCATCCCAGCGCGTCATCAGACATCTTGGTAAGCGTCAGATACTGATTTACGCCCTCATCGGTCTGTCCCTCCATACGTACTGTATTTTCCATATCCGTAACACCATATCCGCCGTGATTCTGGATTGTAACATTAAAAATGAATTTCGGCTTGTCACTGCTGTCATCATTCAGCAGAGACATGATCTTCTGATAGCATGCCAGATCCGTATAATATCCTCTGACTCTGTCCAGGCCTTCGAAATCATCGTAGTAGATGTAGCTGTCAAAGTCCATAAACGCGTATGCCTTGTCTCTGCGCCAGCTGTTATACTCACCGGGGTGGACAGCAAGCGCCTCATATCCCTGTGCTTTCAGCGTGGATACGAGTGACGGCTGATCATGCGTTACATACTGCACATAAGGAACGGACTGAAACGGCAGCGACATCATGGAATTCCCGGTCAGGAATTCATACTCACTCTTGGCAGTGCCGCCTCCGAATGTGGATACCAGCAGGTCTCCGCTGATGGACTCAGCCTGAATTGTGCGAAGGTTCGGAAGATACGGCTCGTTCAGCGTGATGGGATGCTTCCCGTTCAGTGTTATATCCGTAAAGGATTCATTCATAATCGCAATAATATGCGGCTTTACCTGATTTTTACCTGAATCGCTCTGAGTGTATCCCGCAGTAATTTCTCCAAGGTTCTCTGCTTTATATCCCTCCGGCTTATCCTGAATCATATCCTTTGCAAAGGCATAAAAGCTCACCTGATTGCCGCAGGACTGATAAGTCAGGGACGGTGTATAGCGGTCGAGCACCACGCCCTGCTGCCCCTGCATATCGTATGTCCTGATAAACAGCACACCTGCCAGCAGCAGCACCGCGCCTCCGATCCGCACACCCGTCTTACCGGGCAGTGACTTTGCAATCTTCCTTTTACCCGCAAAACAGCTGCTTATGGTAATGCATCCCACAACCGCAGCCGCAAAAATCATCTGTTTTGTCGGTTCAAACTCGTAACCGGATGCAACATCCATTGCCGTTCCAAAGCTCTTGATATCAATCAGCTGCAGCGGCTGTCCGCGGAAGGTCTGTACATAATAAGCAGCGACCGCCCAGATAAAATAGAAGATACAGCCTACAGCAACAGCCAGACGGCTGCTGTTGAAGATCAGCCACAGTACAAGAAACAGCCAGACAGAATAGTAGATATTCCAGATCAGATAGTGAAGCGAAAGATCAGAAAACGATGGGTTGCATATATATTCCATACCCACCGCTGAAAGTACCGCACAGAACAGCAGCCATGCACCGCTTAAAAAGCTCTCTCTGCACACCGGCTTTTTGTAGTCCCTGTGTACGATCCTCCAGGAGCTGACGCCGAATCCGACGATCATCACTGCTGTAATTGCCAGATACATATTGATCATAAACTGTTGGGGGAAATCTCCCTGTGCTCCGCGAAAGGAACATAAAAAAAATGCCAACAGCCCTGACCACGCCAGCGTGTTCACCCCCAACTTTAACATATAGGTTTGATCTGTTGACATTTTGAATCTTTTTCTCATATAATAACTGCTTCCAGCATGGGCTCCCTTCTCATTAGTAACTGAACCATGCCGCTGACTACCTGATAGCATACCGATATAATGTAATCAATATCCTCTGCTACACATCTCTTTTTAGCGAGGTATTCTGCATGGCGTTCCTTGATATAATCTATAAGTTCCGACACCGAATGAATCTTCAGAGCCTGCTCCGCATGGATCTGTGCCTGTCCGCTGCGGATCTGCTCCCGGAGCTTCAGCTTCAGTTCCTGCTCGTAGTCACAATGCTCCTTCAGAGTTCCCTGAAATGTCCCGTTATGCGGAAATGTAAAATAATCGGCAATATAGTGAATGACCTCCCCCAGCCTGCGCCAGTATACGCGTGCTTTTCTCCGCTGCAGATCACAGTCTACGGTAAGCATCCGTATCTTCTCCTGTACCATATCAAAGGTTCCGAAAAACTCGTGCTTTGTCGTCACAAAAGACGGTTTGCAGTCAGGAAGAATGCTTCCCAGAGCGAACGCTTTTCTATGTGCCTGCAGTTCATTCACCGGCGTGTTCTCAGCAATAAAGCCAGCCAGCGCAATATGCGATTTTTTTCTCAAAATAATACCTCCATAGCGGGCTTCTTAAGCCCAATCGTCCTTTCCGGCGTACCCCCGTTATACCGAAAAAGATTTACATTCCCTTAACTCCGTGAACATTATACTACCCATTCAGGCGAAAATCAATGGAAATTTGCGATTTTATGTGACTGGATTTAACACAGTTTTTCACAAATTTTACAAATCTTTGTCACTTTTTCGTGATCTGTTTTTTTATCAGGAACACCTTTGATTATATTCTCACTCCCCCTCCTTTTTCAGCACAGCTTATTTCCGTTTGCCGTAAGTTTGAATTTGCATCCCAGCCGCTCTGACGCTCTGCGGCACATCAGCATTCTCTGCAGAAAGATTTCAAAATAGTCCATAACATCAGATATTGCGTCATCCAGCTCCAACGTCATGTGAATAACTTTTTTCTCTTTATCCACCTTCAGTTCCGAGGTCAGAGCCGCATAGTTTACCCTGTCATGGATGTCGAAATTCGCTTTGCTTCGCTGCTGTACCCTGTTTCTGCGCACATCTGTCTTGTCTGCCAGGATCAAAGCCGCAGACACGGCATCCACTGCATTTCCGGTAGCCTCATCATGATGGCCTATGGCAGTCGTCACAGTTAATATATCCGGAAACTCCATTCCCTTTTCCCTTAATATCTGATATGCAAGAATCGCGCCGCTGTGGGCATGATCATGCCTGTTGATACTGTTGCCGATATCGTGCATATATCCCGCAATCTTTGCCAGTTCAATTTCCCGCTTTTCGTATCCCAGTTCTTTGAGAATCGCTCCGGCACACTGCGCCACTTTGGCCGCGTGCTTTCTGGAATGTTCCGTATACCCCAGTTCTCTGAGAATTTCATTTCCCTTCTCAATCAGGCAGTTGATCTCCTCGCATTTTTTAATCTCCTTATATTCCATGTCTGTCTGTTTCCCTTCCTACCTTTTTCATAATCTCTTCGCGGCATCCATTGCCAGCAGGGATCGCTCACACTCCTCGGCGCCCATCGTAATCTGCCAGCACAGCGGACTGCCCTTCATATGCTCCGCCGCATAGCTCAGGCCGTTTGTTCTCTCATCGAGGAACGGACGGTCAATCTGATTGGGATCTCCCAGAAGAATAATCTTCGTTCCTTTTCCCGCTCTTGTGACAATTCCCTTGATCTGATTGGGAGTGGTATTCTGCGCTTCGTCAATGATCAGATATGTTTTGACAATCGATCTGCCTCTGATAAAGTTGAGTGCCTCTGCCTGAATCAATCCTCTGGAAAAGATTTCATCAATTTTTCCCTGCAGTTCCCGTTCATCCTTATACCGCTCTTCCTCATTGGAATCGATCAGCTGCTCCAGATTATCAATGATCGGGCGAAGAAGCGGTGATATTTTTTCCTGCTCGTCTCCCGGCAGGAAACCGATGTCATCATCAAACTGCGCATTCGGTCTGCATACCAGAATTCTGCGGTATTCTCCTGTCGGGTGATTCAGAACCTTTTCCAGTCCCACAGCCAGAGAATAAAAGGTTTTGCTCGTTCCTGCCATTCCCTTTACAATTACAAGCGGAGCCTTTTCTGCCGGCTGCATCAGTGCTTCCTGAAGAAAATACTGACCTGCATTTCTGGGAGTAACGCCATACGGAGTACTCTTGCGGTATTCCAGTTTACGAAGTACTCCGTTTTCCACTCTTCCCAGATGCGTCTTCTTCGCTGACTGGTCCGCTTTGATAATCACGAACTGATTTTCGGCAAGCACAGGAGTATAACGTTCTCCTTCCTCCGTCACACCGTAGATTTCCTCTGTCTTGATTCCTTTTTTCTTAAATTCTTTGAACAGTTCTTCCGGAACAAAGTACTCTCCTCTGCCGCTGTACTGATTTTCCTGTTCCAGCACCTGTTCTTTTATAAAGTCCTGCGCCTGAATCCCAAGCATCTGTGCCTTCAGCCGCATAACCATATCTTTTGTCACCAGTATTACCTGTTCGGGGCATTCTCTCTGAAGTCCGATGCACACTTTCAGAATACGATTGTCGGATGTTCTGTCAGAGAATTCTTCCGGAAGAACCTCTTCCCGGAAGTTTTTTTCAATCCGCAGCCAGCCTCCGTTTTCCATGTTTACCCCTTCCAGAAGATTCCCCTTCTGCCGGAGCTGTTCCAGAAAACGGATGACACTTCTGGCGCTGGCTCCGGTTTCTCCCTCGGCTTTTTTCAGACCATCCAGTTCTTCCAGCACAGCCAGAGGCAGTATAATCCTGTTATCCTCAAAGCACTGCAGGGCATCCGGCGCCTGGATCAGAACATTGGTATCAATCACATAATTTTTTACCATGGGAATTCCTCGCTTTCGTATATTACTTCCTGATAATAACTGGATTATACGGCAGGAATATAAAATATAGCAGAGACATAAGATTAAATCTT
>CALWBA010000090.1 GCA_944375815.1 uncultured Lachnospiraceae bacterium | reverse complement strand
CCCGCCGTTGAAGCTGCGAAACGCTTCAATCAGGCTTCCCATATGGAACAGGTCTTTTTTACTAATTCCGGAACTGAGGCAATTGAAGGAGCAATCAAGATCGCCAGAAAATATCACTTTTTAAAGCACCAAAATCATAATGGCGAAATAATTGCTATGAGAAATTCTTTTCATGGAAGATCCATGGGAGCCCTTTCTATCACTGGTAAAGAATCTTACCAACAGCCTTTTGAACCTCTGCTTTCTCATATCAAATTTGCAGAATTCAACAATCTGGAAAGTGTAAAACAGCTCATCACAGATAATACTTGTGCTATTTGTCTGGAAACTGTGCAAGGAGAAGGGGGAATATATCCCGCCTCAGAATCTTTTCTGAAGGGAATCAGAAAAATATGTGATAAATATGAAATACTCATGATTTCTGATGAAATTCAATGTGGAATGGGACGCAGTGGTGAGATGTTTGCATATCTGGTCTATGATATAATTCCTGATATCGTTGTATCCGCAAAAGCGTTAGGCTGTGGTGTTCCGGTAGGAGCAATTGGCACCAGAGGATTGGCAACAGGAGTATTGGGTGCCGGGGATCACGGAACCACATATGGATCAAATCCTCTTGCCACAGCAGCAATTGTTTCCGTATTTCAACTTTTTGAACAATATCATATATTGTCCAATGTTCGTGAAATGGCTGCATATCTGGATACAAGATTGTCAAAACTACTTGAGGAAACCAGCTTAATTAAAGAGATTCGTGGCTTAGGCTTAATGATAGGTATTGAACTTACTGTTCCTGCGGCTCCATACATAAAAGCACTGCAAGCATCCGGAATTATCGTAATTCCGTCGGGAACTCATGTGATTCGACTACTACCGCCTTTGATTTTGCAGAAAGAGCATATTGACGAGTTTATTAATGCTTTACATCAAACGCTTCTCTGTATGGATGCCTTTTAACCATATTGCTTTTTTGCGTAAAATAGAAATACTATAAATCTTGACTATTTTGAGAACTATCCATAATTGAAGCAACTGTAAATGGTTTATGTAAAGCAAAGGGGGGTTGTCACATCTGCATTTAATATTATTGATGTGACAACTACTTGATTATATAAAATGGTATGCTCTAATCAGTAGCATAATCCATTCTTTTACCATATATCAAATTACGTTCTATTCGTTCGACTGGAAATGAATGTCTGGAATTATGGATCGGATATTCTACTCCGCCGTATTTATTATTTCTTCTATAAAACACAACATGGGTACTGTCTTCTGAATCTTTCCAAACGAGATTTTAATCTGGCATTGGATATAGAAATACTTGCCTCATTATTAGATGCATTGAACAGGATAATCGTTATCTTCTCATATTTAGTCAGTCATATTCTTACCTCTCTTCATACTAATTTCATAACTAAAAGTACCACGGACAAGGAAACTATCGTCTATTTTATTTCACATACAACAAAACCCGTCTAAACAGGTCAATATTCTCATAAAATGTACCGAAACCGATACCAAGTCTCAGTTCCAGATACTCCAATCCGCTTCACGTTTTTTCCGTTTCACTTGCTGTTTAAGATATCTCGGAATCGGTTTTCCAGATTTCTTTACAATAACGATCTATTTTTATATCTATCAAGATAGGCCATCCTTTTTTCTGCATATATTTTTTCATCTTCTACAATTGCCAGTCGTATCATGAGCCCATCCCCCTATATCTTATCTTTCCATTTTACGGCTGCACCTTTTAACAAATAGAAAGAGATAATATCCCGCAAACACAAACAGCCCCATCACCGCAATATAGTCCAAGAGGAACAGGAGCAGAGGTTCCTCAAAGTCAAAATAAACAAAATGATATTTCAACAACATATAATTTCCAATATCTCTTTTTTTAAATGCATAAGCGCCATAACCTGCCAGGAGAAGTGCTGCCAACTGCAACCCATATCCAGTACTTTTCTGCTGCTTCTGAGAATATTTTTTTACAATTCCCAACACCATTCCCCAATGAACTCCAAAATGCATACTCATCAAAATATAACCGCCATACGCACATACCATATGAACATTTCTGGCCCAAAAACTGCCACCATGTATTTCCAGAAAAGAAAAAACTGTCTGAGATAATATGATCCCGCTTACCATAGATCCTAACATTGTCAATAACACGCTAACGACAGAGACTGTCTGCAAAATACGGACTATCGTATAACGACCTTTGAAAATATGTTGTATCCATTTTCTGTTCAATAAATGGTGGACGATAAAGCACACAAACATTGCCACCCCCAGCCACTCATGTGTTGACTGACCAATCCGTTCATAAGTCATCAAAAATATCAATAATACGGTCATGACAAGATCCACTGCTATTTTTATCATCCTTTTATGGTTCATCCTAACCTCCTCCTTCATTGCTTTTTATGAGCTATGATCCACTCCAAGATCGTTTCATCTTCAAATAGAACATTCGCTCCCCCATGATAATTGTATATTCCCCTGCTATTGAAATACTCATTATCCGGAATCTCCATCTGCAGTACTTCATCAATCTGTTCATCTGACCATCCTTCGGACTGATAAGCATCTCGCAGGCCATCATAGGCATCCCTTGCTTTCTGAGAGCCATAATATTCATCATTTTCTGCCATAAAGATATACACCGCCACTCCACTTTTTGCAATGGACTCATAGTTCCCGTCCCATTGAGAAGCGCCGTGTAAATATGCTGCATACAGATCCTGGCGCATGGCTACTGCCTGTGACATGGTTTCTCCACCTGCGGAATATCCGGCAGCATATACTCGGCTTTGATCAACCGAAAAATTCTGAATAAAATACTCTGTCAGTTCCACAGCCTGTCTTGCAGATTTTTCATGCCAGTCTGTAAGTTGAGCGGAAACAACGATCATATCCTCCGGAAGTTCTGTCCATACCCGGAATCCCCTCCAATCCAAATTACCCCCGGAAGATTCCTCTCCAAACCACATCATGTCATATCCCGGCATGACCATCATAAGCGGATAGGTTTTATTTTCGTTATAATTTTCCGGCAAATAATAACTATAGTGTATTTCCCCTTCATTTCCACTTAATATCTGCTTCGCGATGATCCCTGTTTTTCTATCAGCAGCTGTAGATTGCTCCTTGTCTCGAATGCCTTCCAGTGCTTTTTCAGAATTATCTTTTTGTGTCTGTGATGTTTCTTTGTCAGACATATCCTTGGAATTTCCACAAGCGCCTATACCAAAAACGCTTATCACGACCAGCAAAAAAATGAACACTATGTTCTGTTTTTTTAACTGCTTCATTCTCTAAACCTCCAAATACGATCTCAATACTTGTGTTCCAGTAATTTAATTATAAAAAAAGCGAGGCCTCCGCAGAAGTCTCGCTTTGTTCGTCAGTTTTTACTTTTAGGTTATAACTCTTGTTGTCTCATCCTTTATTACTGCGTATCCACCGGTGGTACCATCTCAGCATATTTTTTTAACATTTCCGGTGTGCTGGTGTAATAACGCTTATTCCGATTTAATGTTGCTATTTCAGACATTTCTCCATCCGTCAACGCAAAATCAAAAAGGTCAAAGTTATCCCGGATATGATCTGGGTTCTTGGATCCGGGAATCACTACATTGCCGGATTGAATGTGCCAGCGTAAGATGATCTGTGCATTGCTCTTGCCATATTTTTCAGCCAGTTTTGCAAGCAACGGTTCCTCCAGCAAAGTCTTATCACCATGCCCCAGTGGATACCATGCCTGAATTGCGATCTTTTCTTTCTTCAGGAAGTCTTTCAATTCTGTTTCCTGAGAATAGGGGTGTACCTCCGTTTGTAAAACAGCGGGTTTCACCTCGCAAACTCCAAGGATCTCCCGGATCTGCTCCATAGTGAAATTCGATAAACCAATAGCTTTTACCTTACCCGCCTTATAAGCTTTTTCCATCAGCTGATAACCTGCGATATAGTTACCCGCAGGCTGATGGATCAGAAGCAGATCGATATGATCGGTATCCAGACGTTCCAGCGTTTTTTCTACCGCGTCCTCCTGTTCATAAAAAGAGGGCCACAGCTTTGTCTCCAAAAAAATTTCCTCTCTTTTCACACCAGATTTTTTCATGGCCCGGCCCACAGCCTTTTCATTCATATAAGCATTGGCTGTATCGATCAGACGATAACCACACTCCAGTGCACTTACACAGGCATCTTCTGCTTCATCCGGAGTGAGTAAAAAAGTTCCAAGACCTGCCATCGGCATTTTGATCCCATTGTTCAAAGTAATATATTCCATCATGATCCTCCTTTTATTTCAGTTGATTTCCATCCTGAAAAGCATTTCCAACTTTTTCACCAAGTAGCAGATAATCATTGTGCACTGCATCATAGATAATAGCATTCAGTTTTGCGGCATCGACCAGTCCGTCCTCGCCAAGCACTCGCTCATCTGCACTGACATTAATGATCTCTCCGATGATATTTCCGTCCTCATTGAATTTTGCAAGCCGGCACTCTAACGTTATCGGCAGTTCACAGATGATCGGAGCATCCACAAATCCGCTCTTTTCTGTAGTAAATCCCGCCTTTTCTATTTTATCGGTAACTTTATTGCCGGAGACGAGTCCCACATAATCACATGCGGCTAAATGGTCTGCATCTGCAAAACTGACGGTAAATGCCCCTTTTTCTTTTATATTCTGTGTTGTTTTATGTCCGGCACTGAGGCAGAGTATGATGTGGTTATAATCATAAATCCCGCCCCATGCGGCATTCATGGCATCTGCTTTTCCATTTTTATCATAAGTACCGATGATCAGTAACGGCATGGGATACATCCAGGTTTTCTGTCCAAAATTTTTTCTCATGCGTAATTCCTCACTTTCTTATTCACTGTTTCCGTTCCACCGAACACGGCAGACATCTCCATATTATCCAGTGCCTGATCAATGGACCGGACTTTTTCAAGGGTCAGAAGAATTTCAGCCGATGCCTTATTTTCTTTCATCCGCTCGGTTTTTCTTGTACCTGGGATAGGAACCAGATATGGCTTCTTACAAAGCATCCACGCCAGTGAAATCTGGGCCGGTGTGGCCTCTTTTTCCTCCGCCATCCGATACAGCAGCTGCAGCAATGCTCCATTCTGTTCTATCCCCTCCGGGACAAACTGTGGCATAACGCTCCGATAGTCTGCACTTCCGTCAAACTTTGTATCCCTGCTGTACTTTGCCGACAAGAATCCGTTAGCAAGAGGAGAAAATGCCACATAACCGATATGAAGTTCTTCCAGCACTGGAAACAAGTCCTCATGCCACCGTGCCATCATGGAATATCGGTTTTGAATGGCCGTTACCGGGCAAACTGCATGAGCCCTCCGGATCGTACTTTCTTCTGCCTCCGACAGACCCCAATGGGTGATCTTCCCTTCTTTTATCAGATCGGCCATCACCCCAGCCACTTCCTCAACTGGTATAAGGGGATCTGGACGGTGCTGATAATAGAGATCAATATGATCTGTGCCAAGTCGTTTCAGTGACGCCTCCACCGAAGAACGGATCACCTCAGGCCTGGAATCTGGCACCAATGGATTATTGACCCTGGGACTGCTCTCATCAAAGTGGATCCCGAATTTTGTAGCGATCACGACCTGATCTCTCCGGCCTTTCAGAGCTTCCCCTACCAGCACCTCATTTTGATGCGGGTCAGCCGGTGTACCATAAACTTCCGCAGTATCAAAAAAAGTATATCCCATATCTGCCGCCTTTTGGATCAGACGCACAGCCTCTTTCTTTTCCGTAGGCTCACCATAGGCATGGGAAAAACCCATACATCCAAGTCCAACCGCCGATACTTTCAGTCCATTTCCTAAAATTCGTTCTTTCATTGCTACTCCTTTTAAAAAAATTTAATGATGGAAACTGGTAAACACAGCCGTTTCTTTTTCAGGTAATCCCATTTTTTCTTTTCCCATCTGAATACTCTTCATCAGAAAAGCCATATTGCGTCCCAGGGTACGCATGGTCTGCAATCCTTCCTTATCTTCTGATACCTCTTCCGGAGAGCCTCCATGCACCATATTCCAGTATTGACTGCTGGCAATGGGCATTCCGGTCATAGTAAAGTATTTATTCAGCGCATCAAACGTAGCAGTATTTCCGCCCCGTCGGCAGGACACTACCGCTGCGCCCACTTTCATGGTTTTATCTGTGTTCAGGGTACTGAAAAACAGACGATCCATAAATGCCAGAGCACCACCAGCCGGTGAAGCAAAGTATACCGGAGAGCCGATAACAAAAGCATCCGCTTCTGCCAGCTTTGGAGCAACTTCATTTACAATATCATCAAACACACATTTTCCACTGCCTGTAGTGTGACATTTTCTACAGGCAATACAGCCACGGATATCTTTATTTCCCACATGGATGATCTCTGTATCAATGCCTTCCGCTTCCAGCGTCTTTGCCAGTTCCGTCAGGGCGGTATAAGTGCATCCCTTCGCTCTGGGGCTGCCGTTTACAAGTAATGCTTTCATAAATGATCCCTCCAAATTCTAAGATATTTTTATCAGATCATGTAGCGAAGCCAAAGTGTATTCCCATCCAACACTTTTGCCTCTTTCAGTTTGAAAACCGCCGGTGCTCTGTCTGGAAGAAAATCCGCTTTTTCAAAAACAGATGCGGTCTTCATACTTCCATCCGCCACCGGGGCCATAACAATACTAAGTTCATCCACCAGATCCTCCTGTACAAATGACCAGTTCATGATCCCACCTCCGGCAAGCATCAGCCTTTCAATGGAAAATGTCTTTTGCAGTTTATGAAGGATAAGACTGCAATCCAGTCTATCCTTTCCGGCAAATAAATAAGAAATTTGTAGTTTACGTAAATAAGCCAGATAATCATCGGAAACATCTTCGGTCAGCACCTCAATAACATGGGCTCTCTGACGTCCCTTTTTGCTGATAAAGTTATCAGAAAAGCATAACATTCCCTTGGGGTCAACGGAAACAATATAGCTATCCGCACGGTCAACGGCAACATAATCCTGTCTTGGATAGACCCTTTCACTTTTTGCAAGGTTTTCAACATAACCATCGGAATAGCTTACCGCCATAGTTTTGGTTCCATAAAGGGTTGCCTTACAACGAAATGTTTTCCTTAAATTTCCATATGCCGCCAGTGCAGGTGCACATTCCGGTGCACTCATATATGCTCCGTCAATTTTTCCATCCAGCGAAGTCAGCATATGGCAGATAACATAGCATTTACTCATGGTAGATCTCCTTTGCGATCCGCAATGCCGCCCATGCCTTCGGCCAGCCTGCATAGAAAGCCAGCTGTGTCAGAACCTCAGAAATTTCAGCTTCGGTAATCCCATGTTCTTTTCCCATACGGATATGGTTCACCAGCGGGCCATCTAAAATCCCACTGCCGACAAGTGCTGAAATCGTGATCAGACTGCGGTCTCTTAAAGAGAGCTGTTCTTCACGGCTCCAGATCTCTCCAAACAAAATATCATCATTAAGCTGTGCAAACTTCGGTGCAAAATCGTTCATCGTGTCTCTGCCTGTTGTTATTTTTTTCATATCGAAAACCTGCTTTCTTTATTTTCTATTATTTTCCATTCCAGAAAAATCGCAAACCATTAGTTTCCTCATAGACAATGCCTCTTTACAGGCCTAAACCTTCTACCCAGGCATTGACATCTTCCTGGGAAACACTTTCACGGAAACGCTGACCTTCCTGCCAGTCTCCAGTTCCAGCCATTTCTTCCAGCAGTTGACCACTTTCTCCCATTCCAGAGCTTGCGGAAGTAGCAAAAGGAATAACGGTCTTTCCAGTAAAATCATTTGTTTCAATAAACTCATTCACCGGCCATGCAGCAATTCCCCACCAGATAGGATAACCGATAAACACCGTATCGTAGTCACTCCAGTTTTCAACCGTCGTGGAAACAAGCGGAACGTCTCTTTCGTCCTCATTTTCATGTTCCCTGCTCACACGGCTGTCATCATCTGTCCAGTTCAGATCGGCATCACTATAAGGTTCCACTGGTTCCAGTTCAAATAAGTCTGCATCTGCAGCTTCTGCGATATAGTTCGCAGCTGTTTCTGTGTTTCCTGTAGCGGAATAATATACCACCAGTGTTTTACCGCTTGCACCTTCTGAATCTTGATCCTCTGCGTCGGAAGTACCTGTGGTCACAGATTCGGAAACCGCCGTATCTGGCGTTTCGGAAGAACCTTTTTCCTTTTCGGCAGTATTGCTGTTGCCGCAGGCAGTAAGGCCCAATACAAACATAAGACTTAAAGATAAAACAGTTAATTTTTTCATGATATCCCTCTCCTTTCGTATCTAAAAGCACTCCTGAAAGATTGAAAAAATTTCTTCATGAGTCAATTTTTTATAGCTGCCCGAAACAATAGCACAAGAATCCGCAATCGTTTTCAAGTCAATATCTTTTTCGACGCCTAAGTCCTGCAGGGTGACAGGGAGGCCAATTTCAACAATGAAATCTTCCAGCGCTTCAATACCGGCAAGTGCGATCTCCTCATCTGTTTTTCCATCGGTGGAGATTCCCCACACACAGATGGCAAATCGCTTGAATTTGGCCAGCCCTTCCTTGTAAATATGGCGATAGTACACCGGATGCAGCACAGCAAGACCTGCCCCATGGTTGCAGTTCGTATAGGCTACAAGCTGATGCTCCATCTGGTGACATTCAAAGTCTGTGCGTTTACCAAGCTTGATGATACGGTTCTCTGCCATCGTGGCTTCCCACATCAGATTACTTCTTGCAGTATAATCCTCCGGATCTAAAATGGCTGAACGAAGATCCCTGATCACACCCCGCATCAATGCCTCAGCAATATCATCGGAAACATTGTCCTCATCCGGCTGACTGAAGTAAATCTCCATGATATGGGACAGGATATCAAAGCCTCCTGATACCATCTGAAATTGTGGGACGCTATAGGTATAGGTTGGATCGAGCAGCGCAAATTTGGGATTGCAGGCAGGATAATCCCGCCCGGTCTTTACCTTCAGCTTTTCGTTAGTAATGACCGCACCGCCGTTACACTCACTTCCTGTCCCTGCCACCGTAACAATAACTCCCAGTGGAAGCGGCTCAAATTCAAAAATGCCAGGAGCTGCCCAAAAGTCTGCCCAGACATCCCCTTCATAACGTGCCGCAATGGAAATTGCCTTACAACAGTCCATCACGCTGCCTCCGCCAACTCCCAGCATCAGTCCCACATGATTTTCTCTTGCAAGTTTCGCACCTTCCATTACTTTTTCATAGGTAGGGTTTGACATAATACCGGAAAACTCAACAACAGTTTTACCGGCTGCAATGAGGATAGAAGTAATTTCCTCATAAATCCCATTTTCTTTTATAGATCCTCCGCCATAGCAGAGCATCACTGTATCCCCGTACTTTCTGGTCAGGCAGGCCAGGTATTCTTTGACGCAGCCCTGTCCAAAATAAACCTTTGTTGCATTTTCAAAAATAAAATTCTTCATGGTATCCTCCTCTTATCCTTCCATTTGTTCTTCCCAAAAATGAATAGCATTCTCTACCCATCCTTCCGCCACTGTACCTGTTCCAATTCCAAATCCATGGCTGAGTCCAGGATAATGATGGAACTCGGTATTGATCCCTATGGCATCTAATGCCTTGACACGTCTTTCCATTGTCTGCCAATTTGCGATTCCATCATTTTCCCCCACACAGACAAAGGTTGACGGATCTGATTCTGTATATTAGCTGTGCCCGGTATACTGCATCACAACGGTAAGAGGTCTTGGCAGATCATCTCCTCCAAACGCCGCAGGACCATAAGAACCCAGCCATGCTGCCATTCTGGCTCCGGCAGAACCACCCCAAAGGGAATAGCCCTCCGTATCCACCTCCAGTTCTTCTGCATGTTCAAAGATAAAGCTGATGGCTCTCGCTAAATCCTCACAAGCCGTCTGCACTCCCGGACGATAGATAAGCGCAAATGCGTTATATCCTTGCTTCGATAATTCTAGTGCATGCGGAAAGCTGTCCTGCATAGCTCCTACATAGACAAAACCTCCTCCCGCATTACATACCGCAAATTTTTCTCCAGAGGTACCTTTAAAGAAAAAAAGTCCAGTATTTTCCTTTTCAGAATCCAACGCTTTTTCTTCCTCAGAATAAATATCATAAAATATCACATCATCTGCTGCCGCATGGTCTTTCATATAGTTTACTATTTCCACTGTCTTGTCTGGAGAGATGTTGTTGTACCATGTGAGCCTTAAATTCCCCAGTGTGTCACCGCTGTAATAGCTGCTGTCCACAGGAAAGATCAGTCGGCCATAATTTTCAAAAACAGGATCATTGATAACATCACTGATTTTTGTATCTGCTGTATACGCTCCACCCATCATTTCCTGTTTTCATTATAAAAAAAACGAGACCTCATAAGAAGTCTCGTTTCGTTTATCAGTTATTACCCGAAGGTTCTAAGTCCATTCCAGAAGCTGCTGCCGCTTTCGCTGCGGCAAGAAAACGTTTCACGGTTCCCGAAGGGGTAGGGGAATGGAGCAAACCATAGGGAATGCTATGTTCCCACTGGACCGGAATCACTTTCAACAGTGGATGTACATTGGCCCAGCCTGGAAATGCCAACAAAACATCTTTTCCATTTTCACAGCGATTAAAGATATTTACATCATAAAAATCAAAATCGACTACATGGATTTGCGGGTGATTTTTCCACAGATCATCACGCAGCAGATCTACATAATGACTCCAGTTCCTGTGCATCAGCAATAAGTTTTCACCATACAGATCCTGTATCTCCAACTTACTTTTAAGTGCCAATGGATGATGGATGGATACGGCACAGCAAAGAGGTTCTCGGAACAACTCTAGCCCTGCACAGCTTCGTACGTCCAACATCATCTCATCAAAAATGCCGCCAACCACATCAATGTTCTTTCCGAGATTTTTCAAAATCTCTCTTGCATTTTCCGGGGTATTCTCAAAGGGAACGATCTGGAACTTGATATCCGGACACTGTGTTTGTATTTTAGGCCATAGCTGCATCAGAAGCTGCGCCGGAGTAATAGGTGATGTGCCGATCCGGATGACAGCGTTATCCTCCTGCATAGCATTTTTTGCCCGTGTTACTGCGTCCTTACAATATTGAATGATATATCTGGAATCCTGATACAGCGATTTTCCAGCTTTCGTCAAACTCAGACCTCTATGGGTTCTCTCAAACAGCTTGACTCCCAGTGAAGCTTCCAGCAGATTGATCTGTTTCATAACCGCTGTCGATGTGATATATAATTCTTCAGCTGCCTTGTTAAAGCTTCCAGCATCAGCAACACGAAGAAAAGTCTCCAGCTGAGGGTTATACATATTTTTCACCTCTTATCTTTGTATTTATCCGAATTATAGCGCAGTTTCCGCCCATATATCAATCACTTTATATAATATACAATGTAAACAAAAAATTAAATTTGTTTCATATGAATTGAGCTCCAGCCAGTAATCACGGATTTTATGTCCCCGATACCAGTCCTGTAACGGATAAATATCTAAAGTTAATTTTTATCCCTAACTTAAAACGAGACGCAGGCGATCCACCTGTGTCTCGAAAAAACTTTTATCTCAGCTCTTGACAAAGAGCCGAAAACCCCTTGAAAATACTGGATTTTCAAGGGGTTTAAGGTTATTATTTAAGTAATGCAAAACCGGGATTACATTCCCATCTGCTTAGCAACCTCAGCTGCAAAGTCCTCTTCTTTCTTCTCGATACCCTCACCGGTCTCGAAACGAACAAAGGATTTGATAGTAACTTTTGCATTGTTTGCCTTAGCAACTTCCTCAACGTATTTGCCTACAGACTGTTTTCCATCCTCAGCTTTTACGTATACCTGATCTAACAGGCAGATCTCTTTGAGCTCTTTGTTGATACGTCCCATTACCATTCCGTTGATGATCTTGTCGTTTGCATCCGGCTTCTCATTCTTAGCCTGTACAGTCAGGATCTCTTTCTCATGCTCGATATAATCAGCAGATACTTCATTTCTGTTGGTGTATAACGGCTTTAATGCTGCTACCTGCATAGCTACGTTCTTAGCCATCTCTGTGATTGCATCATTTACTACGTCTGTCTCAACGTCTACCAGAACACCGATCTTTCCGCCCATGTGAGTATAGGTAGCAACAAATCCGTTTGCTTCCTCTACCTGCTGGAATCTTCTGATCTTCATGTTCTCGCCGATTACTGCGATCTGTCCTGCAAGAGCCTCTCCTACAGTCTTGGAAGTATCAAACTTCCAGGTCTCGTTTAAGAATGCTTCTGCATCTGCAGCTGTTGTATCAAGAGCCTGCTCAGCAACCTGTGCAACGTATCCCTGGAATTTTTCGTTCTTTGCAACGAAGTCTGTCTCAGCGTTAACCTCAACAGCTACTGCTTTCTTTCCGTCCTCGGAAACTTTCAGCATGACGATACCCTCAGCTGCGATTCTGCCAGCCTTCTTCTGTGCGGTAGCAAGACCTTTCTCTCTTAAGAACTCCATAGCCTTGTCCATATCGCCCTCTGTAGCTGTCAGAGCTTTCTTGCAGTCCATCATTCCGGCGCCGCTGATTTCTCTTAACTCTTTTACCATTGCTGCTGTAATAGCCATTGTGTATTCCTCCTAAAATAATTCTGCGTTTTTCAGGTAATGCCAGCCGGCAAAATACCGGCCGGCATCGAATATCTCAAATTACTCTTCTACTGCCTCGTCCTCTGCTGCTTCAACAAACTCAACGTCAGAAGCCTCGCCCTGGTTAGCCTCGATTACAGCGTCAGCCATCTTGGCAACGATTAATTTGACTGCACGGATTGCATCGTCATTTCCCGGGATTACATAATCCAGCTCTTCCGGATCGCAGTTGGTATCGCAGATACCGATCAGCGGAATACCTAATGCATGAGCCTCCTGAACGCAGATTCTCTCCTTCTTCGGGTCAACTACGAAGATTGCATCCGGGATCTTCTTCATTTCCTTGATACCGCCAAGGTTCTTCTGAAGTTTAGCAAGCTCTTTCTTTAACTCAATGACTTCTTTCTTCGGAAGCACATCAAATGTACCATCTTCCTGCATGGTCTCGATCTCTTTTAATCTTGCGATTCTGCTCTGGATGGTCTTGAAGTTAGTCAGCATACCGCCTAACCATCTCTCGTTTACATAGAACATTCCGCAGCGCTCTGCCTCTGTCTGGATTGCATCCTGAGCCTGCTTCTTGGTTCCTACGAACAGAATTGTACCGCCGTCAGCAGCGATGTCAGAAACTGCCTTGTATGCGTCATCTACCATTCCTACAGATTTCTGTAAGTCGATGATGTAGATACCGTTACGCTCTGTGTAGATGTACGGAGCCATTTTAGGGTTCCATCTTCTTGTCTGATGTCCGAAATGAACACCTGCTTCCAAAAGTTGCTTCATTGAAATTACGCTCATGTTTTTTCTCCTTTTTGGTTAATTTCTTCCATATGCTTTCGTCCTCAGAACCTGCTGTCTGGCAGGCACCGTCCTCGGAATCCACATATGTGCTTTTTGCGACTTGAAGATTATAGCATAGAAAATGTTCGGATTCAAGCTTTTTTTATCAAAAAAAGATACCAAAACGATACCGCGCAGACAGCTGCCTCCAATGCAAGTATCAAAAGGCCTCCCTGCGGCAGTTTGTCTGCTGCCAGGGCCAGAAGCTGACCGCCGAATGCCGACCAGGCATTGCTTGCCATATGAGCGGCAATCGGGGCCAGAATCGTGTGCGTTTTCTCATAAAGTACAGCCAGCAAAATTCCCATCAGAAAGGCATATACAAACTGCACCATATTTCCGTGATATGCGCCGAATAAAAACGCAGACAGGAAAATTCCCGCCCGCACGCCCCATCCCTCTTTCAGACGATTCTGTACCAGGCCGCGAAAGATCAGTTCTTCCGCTGCAGGCGCCAGCAGCACGAGAACTGCTATAGTCTGCCACAGGGGCTGATCAGAAAATACCATCTCCTGTACCTGCTGGTATCCTGTAAAAATATCTCCGATATGACTCAGCGTAATCAGAATATTCAGACCGTGCCCGATCGGCACTGCAAATGCGGCTGCGGCAAGCAAAGTCCATGCATTTCTCTGTTTTTCCTCTGTCTCTCTCTTTCTGCTGTCAGCGCGAAACAGCAGATATGCCGGGATAATTACACAAACAGATGTAATACCGGTCAGCAGCAGGCTTCCCTTCGACACGTTATATAGAATCTCATCCGCTGATGCCCCTTTCATCCGCATTGTATACCACAGCGTCAGCAGATATGCGCCGACCACAGCGACAATTGCGGAGATCAGATAATGCATCCCGATGGGATACAGCGCTCTGAAAAGCTGCCTGCCTTTTGATACACCGCAGCTTTTTCCCGAAGTATTCTCTTTTGAGGGGCTGTTTCTGCCGGCTTTCTTTTCTTGGGAAGCTATACATTTCTGCGGCGGATCAACTTCATCGTCCGGACCTGCCAGAATTCCGAGATCTTCCACGGTTTCAGCTATATATACAGCGCCGGCTTTTAAGAGTTCCTCTCTTCCTCCATAACCGTACGCCGCTCCCACACACTGCAGGCCGCACTTCTTCGCACCCTCAACGTCGTGCCGTCGGTCTCCAACCATCAGTACGCATTCCCGTCGATTATCATATCCGATCCTGTGCAGAGCTTCCTCAATTACCTCTGCCTTATCAGAGCGTGTTCCATCCAGTTCACTTCCCACTACTACATCAAAATACTTCCGAAGATGAAAAATATTCAGTATCTCTTCCACAAAAACCGTGGGTTTTGAAGATGCCACGCCCAGGATTCTTCCGCTTTCTTTCAGTATACTGAGAAGTTCTTCTATACGGTCATACGGGCGGTTCTCATAAATTCCAATTGTGGTATACCGCTCACGGTAGTACTCCACGGCCTGTTCTGCCTGTTCTCTGGAGAAATTCGCATACTCCATAAACTGTTCCATCAGAGGCGGTCCCACAAAGCATCGAAGCTCCATAGGGTCACTCACACGTATGCCGAAATGTAAAAGTGCATACTGTACGCATTTTGTAATACCCTCAGCTGAGTCTGTCAGGGTGCCGTCCAGATCAAATAAAATTACGTCTGACATATATTTATCCCTCTGCGTTCTGTGCAAAATAACTGTCAATGCCGTCTGCGATTCCTGCTGCCATCTTATTCTGGTAATCCTCGGACGCCATTAACAAATCCTCCTCCGGGTTCGTCATAAATCCCATCTCCACGATTGTGACCGGGATAGTACTCCAGTTAATGCCGCTCATATTATCCGTCTGCTGTACTCCCAGATTCGCAGCCCCTGTGGCTGCGCAGAAGCTGTCAACCACCGCACGGGACAGACTCTGACATTTAGCAGCGATTGAACCTACATATGGATTGTCGAGAGACGGGGCCATTGTGAGTGCACCGTGTACTGACGAATCATCCACGCCATTTGCATGAATGCGCACGAGAATATCTGCTCCCTGACCTGCAGCCGCCTGGGCACGCTCTGCATTGCTGATATCCACATCGTTCGTCTCTCGGATCATATAAACCTGATATCCCCGGCTCTGCAGCTCCTCTTTAAGTTTCATCGAAACTTCAAGTGTCAGTTCATATTCTTTCAGGCCTGAGGCTGATCCGCTCGTTCCCGATGCGACCTTTGCTTTCGTCTCGTCAGAGCCGGGGCCTACAGGCTCCTGGTCACTGTTTCCATGTGACTGATGCCCGGCGTCAATGGCAATCAGTCTGGCACCCGGCGTCGGTGTAATACTTGTCGCCTCGATTTCTTCCTCCTCAGGCAGAGGCGTATTCGTTAAGCTGTACAAATCAGATCCCTGCAGAATAAAATATTCGCCGCCTTCTTCCGGGCTGCCTGCCGTTTCCGCCGTTCCAAGCATTTCAAAAAAAGTCTGTCCGTCTGCTTCATTTCCCTTCAGATGCACTAGAGCAGCGGCAACTGCCTCCTTTTCATACTGCTGAACTGTCTGATCTTCGCCGCGGAAGCGGATGATCTGCCACATCAGATCCACATCATTGTCCTGAAACGCCTCTTCCATCTGCGTCAGCAGCTCTGCGCGCACATCTCGTACAGGTTCAGGCGTTGGAGTGCTCTGGGGGACAGGTTCTTCAGTCGGAACAGGCGTACTCTGTATCAGAGCCTTCTGCTCATCCGCCTTCTGCAGAACCTTTCCCAGCTGTATGACTCCAAACACAGCGAGTGCAATGCATGCTGCTGTCATAAGCAGCACCAGTGCGTTCACTTTCCATTTGGATGGTTTCTTCATGTATCTTTCCTCCTGTGGTTTGAGGACAGCCCGTCTGCGGTCTGTCCTCTATACTTTTGTCCAGTATACCACACTTGGATTTTTCTGTGAACTGTAATATTACCTCGTTGTAAGCAGAATGCGCCGCAGTGCTTCCGGATATAGTCTCCCTGTACGGCTGAAAACCCCGGCAGAATCAGCATTTTGCGTGATCTTCTCCTCTGCAGAAACACTTCTGAAAATTTCCCATGGTTCCATTCGTGAAACATTGCCTGCTGCGTCCCGAACAGAAAGAGCAATTTCATTTCTGCCCTCCGCAAGCTCCTCCTCATGAATCCTCAGTATTGCGCCTTCCATCTCATACGCCGCTTCCTGTCCGTTCACTGTACAGGAAACAACTGCGATCTCATCCACATTCTCAAGATACACTTCCGGGGCGTATCGCTCCTTGGCGGAAATCTCAGATTTTTCTTCGTTATATATAAATTTTGTACCCTGCTGATTAACCGAAAATACCATTTTCTCACTCACAGAGCTGCCATCATCATCGATGCGTTCCACTTTCAGAGCATACTGTCCGTCTTCTGTGATTTTCGGAACCTGATACCGGATATAGTCTCCATCATCCTCCTGTATACACGAGAGCGGCACTGAAGTTCCCTCAGGTGTCTGAAGTTCAATATTTACCAGATTTCTGCCGTTTTCCTGTTTTGCCACGGATACCGACGGCACGACCGCTGAACGGTTTGCTGAAAAGCTGCGGAGATTTTGGATCAGAAGGGGCGGTATTGCCTTTTCCTCTTCATTTTCCGGCTCTTCCTGGGGCTCCCAGAATTCCATGTCATCTTCCGACTGGTCCGGCAATAGATTTTCTGTTTCCGGGTACATAAGGATAGGCGCATCCTGGCTCTCAACTGACGCGCGCGAATATGTCGTCTGATGATATGTTGCGATATGAGATTCCTCTGACTCATCTTCTGACTCTGCCTCTTTTGTTTCTTCCGGTATCTCTTCTTCTGCCGTCTCATCCTCGGGCTGTTCCGGATCCTCCGCTTTTTCCGTTTCTTCGGGCTCTGCTTCTGGTTTCTCCTCTTCGGTTTCTTGCGGCTGTTCTTCCGGTTTTTCTTCTTCTGATTCTTTCGACTGTTCTTCCGGCTTCTCTTCTTCTGACTCCTTCGGCACCTCTGTCGGCTCCTTTTCTTCTGGCTCCTCTTCCGGCTGCCCCGGTTCCTCTGATTTCTCCATTTCTTCCGGCTCTGCTTCTGGTTTCTCCTCTTCTGATTCTTCCGGCTGTTCTTCCGGTTTCTCCTCTTCTGATTCCTTCGACTGTTCTTCCGGTTTCTCTTCTTCTGATTCCTTCAGCACCTCTGCCGGCTCCTTTTCCTCTGGCTCTTTTTCTTCTCCCGACTCATCTTCCGGCTGCTCCGGATCTTCCTGCTCTTCCGCTTTGTCCGTTTCTTTCAGCTCTGTTTCCGGTTTCTCTTCTTCGGTTTCTTGCGGCTGTTCTTTATCTGCCGTTGTTTCCTCTTCCAGCTCCGTCTCTTTTATATTTTCCGTCTGCAGACCATCATTCTCAGGCATTCCTGCAAGCACCGCCTGTCCCGGGCTTGCGGCAAGCAGGGCGGTGCAGACAAAGTAACTGATCATTCTCTTTTTCATTCGTTCATAACCTCCAATCGTTCTTTTAGTCTCAGGAAATTAATGTCTCCCTCCACATCCGCGGCAGCCTCCCCAGCATGACAGATCTCCTCTGCCCGTTCTACACTGCCATTTAAAAGAAGCATCCATCCGTAACCGCTGTATCCGGCAGCTTCCTCCGGATACAGTTCTATAATTTTTTCATACCACTGTGCAGCCCGTTCAAAATCTTCTATGACTCTGCAGCCATAAGCAAGTTTCAGCAGCATCTGACAGTCCTGCCGCTCAATTCCCTCCTCCTGTATCAAAGCTTCGTAATTCTGCATTGCTCTTTTCATCATAATACTGTCCTGCTTCTGAAGCGCACAGGCGTAATACATCTGTGCAAGCTGCTGTCTGACACTGCGAAACGTCTCACGGTCTCCGACATCCGATGCAATTCCCTGTGCATGCTCCAAAATTCTGACTGCCTGTTCCATCTCTTTTCCTCCTGTGTTCCCGTCCAGTCTCCTGTAAATCTGCGCCAATATCATCATACGGCGCGTTTTTGCCTGTTCCGGAAGTTGTCCGATTTTCTTTTCCAGTTCGTTTAAAATTTCTTTTAGCAGCTCTCTGTCTCCGGGGTTGTCTGTCCCGGAAAGTAATAAGGCTGTTTTCTGCCACTTATCCGCCATTGTTATTCCGGCTTGTGCCGCCATTGAAAATGCTTCCTCCGCCTTTTTCTCTGATGTCCGGAAGCTGTCTTCCTCGGGATTCCCTCCAAGATACAGGAATCCTATTTCCTCCCACACATTCCCGTAAGAGCCATACTTCGCATACGCTTTCATGAGTTCCTGTACAGCCAGTATCCCCCTCTGCGTCTCACCCTCCTTACTGTAATAAGACAGAAGCTCCAGATACCCTCTTTCACTTGACGGCTCAAAGCGGATGGCTGTTTCATAGCAGCGCCTTACTTCTTTCTCGCTGTCTCCTGCAAGAACAGCGCTTCGCGCCTGGTTCATCCAGTATGCGTACTGCCTGTATTCCGCCTGTTCAATGATACTGTAAATGCTCCCGGCAAACATGCCGCCTGCGAGTATCAGAAAACTCACTCGGCGAAAGCGACAGTTTTTTCTGTTTTCTCTGAGCAGCCTCTCCATCTTGTCTGCCGCCTCCGACGCGGAGGCGTATCTCTTCAGCGGTTCCTTTCTCGTACACTTATGCAGGATTTTCCGAAATCTCCTGCTAATCGTATCTCCTCCGAGATATAAAAGTGTTTTTCCCATACCGAAAATATCACTCTGTACACAGCTTTTTCCATTCATCTGCTCAGGAGCACAGAAGCCTCTGGTTCCCCAGCGTTCTCTGTCTTCCCGTGCCCCGGGCCGGTAAAGTATTGCAGCTCCAAAATCCACAATGCGGAAATTTCCATCCGGACAGTGGATGATGTTTGACGGCTTTAAATCCCGGTATATTACAGGCGGACTGCAGCCGTGCAGGTACTCTAAGGCACGGCACAGACAGATCCCCAGTTTTAGAAGTGTTTCCTCAGAAAAACGCATTCCTTCCTTATATTCTGCCTCCAGATTCTCGCCCTCTACATACTCCATTACCAGATACAGCGTATCTTCCTGTGAGAGCACATCCACAATCCGTGGAAAGGCAGGATGATTCAGTTTTTTCAGAATTTCCCACTCGCGAATCTCTCCTGCCTGAGATTTTTCTATTTTCTTTACCGCCCATTTCTGACCGAGGTGTTCGTCTACCGCCAGATAGACTGTGGCACATCCGCCCCTGCCGATCGTCTTTAACAGGCAGTATTTCTCCAGATGTATGTCTGTCTTCTTCACCTCCCTATGCAGTTGTTTTTTAATCTTTATCTTGGAATTATCAGGCTGAACAGCCTTCCTGTGAAATGAATGTATGCCGGCGGCACTGCAGATAGAACAGCCGCCTCATTACGCTTTCAGTATACCCCTGCGTTTTTGATTTTGTCAACGAAAGAAAAATGAAAAAAATATAAACAGCCGGATATTCGAAAATACCCGGCTGCTGCTATTTTTCTTACATTCTCTCAGGTGCGGAAAAGCCCAGCAGACTGATACATGTCTCCAGTACATCACGCACCAGCATCAGCAGGCAGATCCATGAATGTCTCTGCTCTTCATTCTCCTCACTGAGGATCTTTGTCTCATGATAGAATCGATTAAATGCATTTGCCAGATCATAGATATACGAGCAAATTTTATGCGGAGCTTTCTCATCGAATGCATTCTCCACAACAGCATTAAACTTCACGCACTCCAGCATCAGTGCCTTCTCACTCTCGCTTACAGCGGCACGGATGGACTTCTCATCCAGCTTTCCGCCTTCCTGTGTGTATTTGCCCAGGATAGACTTGATGCGTACGATAGTATACAGGATATATGGACCGGTATTTCCCTCAAAGGATGTAAAGCGGTCTACATCAAAAATATAATCCTTTGATGCCTGATTGGATAAATCTCCGTATTTAATCGCGGACAGTCCTACAATCTCTGCAGTTTTCTGAGCGTCGGTATCTTTCACACTGCGGTTATCAATGATCTTCTGATACATTTCCCCGTTGATCTCGCTGATCAGGTTCTCCAGGCGCATTACACCGCCCTCTCTCGTCTTAAACGGCTTTCCGTCCTTGCCGTTCATAGTTCCGAATCCAAGGAATGAGAGCTTCGTATCATCTTTTACTATGCCTGTCTTTCTTGCACAGCGGAACACCTGAATAAAATGCATCTCCTGACGCTTATCCACCACATATAAAATTTCGTCCGGATGGTAATCTTCCATACGCTCCACAATTGTGGCAAGGTCTGTTGTAGTATAAAGTGCCGCTCCGTCAGATTTTAAGATCATGCACGGGGGAACTTCTTTCGTGTCTGTCTCTTCTTTGACATCCACCACGAGTGCACCCTGATCCTCATACGCGAAGCCGTCATTTTTCATTTTCTCAACCATTGCCGGGATGTATGCGTCCGCATCAGATTCGCCCTTCCACAGATCAAACTCTACATTAAGACGCGCATAATTCTTCTTCAGGTCGCTCACCGAAACATTTAAGATGTGCTGCCACAGTGCGCGATATCCGGCTCTTCCATGCTGCAGCTCATATGTCGCCTGCAGCGCCTCCTCTTTATAAGCAGCGTCTTCTTTGGACTTTCCGCTCGCTGTCGGATATATTTCCTCTAATTCGCTGATTGTAAACGGAGCTTCTGCCGGGTATTCACCGGTATAGTCCTCCTGGAAATATACGAGATCCGGCTTTCTATGACGCAGTTCAGTGATAATCAGACCCATCTGCAGACCCCAGTCGCCCAGATGAACATCGCCGATTACCTCATGACCGAGATATCTGCCCATACGCTTGATGCTCTCGCCGATGATAGCGGAACGCAGATGACCAACATGCAGCGGCTTTGCAACGTTCGGTCCGCCGTAGTCAATCATCAGTCTCTTCGGTTCTTTTGCCTTTTCTACAGAAAGATTCTCATCCTGCTGCATCTTTGTCAGATAGTCGGCAAGGAATTCTTCTCTGACCTTCATATTAATAAATCCCGGGTTAACCGCCTGAACATCTCCTAAAACATTACTCTCGCCAAGAGCCTCCAGAACATCCTGCGCAATCATAATCGGAGCTTTTTTATAGGTCTTCGCCGCAGCCATTGCTCCGTTGCACTGGAATTCGCACAAGTCAGGACGGTTCGACAGTGTCACTTTTGCAAACTTCGCATCATAACCAGCTTTTTCAAACGCTGCTGTCAATTCCTCAGCGATGAGTTCCATTATTTTTTTCATACTTCTTCTCCCACCTGTTTTTTAGTCATTTCTCTGTCAATGTTTTATTCTAGCATACTTCCTTCCGAAAATACAGCCTTAATTATAGATAAACTTTAAAACAGCGGTCAGACTGCTGAAAATAACATTCTGACCGCCAAAGGGTTTGTGCTTATGTATCTGCCGCTACGCGCTCCCGCTGCTGACAAGATTTCTTATAGCAGTATTCAATAATATCCTTTCTGCGGATGATTCCGATAAAAATCCCCTCATCATCCACCACAGGAACGAAGTTCTGCTGCATGGATACCATCACAAGGTCCTCAATATTGCAGTTGATGTTCACCGGTTCGTACTGCCATCTGCATGGAATTTTCTGAACCGAAAAATTCTCCGCATCCTGAAGGTTCATAGTGTACTGCTTTTTTACCACTCTGAGCAAATCACCTTCTGTGAGTGTACGGACGTACTGACCTCTTCTGTTCAGAATAGGTATTGCC
>CALWBA010000089.1 GCA_944375815.1 uncultured Lachnospiraceae bacterium | reverse complement strand
ATATGACTGTGGATGTGAGAAATCCGGAGATTCTCATCACCGTGGAAATTCGTGAGAAAATCTATCTGTATTCCCAGTCCATCCCAGGACCGGGAGGCATGCCGGTGGGAACAAACGGAAAGGCAATGCTTCTGCTTTCGGGCGGAATTGACAGCCCGGTAGCAGGATATATGATCGCCAAGAGAGGCGTTAAGATTGATGCCGTATACTTTCATGCACCGCCATATACGAGCGAGCGTGCGAAACAGAAGGTTGTGGATCTTGCAAAACTTGTGGCGCGCTACAGCGGACCGATTCATCTGCATGTAGTCAATTTCACGGATATCCAGCTTTATATTTATGAGAAATGCCCGCATGACGAGCTGACGATTATCATGCGCCGTTACATGATGAAGATTGCTGAGCGTTTTGCCCATCAGGACGGATGCCTTGGACTGATTACCGGAGAAAGCATCGGACAGGTGGCAAGCCAGACCATTCAGAGTCTTGCAGCGACAAATGAGGTCTGCACCATGCCGGTATTTCGACCGGTAATCGGTTTTGACAAACAGGAGATTGTGGACATTTCAGTAAAAATCGGAACGTATGAGACTTCCATTCAGCCGTTCGAGGACTGCTGTACAATTTTTGTGGCCAAACATCCGGTTACAAAGCCGAATGTAAACGTTATTAAGCGCTCAGAGCTTAATTTACAGGAAAAGATCGATGAGATGATTGAGGAAGCGGTAAATACAGCAGAAACAATCGTAGTGCAGTAAAAATAAAAAGGGCTGCTGCCCTTCACGGACAGCAGCCTGATTATTTGTGATTGAATTTAGATTAAGTACGGTTTTAATACTGCAATAACTTCGTCAAGAGCAGCGCCTTCAGCGTGTACGTTCAGGTCGATCGGTTTGGATAAATCCAGGCTGAAGATGCCCATGATGGATTTTGCGTCGATCACATATCTTCCGGATACTAAGTCGAAATCAAAGTCAAACTTTGAGATATCGTTTACGAAAGATTTTACTTTGTCAATAGAGTTTAATGAGATTTGTACAGTTTTCATTGTTGATAATCCTCCCTAAAATTGATAATACTTTTATACAGCCTTTGACAGTATTATCTTACATTTTATGGTATCAAAAGTCAATGAGAAAACATACAAATATCAAATTTATTCTTAGTGCAATTTGATAATAAAAACGAAAGCGGAGGGAATAATGATGAAAAAGCAGGTCGCATTGCATAATCTGGGATGTAAAGTAAATGCCTATGAGCTGGAAGCGATGCAGCAGATCCTTGAGGCCGACGGGGGATATGAAATTGTGCCGTTTGCACCTGGAGCAGACATTTACATTATCAACACATGTACGGTGACGAACATTGCGGACCGCAAATCCCGTCAGATGCTTCACCGTGCGAAAAAGATGAATCCGAACGCCCTTGTTGTGGCAACGGGCTGCTATGTGCAGGCAAAAGGCGAGGAGATTAAAAAGGATCCGGCCATTGACATTGTGATTGGAAATAATAAAAAAGGCGAACTGCTCTCCATTTTAAAAGAATATGAGAGGGAGCATACGCCGTATAATTATATTATAGACATCAATCACACACATGAGTATGAGGAGCTTCAGATTTCACAGAGCGAGGAACATACGCGCGCGTATATAAAAGTTCAGGATGGCTGTAATCAGTTCTGCACCTACTGTATTATACCTTATGCCAGAGGAAGAGTGCGCAGCAGAAGAAAAGATGAGGTTGTCTCAGAGGTAGAGCGCCTTGCCGAAAACGGATGCCGGGAAGTAGTGCTCACAGGCATTCATCTGAGTTCCTATGGAATGGACTTTGAGGAGAAAGAGACGCTGCTGTCTCTGATAGAGGCAGTTCATGAAGTGGACGGCATCGAAAGAATACGTCTGGGTTCCCTGGAACCGGGGATCGTTACAGAGGAGTTTGCACGCACGATTTCAGGGCTTGGAAAGGTTTGCCCTCATTTTCATCTTTCCATGCAGAGCGGATGCGATGAAACGCTCAGGCGCATGAACAGAAGATATGATACGGCGCAGTTTTATGAGCGGTGTGAGCTGCTGAGAAAGTATTATGAGAAACCTGCAATTACAACAGACATTATCGCAGGATTTCCGGGAGAAACACAGGAGGAATTCGAACGTACGCTGGAGTTTGTGGATAAAGTAGATTTCTATGAGACGCATGTATTTAAATACTCCCGCAGAGCAGGTACGAAAGCCGCAGTAATGGAGGGACAGGTTCCCGAGTCTGTGAAGGCAGAGAGAAGCCATGCACTGATTGAACTTTGCGGACGTCATAAAAATGCATTTCTAAGGTACTTTACAGGAAAGACGCTGGAAGTGCTTTTTGAAGAGCAGGTTGAGATTGACGGTGAATCCTGGTGGATGGGGCATTCCAGGGAGTATATCCGCATTGGAATGAAGTCTGAGGAGAACCTGGAAAATGTGATTTTACAGGTAAGAGCAGACGAGATTGTGAACAATGAGTGGCTCAGATGTATAAAAACTTCATAAAATATTAATTGAATTTTGCCGTGACTTATATTAGAATAGAGTAGGTATCATACAGTAACTGCGGTTACAAAAAGTTATGGATTAAGGACGTGACGATATGGCAGATTTAAGCAGTACACAATTTTTTAGAGTAAAGCCGGATCAGGAAGTTCAGGTAAAGGAAGTCCTGGACGTAGTATATAATGCGATGGAGGAAAAGGGATACAACCCGGTAAATCAGATCGTGGGATATATTATGTCAGGCGATCCGACGTATATCACCAGCTATAAGGGAGCCCGCAGTATGATTATGAAGGTGGAAAGGGACGAACTTGTTGAGGAGCTTTTAAAAGAGTATATCCGCAACAGAAGCTGGGAAAGAGATTAATATGCGGATTTTAGGACTGGATTTCGGATCTAAGACTGTGGGGGTTGCTGTCAGCGATCCCCTGGGACTGACTGCGCAGGGAGTAGAGATTATCCGCCGCAAATCAGAGAGCAAGCAGAGACAGACGCTTGCACGTATTGCGGAGCTTGCAGAGCAGTATCAGGCAGAGAAAATCGTGCTTGGATTTCCGAAAAATATGAATAATACCCTTGGAGAACGTGCGCAGAAGTCTCTGGAATTTGCAGAGGCGTTAAAGCGCCGCACAGGGCTGGACGTGGTGATGTGGGACGAGAGACTTACGACCGTAGAGGCGAACCGCACTCTGATGGAAGAGGGTATACGGCGTGAGAACCGCAGAGAGCATGTCGACGAGCTGGCTGCGATTTTCATTCTGCAGGGATACCTGGATTATCTGCGCAATACGGGCGAAGCAGCACAGGATGATGCGTGAGGAGAGAATCGGACAGGAAGTATGGAAAAAGTAAAATTTGAATTGGAAGATGGCAACGAAGTAGAATTTTATGTGGAGGAGCAGACGCGCGTAAACGGCAGAGATTATCTGCTTGTATCTGACTCCCAGGACGATGAGGCGCAAGCCTATATCTTAAAGGATATGTCTGCAGGCAATGATGCACTGGCACAGTACGAGTTTGTGGAAGACGACGTGGAACTGGAAGCGATCTCAAAAGTATTTGCCCAGATGATGGATGATGTAGACATACAGATGTAGTCCCGTGTGAGACAACGGAGAGACTGCGCATAAAATGGGGTGCCGCACCGTGCGGCAGTCCGTGGTTTTTGTGTTCGGAAATAATTACGGAGGTGCTTTTTGAAGAAGGACAAGAATGGAAAATTGAAAATCATTCCGCTGGGAGGACTGGAGCAGATTGGAATGAATATTACGGCGTTTGAATACGGCGAGAGTATTATTGTGGTGGACTGCGGTCTGTCCTTTCCGGAGGACGATATGCTGGGCATTGATCTGGTAATCCCGGACATCACATATCTGAAGGAAAACAGGGAGAAGGTCAAGGGGTTTGTGATTACACACGGACACGAGGACCATATCGGTGCGCTACCCTATGTGCTCAAAGAACTGAACGTACCGATTTATGCTACAAAGCTGACAATAGGATTAATTGAAAATAAATTAAAAGAACACAACTTACTTCGCTCAACGAAAAGAAAGACCATCAAACATGGACAGTCCATCAATCTGGGAGAATTCCGCGTGGAGTTCATTAAGACGAATCACAGCATCCAGGATGCCGCTGCGCTTGCGATTTACTCACCTGCGGGCATCGTTGTGCACACCGGAGACTTCAAAGTGGACTATACTCCGGTATTTGGCGATGCTATCGATCTGCAGCGATTTGCGGAGTTGGGCAGAAAAGGCGTGCTTGCCCTGATGTGCGACAGTACGAATGCCGAGCGTCCCGGTTTTACCATGTCGGAGCGCACAGTTGGACGTACATTTGACAACATCTTCGCAGAGCATAAATCTACCCGCCTGATCATTGCAACGTTTGCATCGAACGTCGATCGCGTACAGCAGATTATCAACTCAGCGTATAAGTTCGGCAGAAAGGTTGTTGTCGAGGGCAGAAGTATGGTAAATGTTATCTCGACCGCGGCAGAACTGGGCTATCTGAATATTCCGGATAATACGCTCATCGATATCGACCAGATGAAGAATTATCCTCCGGAGCAGATGGTTCTGATCACGACCGGAAGCCAGGGTGAGTCCATGGCAGCGCTGTCACGTATGGCTGCGAATATCCATAAAAAGGTATCCATCCAGCCGGGCGATACAATTATTTTCAGCTCTAACCCGATCCCGGGTAATGAGAAAGCCATTTCCAACGTGATCAATGAGCTGTGTGCCAAAGGCGCAGACGTCATTTTCCAGGATGTACATGTATCCGGTCATGCATGTCAGGAGGAGATCAAGCTGATCTATTCTCTGGTGAAGCCGAAGTATGCGATTCCGGTACATGGCGAGTACCGTCACCTGAAGGCTCATGCAGGTATTGCTGAGAGCCTTGGAATCCCGAAGGAGAATATCTTTATCATGTATTCGGGAGATGTGATTGAGCTGAACGATGACAAAGCAGAGATCACAGGAAGAATCCACACGGGAGCGATTCTGGTGGATGGCCTTGGAGTAGGCGATGTGGGAAATATCGTGCTGCGTGACCGCCAGCATCTGGCTGAAGACGGCATTATGATCGTAGTGCTGACACTTGAAAAACGCAGCAATCAGCTTCTTGCAGGACCGGATATTGTATCCCGCGGATTTGTATATGTGCGGGAGTCCGAGGATCTGATGGGCGAGGCGCGTGTTGTGGTAGAGGATGCCCTGGACAGCTGCCTGGGCAAGAGAGTCTCCGACTGGGGACGCATTAAGACGGTGATCAAGGATTCACTCGGGGACTTCTTATGGAAGCGAACCAAGAGAAGACCTATGATCCTTCCGATCATCATGGAAGCATAAATATATAACAATCAAAATATCGCTGTGCAGTATGAAGGCGGAAATACAAAGGAAAGAAGAGCAGACTATGGACAATATTCAAAGTGCTACAGAGAACTTGATCGAAGCCGTCAGGGAGAGCCAGGAATACAGAACGTATCTGCGTTATGAGAATATTCTGGCGAGTCAGCCCGAGCTGATGCAACGGGTAGACGAATTCCGGGCGGAAAATTATGAGCTTAATAACCGTGCAGATGACATCGACCTGTTTGAAGCAGTGGATCATTTTGAAAGTAAGTACAGGGATCTGCGCAGGATTCCGGAAGTTAATGCTTTTTTGGAAGCGGAACTGTCGCTGTGTAAGAGAATACAGAAAGTACAGGACGATTTGTTTGAAGCAGTTCGTATCAGCATACCAGAGGTATGACGACAGCAGTGAGGAGATTGTATGGGAAAAAAGAAGAAAAAGAAAAACACGGGCTATCAGGTGGCGGTAAGCGGTGCCAAAGGGATTCTGCGGCTGCTCATCTATATATGCGTGATCTTTGTAATTCTGTTCGCGGGTAAGTCCGCGTATCATTTCGGATATGCAATCTTCTATCAGGAGGCTGTCGCATCGCCGGAAGAGGCGGTTGAGGTCACAGTAACCGTTGAGGAAGGAGATTCTGCAATGAAGGTAGCAAGAATTCTGGAGAACAGAGGACTGGTTGAAAGCGCTCTGATTTTCAGAATGCAGGAGCTTGTTTCCAATTACCACGGATTGATTAAGCCTGGAACGTATATCCTGAATACGGCGATGGAGCCGGAGCAGATGCTGAGAATTTTGAGCCAGACTGACACTACGGGGCAGCCGGAGCAGAATGCGGAGTCAGGAGAAGTACAGAGCAGTGAAGGTGAATAAGAAGGATTAAGATAACAGTTCAAGCAGCTGAACTGTTACGGATTAGAATACAGGGAATCGCTGCGCTGCCGCTGTCTGCGGGGCGCGGCGGCTCCCTTTTAAGTATGCAGGGAGTTAGATGTGATAGTAGATAAACGAATGATTACCTATATTAATTCTCTGGACACGGGGCATACTCCGTTTCTGGAGGAGCTTCTGGCACAGGCAAAACGCGACCGTGTTCCGGTTATCCGCAGAGAGATGCAAAGCTTTCTGAAAATGTTTCTGGCAATGCGGATGCCCAGGAAGATTCTGGAAGTTGGAACAGCTGTGGGCTTTTCCACGCTTCTTATGGCTCAGTACGGAGCACCGGATGCCAGAATCACGACGATTGAGAACTACGAAAAGAGAATTCCGATTGCGCGTGAGAATTTTGCCAGAGCAGGGGAAGAAGATCGGATTACTCTCCTGGAGGGGGATGCACAGGAGATTATGAAAGGTCTTACAGGGATGTACGACTTTATTTTTATGGATGCGGCAAAGGGCCAGTATATTAACTTTCTGCCGGAAGTGATGCGCCTGCTTGCACCCGGGGGAGTGCTGATCTCCGACAACGTGCTTCAGGATGGAGATCTGATAGAGTCGCATTTCGCTGTCGAGCGCAGAAACAGAACGATCTATAAACGGATGCGGGAGTATCTGTATGAACTGAAACACCGGGAGGATCTTGTAACCTCCATTATTCCCCTGGGCGACGGAATAACGGTGAGTGTAAAGAAAACGCCCCAAAATGAGTCAGAGACGGAGGAGACGAAATGAGACATCCAGAATTACTTGTTCCGGCTAGCAGCCTTGAAGTGCTGAAAGTGGCTGTAGTCTTCGGAGCGGATGCAGTATATATTGGAGGAGAGGCGTTCGGACTGCGCGCCAAGGCAAAGAACTTCTCCATGGAAGACATGAAAGAGGGAATTGCATTTGCCCATAAGTATGGGGTTAAAGTGTATGTGACGGCAAATATTCTTGCACACAACAAAGACCTTGAGGGTGTGCGTGCATATTTTGAGGAGCTGAGAGATATACGCCCTGACGGACTGATTATCGCGGATCCGGCGGTGTTCGAGATTGCCGGGGAGGTATGCCCTGAGATTGACCGCCACATCAGTACGCAGGCGAATAATACAAATTACGGAACGTATCGGTTCTGGCACAAACTCGGCGCAACTCGTGTTGTGACAGCCAGAGAGCTTTCCCTGGAGGAGATACGCGAGATCAGACAGAATATTCCGGAGGATATGGAAATTGAGACGTTTGTACACGGAGCAATGTGCATTTCCTATTCAGGCAGATGTCTGCTGAGCAATTTCTTCACAGGCAGAGATGCAAATCAGGGTGCGTGTACACATCCGTGCCGGTGGAAGTATTCTATAGTAGAAGAAACGCGTCCGGGTGAATATATGCCGGTATACGAGAACGAGCGGGGAACGTATATTTTCAATTCCAAGGATCTGTGCATGATTGAGCATATTCCGGATCTGATCGAGGCGGGAATTGACAGCTTCAAGATTGAGGGGCGTATGAAAACAGCGCTTTACGTGGCGACTGTTGCACGCACGTACAGAAAAGCTATTGATGACTATCTGGAAAGCCCTCAGAAGTATCAGGACAATATGCAGTGGTATCAAAGCCAGATTTCAGGCTGTACCTACCGGAAGTTTACAACCGGATTCTTCTATGGCAAGCCGTCAGATGAGGCTCAGATTTATGACAGCAACACGTATCTGAAGGATTATACATATCTGGGCTATGCAGAGGAGATTGACGGAAGAGGGTTTGCAAGAATTACGCAGAGAAATAAGTTCAGTGTGGGAGAAGAAATCGAGATTATGAAACCGGACGGCAGAAATTTAAGTGTCACAGTCCGCGGCATCTACGATGAGGAGGGCATGCCGCAGCAAAGCGCTCCCCATCCGCAGCAGACGCTGTTTATCGACCTGGACGCGCCTGTTGAGCCGTTCGATATTCTCCGCAGACAGGAGGCATAAGTGCGGCAGCCCAGTCGCTGCTGCAGCGCCAGGCGCTACAGATCAGACAAAAGCCAAAAGGCGGAGAGCAGAATGGATAAAAGCTTTCCGCCTGTTATGTCCAACGGCTTCGCAGTTTCTGCAGTGCGTTTTTTTCTATACGGGAGACGTAGGAACGGCTGATATTTAAGTGTTTGGCAATCACCTTCTGCGTTAATTCCTCTTCTCCGAATAGACCATATCGGAACTTGATGACTTCCTGTTCCTGCTCGGTCAGCACATCGGAGAAGACCCGGTAGAGTTTTGCCACATTTTCCTTTCGTGAACAGGATTCACAGATGTCATCTCCATCGGATTCGATGATGTCAAGCAGATGGATTTCATTACCCTCCCGGTCCGTACCAATGGGTTCATACAGAGAAACCTCCCGGGAAGTTTTTTTTCGGGAGCGGAAGTACATCAGCAGTTCGTTTTCGATGCAGCGGCATGCGTATGTTGCCAGACGGCTTCCTTTTGTGTAGTCGAAAGTGGAGACAGCCTTAATAAGACCGATCGAGCCGATGGAAATAAGATCTTCCTGTTCGGCGTCCGTGTTCAGATATTTCTTTGCCACATGAGCAACCAGACGCAGGTTGCGCTCAATCAATATATTTTTTGCCTGAAGGTCGCCCTCCCGGTATTTCTGAAGATATTCCCGTTCTTCCTGAGGTGTGAGCGGCTGCTGAAAAGTCTTCACAAATGACACCTCGCAGGCGGTTTTCTTTCTATCTTATGTGCAGAACATGGAAATTGTGCTTTTCCACATTGTCTGAGACAAAATGAAAAAGAATCGTCAATTCTGTAAAAATGTGTTATACTGTATAAAAATCAAATCATCCGCGTATCTGCGGGAATTACCCAATTTGTATCAACAGAATATAGACAGGGCAGAAGAAAGCGCTGGGGTCATGCACGCTTTTGCCGGCTTTTTTCTGCCTGCGAGAGGAGGAATCTTATGTTCGCAAGTGTGCAGGCGCCGGAGATTTCCGGCATGGATGTCATTATGGTCCGTGTAGAGGCTGATGCATCGGAGGGCCTTCCAAGTATGTATATGGTAGGAGATTTAAATCATCAGGTGAAAGAGGCACAGGACAGAATCCGCAGTGCACTGAAAAATTACGGTATCAGTCTGCCGCCGCGCAGACTGACAATTAACCTTGCGCCGGCGTCAATCCGTAAAGCAGGAACCCGATTTGACCTTCCGATTGCAGCGGCAGTTCTGGCTGCGATCGGACGTATTCCGCCGGAGTGTCTGAAGGATACGATGCTTGCAGGAGAGCTGGGACTTGACGGAAGTATTGCGCGTGTGAGCGGTGTACTTCCATCTGTGCTTAAGGCGGAGCAGGTCGGAATTAAGAAGTGTATTGTGCCCAGGGAAAATGAGGAAGAGGGAAGAAGAGCGCTGGAATTCTGCCGAGAGAAGTCAGACTTGCGTGTGATTGGGATTGGAAGTCTGGGAGAATTTCTGGCATGGTGCAGGGGAACACTGCAGGAATATAAGCCGCCGGCATCAAATAAACACAGAAGTGAAAAAGAGGAGCCGGATATAGATTTCTCCGAGGTAAAGGGGCAGTACGCGGCAAAAAGGGCCGCTGTGCTGGCGGCAGCCGGATTTCATAATCTGCTGCTGTGCGGACCGCCGGGAGTGGGAAAATCAATGATTGCCCGGCGGATTCCCACAATCCTGCCTGCGCTTACGCCGGATGAATGGCTTGAAATCATGAAAGTCTACAGTATTGCAGGGATCTTAGGCGATGAGGACCAGCAGATCAGACAGCGCCCGTTTCGAGCGCCGCATCATACGGCTTCCCCGCAATCTCTTTCCGGCGGAGGAAAGTATCCGTCACCCGGAGAAATCAGTTTGGCACACAGGGGTGTACTCTTTCTCGATGAATTTCCTGAGTTCTCACGCAGGGCCCTTGAGGTTTTGAGACAGCCGCTGGAAGATCGTAAGATTACGATTTCGAGAGTACATGGAACCTATGAATTTCCGGCATGCCTGATGCTTATTGGCGCTATGAATCCGTGTCCGTGCGGATATTATCCGGATATGAATCGCTGCCGCTGCCGCCCGGGTGATATTGCGAGGTATCAAAGCCGTCTGAGCGCCCCGATACTTGATCGGATTGACCTGTTTGCTGAAGTCGAAAGTGTTTCCTATGAGGAACTGCAGGGAAAAAGTGAGAACACAGGGACTTCCCAAGAGATGCGGCGCCTGGTAGAGCGGGCGGCGGCAATGCAAAAGGAGCGTTACAGAGATGAAAAGATCCGATTTAACAGTGAACTTGGACCGTCTCAGACGGACCGATACTGCACGATGGACAGGGAAGGAAGCAGCCTGCTCAGGGAAATTTTTGAAAAACTGGATTTAAGTGCCCGTGCCTATTACCGTGTCCTTCGCGTGGCGCGTACGGCAGCGGATCTGGAAGGTTCGGAAATCATCCGTGCGGAACATATCAGCGAGGCAGTCAGCTACCGAAGAATTCAGTGAGAACGGAAGGAAAAATCAAGTATGAAGGAAGAAAATAAGAGCAGGGTAATATACTATACCATGATGGATCCGCAGTACCCGCAGAGAATGCGGGAGATGGAAAATATGCCCGGAGGAATCTATACACTTGGCAGGCTCCCGGATGAAAAAAAGAAGAGTGCGGCCATTGTAGGTGCGCGCCTTTGCACAGGCTATGGCTATGAGCAGGCATACCGTTTTGCCTATGAACTTGCGCGTGCGGGTGTGGAGATTATAAGCGGAATGGCACAGGGCATTGATTCCTGTGCTCATGAGGGCGCTCTCGATGCCGGCGGCAGTACGGTTGCGGTACTGGGATGCGGCGTGGATATCTGCTATCCGGCATCCTCCAGGCGGACGTATGAGAGACTTCAGAAAAACGGCGGGATACTGAGCGAATACCCGTGCGGGGCTCCTCCGCTTGCGTTCCGCTTCCCTGAGAGAAACCGCATTATCAGTGCGCTGGCTGATGTGGTGCTTGTTGTGGAGGCGAAGAAACGGAGCGGTTCGCTGATCACGGCTGATCTGGCACTTGATCAGGGAAAGAGCGTGATGGCAGTGCCGGGGCGCATAACAGACCGGCTGAGTGAAGGATGCAACTGGCTGATTTCGCAGGGTGCCGGGATTGCGCGCGCTCCGTCAGATGTGCTTGCAGAGCTGGGACTGACAGAGAAAACAGCTGGGGTGGATGCCGGGGCTGCAGGTGTGCAGTGCGCACTTACAGCTGAAGAACGCTGCATCTGCCTTGCTATCCGGGAAGGAGCGCGTACACGCAATGCGCTTGTAGGAGCGACCGGTATTCCTTTTTCGCAGGTGAATGCTGCTCTGACAAAGCTGCAGCTTTCGGGTGCGGTCACCGTATCAGGCGGAGAATTTCAGTGCTTTCTGGAGGATTTTAAGCGTTAGAAAACACGTATGTATTTGATAAAGAAATCATAAAAAATGAATTTAAGGCTTGCAAGGAATGGTGTTTTGGTGTATGTTGTTAGTAATTTGGGTAAAAATATGTATCTGCATCATGCAGAACAGAAGGAATAACAGGAGGCAGATGAAGTGGCAAAATATCTTGTAATTGTGGAATCACCGGCAAAAGTGAAGACAATTAAGAAATTTTTAGGCGCCAATTATGAGGTTGCCGCATCGAACGGTCATGTAAGAGACCTTCCCAAGAGCCAACTTGGAATTGATATAGAAAATGATTATGAACCAAAGTACATCACAATCCGCGGAAAGGGAGAACTTCTGGCTGGACTGAGAAAATCAGCGAAAAAGGCGGACAAGGTCTATCTCGCGACCGACCCCGACCGGGAGGGAGAGGCAATCTCCTGGCATTTGTCCAAAGCGCTGAACCTTGACAGCAGCAAAATGCGCAGAATTACATTTAACGAGATCACCAAGAATGCTGTGAAAGCGTCATTAAAGTCTGCCAGGGATATTAATATGAATCTGGTAAACGAGCAGCAGGTAAGAAGAATCCTGGACCGCATGGTGGGATACCGCATCAGCCCTATTCTCTGGGCAAAAATCAAGAGAGGTCTGAGTGCCGGAAGAGTACAGTCTGTGGCTCTGCGGATTATCGCGGACCGTGAAGAGGAAATCAATGCATTTATCCCTCAGGAGTATTGGACTCTGGAAACGCAGTTTACAATCCCGGGGGAGAAGAAGCCGCTGAACGCCAAGTTCTACGGAAAAGAGAAGGAAAAGATGGAGATTCATTCCAAAGAGGAGCTTGACAGGATCCTCTCCCGGCTTGACGGAGCATCATATTCTGTTGCAGAAGTAAAGAAGGGAGAGCGTACAAAAAAGGCGCCCTTACCATTTACAACGAGTACGCTGCAGCAGGAGGCAGCCAAGGTTCTCAACTTCTCAACACAGAAGACAATGCGTCTGGCTCAGCAGCTCTATGAGGGTGTGGACATTAAGGGAAGCGGTACGGTAGGTCTGATTTCCTATCTGCGTACTGACTCTACACGAATCTCTGAGGAAGCAGATACGGCAGCGCGTGCTTACATATCGGAGAACTACGGAGAAAAGTATACTGCCAAGCTGGAGACAGACGGCAACAAAGGCAAGAAGGTACAGGATGCTCATGAGGCAATCCGCCCGACGGATGTGACACGGGAGCCGCTGACGATCAAGGAATCCCTCTCAAGGGATCAGTACCGTCTGTATCAGCTTATATGGAAACGTTTTGTGGCAAGCCGTATGCAGGCAGCACTGTATGAGACGACATCCGTAAAGATTAAGGCACAGCCGAAAGAACAGACGGAATGTTATATTTTTACCGTAGCAGCGTCAAAAGTGAAGTTCGACGGATTCATGTCAGTGTATGTACAGGATGAAGACGGCAAGAAGGAAAATGTGACACTGGTTCGGGGAATTGATGAGAATACAGAGCTTCAGTTCGAGAAGTTTGACAGTCAGCAGCATTTCACGCAGCCGCCGGCGCATTATACAGAAGCTTCGCTTGTAAAAACACTTGAGGAACTCGGCATCGGACGTCCAAGTACGTATGCTCCGACGATCACAACGATTATCAACCGCCGCTATGTTGCAAAGGAGAATAAGAATCTCTACATCACTGAGCTGGGCGAAGTTGTGAACAGCATGATGAAGAAGGCTTTTCCGAGCATAGTGGATGTGAATTTTACCGCAACGATGGAGGATCTGCTTGATAAAGTAGGCGATGGTTCTGTACAGTGGAAGACAGTGGTGCGGAATTTCTATCCTGATCTTGAGGAGGCCGTTAAGGCTGCGGAGAAGGAGCTTGAGGAAGTACAGATTGAAGATGAAGTGACAGATGAAGTCTGCGAGCTCTGCGGCAGAAACATGGTGGTAAAATATGGCCCTCATGGAAAGTTTCTTGCCTGTCCGGGATTTCCGGAGTGCCGCAACACAAAGCCGTATCTGGAGAAGATCGGCGTGAAGTGTCCGAAGTGCGGCGGAGAAGTCATCCTGAAGAAGACAAAGAAGGGCAGAAAATACTACGGATGCGAGAACAATCCGGACTGTGATTTCATGTCCTGGCAGAAACCGTCCAAACAGAAATGTCCGCAGTGCGGCGGATATATGCTGGAGAAGGGGAATAAGCTGGTCTGTGCTGATGAGCAGTGCGGATATGTGTGCGCTAAGCCTAAGGAAGAAGAATAAGATATAAAATTTCAGATGCCGTGCGGTATCCTTTATACGGATGCTGCGCGGCATTTTCTGCTATTATGCTCCGGAGAAAACCTATAGATAAAATTATCAGAAAAAAATCAAAAAAAATAGTGAATATTATTGAAATTCAAAAAATTATATGTTACACTAAAAAAGGTATAATGTTACGGAAAATTAAAAAAAACAGGGAAGGAGAATACCATGAGCGTACAATTATTGGATAAAACCAGAAAAATCAACAAATTGCTCCATAATAACAATTCAACAAAGGTAGTGTTCAATGATATTTGTAAAGTGATGATGGAAACCTTGGACTCCAATATCTTAGTAATCAGCAAGAAAGGAAAGGTGTTGGGAGTCAGCCTGTGTCCTGGGGTGGAAGAGATCACGGAGCTCATAGAGGACAAAGTAGGCGGATATGTGGATTCCCTTCTGAACGACCGTTTTTTAAGCGTATTATCCACGAAAGAAAATGTAAATCTGGAGACACTGGGCTTTGAGGGAGAAGGAATCCGTGAATACTGCGCGATTATCAACCCCATTGACATTGCAGGCGAACGCCTGGGCACAGTATTTATGTACCGCAGCGGCAAGCAGTATGATATTGAGGATATTATTGTCAGTGAGTACGGCACCACCGTGGTAGGTCTTGAGATGATGCGCTCCGTAAACGAGGAGAATGTGGAGGAGAACAGGAAGATTCAGGTTGTAAAATCTGCATTCAATACACTTTCATTCTCAGAACTGGAAGCAATTATCCACATTTTCGACGAGCTGGACGGCGATGAAGGCATTCTGGTAGCAAGCAAGATTGCAGACCGTGTGGGCATTACACGATCTGTAATTGTAAATGCACTGCGAAAATTTGAGAGTGCGGGCGTTATTGAATCGCGCTCAAGCGGAATGAAGGGAACATATATCAAGGTTCTCAATGAAGTTATCTTTGATGAATTAAAGGAACTCAAAGCCCGCAAAAATATCAAAGGACATGAAAAGAACAACGCATAAATTTATGCGAAGAGGAGCCGCTGTCAACGAACAGACAGCGGCTCCTTTTGCGGTTATAATCAGCCGGGCAGCGTCATAAAATATTCATGCTTCCGGAACATAGAGAGAAAGAATCCGAAAGGTTCTGAACAGTTACAAAAAAATCTATAAAATGAAAATCATAAGAAAAGATGAGAAAATAGAAGATAAAATGAGATAATACCATTAAAATCCTTAAAAAACCGGCGAAAATAAAGTTGCGAAAAAAGGGGTAATTCACTAATATATGAGTATCGGTTAGCACTCGATAAAGATGAGTGCTAATAAACAGAGGAAACAAGGTTATCATATCAAAGGAGGCCATATATAATGAAATTAGTACCATTAGGTGACAGAATCGTATTAAAGCAGTTAGTAGCAGAAGAGACAACAAAATCCGGCATCGTATTACCGGGACAGGCTCAGGAGAAGCCGCAGCAGGCCGAAGTTATTGCAGTTGGACCGGGCGGAGTTGTGGATGGTAAAGAAGTTAAGATGGAAGTTTCCGTCGGCGATAAGGTCATCTATTCCAAGTATGCCGGAACAGAAGTTAAACTGGGAGACGAGGAGTACATCATTGTAAAGCAGAACGATGTTCTTGCAGTTGTAAAATAATAAAACCAGGACATATTGACAGAAAAGTGTTAGATATCAGGAGGATAAATAATCATGGCTAAGGAAATTAAATTTGGTGCAGACGCTAGAGCCGCTTTAGAGCGCGGTGTAAATCAGCTTGCAGATACAGTACGTGTGACACTTGGACCGAAAGGAAGAAACGTAGTTCTTGACAAATCTTTCGGCGCTCCGCTGATCACCAACGATGGTGTAACTATTGCGAAAGAGATTGAGCTTGCAGATGGATTTGAGAATATGGGTGCACAGCTCATCAAGGAAGTTGCTTCCAAGACAAACGATGTAGCCGGAGACGGTACTACCACAGCAACTGTACTGGCACAGGCAATGATCCACGAAGGAATGAAGAACCTGGCAGCAGGCGCTAACCCGATTGTTCTGAGAAAGGGAATGAAGAAAGCTACAGATAAAGCTGTAGAGGAGATCCTCTCCATGAGCAAGAAAGTAGACGGAAAGGATCAGATCGCAAGAGTAGCAGCAGTATCCTCAGGAGATGAGGAAGTAGGAAAGATGGTAGCTGACGCTATGGAGAAGGTTTCCAACGATGGCGTTATCACGATCGAGGAGTCCAAGACCATGAAGACAGAGCTGGATCTTGTAGAAGGTATGCAGTTCGATCGCGGCTATATCTCAGCATATATGGCAACAGATATGGATAAGATGGAAGCTGTCCTTGACAATCCGTACATCCTGATCACTGACAAGAAAATTTCTAACATTCAGGAGATCCTTCCGCTGTTAGAGCAGATCGTACAGTCCGGTTCCAAACTGCTGATCATTGCAGAGGACGTTGAGGGAGAGGCTCTGACTACCTTAATTGTTAATAAATTAAGAGGAACATTCTCTGTAGTAGCTGTAAAGGCACCGGGATACGGCGACAGAAGAAAAGAGATGCTGCGTGATATCGCTGTTCTGACAGGAGGACAGGTGATTTCCGAGGAGCTGGGTCTGGATCTCAAGGATGCTACACTGGATCAGTTAGGACGTGCAAAATCCGTTAAAGTTCAGAAAGAGAACACTGTTATTGTTGACGGCGAGGGAGACAAAGCTGATATTGCTGCAAGAATCAATCAGATCAAAGCACAGATCGAGGAGACAACATCTGACTTTGACAGAGAGAAATTACAGGAGAGACTTGCAAAACTGGCTGGCGGCGTAGCTGTTATCCGTGTAGGTGCTGCAACTGAGACAGAGATGAAAGAAGCTAAACTTCGTATGGAAGATGCTCTTGCAGCTACAAGAGCAGCAGTAGAAGAAGGTATTATCGCAGGCGGCGGATCTGCATATATCCATGCTACAAATAAGCTCGCTGAGTACGCTGCTACCCTGTCAGGAGATGAGAAGACAGGTGCAAATGTAATCTTAAAGGCTCTGGAAGCTCCGCTGTACTATATTGCAGTAAATGCAGGACTGGAAGGCTCTGTAATCATCAACAAGGTAAAAGAGTCCGAAGTTGGCGTCGGCTTTGATGCATACAATGAGGAATATGTAGATATGGTAAAAGCAGGTATTCTGGATCCGGTTAAGGTTACAAGAAGTGCGCTGCAGAACGCTACAAGTGTAGCATCTACTTTACTTACTACAGAGTCTGTAGTATCTACAATCAAAGAAGAGACTCCGGCAATGCCGGCAGGCAATCCGGGTATGGGAATGATGTAATTCCGGAATAAAGTTCACAAAGTTTTTAGAAAAACGGGGAGCAACCGCATAGACGTTGCTTCCCGTTTGTGCTAGAATAACTTTAGACTTTATAAAGGAGCAGCAAAGAAAGATGGAAAAAAGGTACGAGTCAGATATGACTCTCAAGGAGAAGCGCGAGCTGGAGATGAAAAAGCTCAAATCCATGACGTTCGGACAGAAGCTGGGATATTTGTGGGAATACTACAAGATCTGGCTGGTTATCCTCGCCGCGGTTATTATGATCATCTCCATATTCGTAACGATGTACCGGAATTCCCAGAAGATTGATCTTATATCGATCGGAATTGCCAACAGCTCAATAACATCTGACAGCACAGAGGTGGTGGACGAGCTGATTGAGATGCTGGGAACAGGGGACAAGCATGAAACCGCGACAGTGGACACCTCCTATTATTTTAATGATGATGTGACGTCTACTGACCCGAATATCATCATGAAGTTCAGTACTATGGTGGCAGCGCAGTCGATGGATGTTCTGATCTGCAGTGAAAATGTAATGGAATATTACAGTGAACAGGAAATGTTCCTGAAGCCGTCGGAGTACCTAAGCAGTGAGCAGATTGCGGAGATGGGCGACAGAGTCTCAGAGTATGGTGTCCGCATCGACGGCAGCGAACTGTTGGACGAATGGGGGCTGGTACTGTATGAGCCGGTATATTTCACTGTTATTGCGAATGCATCCAATGTAGATAACGCGGTAACACTTTTAGAGAATTTTTTGGAGGATTAATGAGATGGGAGATTTCTATTCAGAGGTACTTGTAAAGAAGAAAAAGACGCCGCTTGAGTCTGTAATTAAAGTTGCGGCGATTGCTGTCACTGCAGTGACAGGACTGTTGGGACTGCTGGGACAGCCGCTTATTCTGATTGTAGCTGTGGTTATGGGAGTTCTGTGCTATCTGTTTTTGCCAAGGCTTGACGTAGAGTTCGAGTATACATATGTCAACGGCTCTATGGATGTGGACCGCATTTATTCCAAGATAAAGAGAAAGCGTGCTGCAAGCTATGAGTTCAGCGAGATGGAGATTCTGGCTCCGGAAAAATCTCATCAGCTGGATTCCTATCGCCAGAACAGAAACATCAAGAGAGTGGATTTTTCATCCGGAATGGAGGATCACAAGATTTATGCGCTGGTGATTCCGAAGAATAAGGAGCTTCAGATGGTGCTCTTTGAGCCGGATGAGGGAATGTTAAAAGACCTTCGCTCCAAATATCCGAGAAAAGTTTTTTACGATTGACAATGCAATTAAGATTTGTTAGACTATAGAACAAAACAAATTATTACGGTTCGGCAGGACGTCTTCTGGGCGCCTGTCTGAACTGTAACGATAATCAGCAACAAACTACTAAAGCGATATGGAGGAAGAAAGATGGGTACAATTATTGGCGAAGGAATTACCTTTGATGACGTACTGCTGGTACCGGCATACTCTGAAGTGATTCCGAATCAAGTAGATTTATCTACCTGGCTGACAAAGAAAATCAAATTGAATATTCCTATGATGAGCGCGGGCATGGACACCGTAACAGAGCACCGCATGGCGATTGCAATGGCACGTCAGGGCGGTATCGGCATCATTCACAAGAATATGTCGATCGAACAGCAGGCAGAGGAAGTAGATAAGGTAAAGCGTTCCGAGAATGGTGTCATCACTGACCCGTTTTTCTTATCCCCGGAGCATACGCTTGCGGATGCAAATGAGCTGATGGCAAAATTCCGTATTTCCGGTGTTCCGATTACAGAAGGCAGAAAGCTTGTAGGCATTATCACAAACCGTGATCTGAAGTTTGAGACAGATTTCACCAAGAAGATTAAAGAATCTATGACTTCTGAGGGACTGATCACCGCAAAAGTGGGTGTGACACTTGAGGAAGCAAAACAGATTCTCGGCAAATCCAGAAAAGAGAAGCTTCCGATTGTGGATGATGATTTTAATCTGAAGGGACTCATTACAATCAAAGATATAGAGAAGCAGATCAAGTATCCGCTGTCCGCGAAGGATGAGCAGGGCAGACTGCTCTGCGGTGCCGCAGTGGGAATCACATCAAACGTTATGGCTCGTGTAGATGCTCTTGTTGGAGCGCATGTAGATGTTATCGTAATTGAC
>CALWBA010000088.1 GCA_944375815.1 uncultured Lachnospiraceae bacterium | reverse complement strand
GTCATCGGCGGGATATCGCATCCGCTGGCGATGACGAAGTTTTTATATTTGCCGCAGCGCTGCAGCAGCTCTTCCGTCTCCTTTTTGATCTCCTCCGGAGTACCGTTTCTGAAAGTCTCCGCAGGCGCGATATTTCCGATTACGATGCGGTCACTGTCAATGACTTTGAGGGTTTCCTCAATATCTACCGCGTTTCCGAAACTGTATGCTCCTGCCTTGATGGTATTGATATTGTCAAGCAGCGGTACAACATTTCCGCAGTTGTGATACAGAACCATAAAGTTATCATCCTCAACAGCCTCACAGATTCTCTTCACGTACGGTGTTGAGAACTCGCTGATAAGTCCCGGAGAGAGCAGACCTGCTGCCGGCTCCGCGATTGCGATACCGTTCGCTCCTGCCTCCTTAAATGCTTTGGCGTAGGCAATCAGGAACTGTGTTGCCTTCTCCAGCACGGTTTCTACCAGTTCCGGATCCTCATAGCAGAGAATCATGATTTCTGTCATATCAAGCAGTCTTCCTGCGAGAGAATACGGTCCGATGATTCCTGCCAGAATAGGACGGTCTGTCACCATTTCACTGATCTCCCGGATTCCCTTCAAACACTCTCCCGTACGTCCGGCTCCTACTTCCGGAACTTTGAGGGCTTCCGCCTCATCCTCGTCATGAACCAGCGCTGCCGTTACGGTCGGAACCTCATCCTCGCTGTAATGAATCGGGCTTCCAAACGCCTCAGCCTCCACGGAGAGGTCCATCAGGCTGAATACGGCTCCCGTGTCAAAGCGCTTTGCAACTGCCTCCATGCAGAGTGCCTGCAGATGTCCGTCGCGCACCATCTCATCCACGGTGTGTCCGATAATCTGTATACCCGGGAAGGAAAGAACCGGCATTGCTTTCTTTACCGGCGCATCAATATAGTCTTTTGCCCACTGCTTCATATTCCACTTCATAGAAATAACATCCTCCTTTGATTTTTCTGACGGCTTGTTTTCTTTATCTGCCTCTTATTATGAGGTGTTCTCGTGTTTATTTCTTGTAATTTATTTTGATCACTTGGATTTTTATTGGAGAATGTAAAATTTTTTCCTTCACACAGAGCTGCCCGGCAGAAAACTCTGCCGGGCGGTGTGTTCTCAGGCAATATTCCGTTCTATGACAGCGGTCTTGCTGCTTTCGGTTTTTTCGGGCTCCTCCGGCTGTTTCGCGTCAGCCTGATCTTCCTCCTGATCCTTCTCCTGCTGCTTAAGCTCCTCCAGCGCTTTGCGCTCCTGTTCCAGCTTTTCACGCTCTTCCTCCAGCGCACGGCGCTCCTGCTCCAGATCTTCATACTGAGCACGCAGAAGCCGTGTGTAGTTCTCCGCTTCCTCCACAGCACTGATGATCCGCGCGGAGGACTGATTCAGAAGTGATGCCTTTTCCTCCAGCGTCCGGTTCACCTGCTCGGACTTAAGCTCTCTGCGCACGCTCACCGCGATGGCAAATACGGAAAGAATCATGGATACCAGCGTTGCTCCAAAGGTGATCTGCTGCACGAACGTTGCGTCACCGGCCGTCCGGTTGGTCAGAAAGATTAAAAGAAGCAGCGCAGCCAGGATCACAAAATAGCGGATGCGCATCCGGGATCTCACGCTCTTGAGCTTCATCTCATAGGCGTTTTCGTCTGTGATTTTCTCTGTGCTGTTGTCATACTGGAGCCATTTTGTCGTTATTTTTATCATAGCCGTCCCCCATTCACTCGTTTTTCCCAGTATAGCACAATTTGCCCCCAAGCTCAATGTCAAAACTGTTTTCTCTTCATCACCGCCGTACTGATTCCGGCCGAAACCGCGAGCAGAAGCAGTGCGGTCAGAAGCGCTGCCGCAAGCACTGCGCCAAGCCCGGGCACCGGCATGGTGTCGAGCAGCGCAACGATGTCAATATGCAGCATTTCCGCTGTTTTGATTCCCGCAGAACCGATCAGTATGATACATGCCAGTGCGATCAGAATGGCCACCCGGCCTTTCTCGGCTCCAAACTTCAGCTGCACCGGCAGCATGACTGCCAGAAGCAGCAGCATAAGCGGCAGAACAGAGGCAGCGGCAAGGCAGATGTCCCCGGCGGATCCCATGCCACGGGCTGTGCCTGCGATCAGCACGACGGCGGATGACAGCAGCCAGGCGCTGCCTCCCAGCAGGATACCCAGACAGTATTTCTCCGCAACATACCCCTTTCTCGTGATGGGAAGCGAGAACAGAAATGCATTTCCGTTGTCAAATTCATCATAACTGATGGTGCTGACTGTAAATAATGAGATCACAAATGTGGGAAATCCCACAGCGTAAGTGCTGTCCTCCGTAAACAGCGCCAGTCCGACTCCCACGGCGTATATCAGTATAAAAAAGCTTCTCTGCACTTTCATGAGTCTGATATCTTTTATTAATAATCCTTTCATGCCTCCTGCCCCCTCACCATCATTGCAATTGTCTCATCTATGCTACCGGTCTCGACTGCAATTCCCGGATAGTTTTCCATATAGTAGCGCTTCTGGTTCGTCAGACAGCTGTATCCGTACGGCTCTTTTCTGACGCGCATCAGATATCGGCGGTCCAGCCCTGCATACTGCTTCTCATCCACCTTCAGAAGCCCGTAGTCGCTCAGAAGTACATCCGTGTCCTCGTGCAGAACGATCTGCCCTGCATGAATCATGTAGAGATCGTCGCAGAGTGATTCCAGATCTCCCGAAATATGGGAGCTGATCAGGATGGCCCGATTCTCGTCCTTTTCCATAAAGTCACGCAGAATTTCCAGCAGTTCATCTCTGGCTATCACGTCGAGCCCCACGGTCGGCTCATCGAGCAGCAGCAGCTTCGCATTTACAGAGGCAGCCGTAAGAACCTTGAGCTTCGCCTTCATTCCTGTGGAAAATTCCTTGATTTTCTTCCTGAGGGGCAGCTCGAAGCGCTGTACCTGCTTTTCAAAGTATGCACGGTCAAAATCCGCATAGAGATTTGCGAGCACGGGTATGATGTCGCGAACGGTCAGGTATCCGCTGAATCCCGAATCTGCCAGCACCACACCGATTTTCCGGCGGTCAGAGACCGTGAGATCTTCTGCCTCCTTTTCAAAAACACGGATGGATCCTCCGTCTGTCCCTATGAGTCCCAGGACAGATTTAAATATCGTGCTCTTTCCGGCGCCGTTTTGCCCCACCAGGCCGGTAATGCGCCCGGCTTCTACGCTCATGGTACAGTCCAGAGTAAAATCGCCGTAGCGTTTTTTAAGTCCATTGATTTCCAGCATGTTCTAATCCTCCATAATCAATTCAAACAGCTCCCGGATCTCCTGATCCGTAAGCCCGCAGCTTCGGGCCTTCTGGATCGTTTTATCCAGGTCATTCTCCACTTCTCTTCTCTGCTCCTCCTTTATTCTCTCGGGATTTGCAGCCGCGACATACGTTCCCTTCCCGTGAACTGTGACCGTATAACCCTCCTGTTCCAGATTATCGTACGCTTTCTTAACCGTCAGGGCGCTGATCTTCTGTTCCTTCGCAAGTGTGCGCACGGATGGGAGTATATCATTTTCCTTCAGATCGCCGGCAATAATCTGTGCCTTGATCTGATCCATGATCTGTTCATAGATCGGTACCATCGATGAACTATTGATTATAATCTTCATAAGTTCCCTCCTGTTTATAACAGTATATAACAGTTTATAACTGTTGTCAACTGTTATATACTGTTATATTTCGCGTACACGCAAAAAAGGGGGTGTCGGATAAATCCGATTTTGAACCCCTAATACTTCAAGAGGAGACCCTCCTGTAAGATTCAGGCTTTT
>CALWBA010000087.1 GCA_944375815.1 uncultured Lachnospiraceae bacterium | reverse complement strand
TATCAGCAGGCAGAGAAACTGGAGTCCGGCGAGATCACCAAAGAGCAATATGATCAATGGCGCTATACCTATCCAAAAATGGAGTGGGAACAGACCCGCCGGGATCTGGACGCTCTGCGTGAAAAGCCAAAAGCTGAAAATACTGCAGATTAAAAAAAATCCAACAAAAAAGGTCTTACCAAATTGATTTCACTCAATTCAGTAAGACCCTTTCTATTGGTTTCAGTTGGATTTACCTGATAACCTCCGGTGAAAAGTGAATAAATGCTTTTCATCCAGTGTTATCATTTTGTTATCAAATAGAACCTTGCTAGACTTCAAACGCCCTGTTTATGCGGGTTCTCAATTTTTTTACTTACTCAAACTCAATCGTAGCCGGCGGTTTTCCGGTGCAGTCATAAAGAACTCTGTTAATGTGTTTTACCTCATTAACAATTCTGCTGGTTGTTCTTCCAATAACTTCCCACGGAATCTCCGCACTCTCTGCAGTCATAAAGTCAGTCGTGGTCACTGCTCTGAGTGCAATCGCGTAATCGTATGTACGCTCATCGCCCATAACTCCTACTGACCGCATATTTGTCAGTGCTGCAAAGTACTGTCCGATCTCTCTGTCCAGTCCTGCCTTTGCAATCTCTTCTCTCCAGATTGCGTCTGCATCCTGTACCATCTTTACCTTCTCAGCTGTAACAGCACCGATAATACGGATACCAAGTCCCGGGCCCGGGAACGGCTGACGGTATACGAGATATTCCGGAATACCAAGCTCAAGGCCTGCTTTTCTTACCTCATCCTTGAACAGATCACGCAGCGGCTCGATAATTTCTTTAAAATCTACGCAGTCGGGAAGTCCTCCAACGTTGTGATGAGATTTGATTACCGTGGATTCGCCGCCGACACCGCTCTCTACAACATCCGGATAAATGGTTCCCTGAACCAGGAAGTCTACAGCGCCGATTTTCTTTGCCTCTTCCTCAAAGACACGGATAAATTCTTCACCGATGATTTTTCTCTTTCTCTCCGGCTCCTCAACATCCTTTAATTTCGCATAGAAACGCTCCTGTGCGTTTACACGGATAAAGTTTAAGTCATATGGACCGTCAGGACCGAATACGGCTTCTACTTCATCGCCCTCATTTTTTCTGAGAAGTCCATGGTCAACAAATACGCAGGTGAGCTGATTGCCGATTGCCTTTGCCATCATGACTGCGGCAACGGAAGAGTCTACACCGCCGGACAGAGCACAGAGAACTTTTCCGTCTCCGACCTTTGCGCGGATTGCCTTAATTGACTCGTCCACAAAGGAATCCATCTTCCAGTCTCCGGCACAGCCGCAGACATTATATACGAAGTTGGAGAGCATCTTCTTTCCCTCTTTTGTATGAAGAACTTCTGGGTGGAACTGTACAGCGTACAGACCTTTCTCCTCGTTCTCAGCAGCAGCCACCGGACAATCCGGTGTGTATGCGGAGATCTTGAATCCCGGAGCCGCTTTGGAAATATAATCGTTGTGGCTCATCCAGCAGATTGTTTTCGGTGACACATCGGTAAACAGTCTGGAGCTGTTATCCACTGTGACCTCTATCTTGCCGTATTCACGCACCGGTGCCTTTTCAACAGTTCCGCCCAGCAGATGCATCATAAGCTGGGAACCGTAGCAGATGCCCAGGATCGGAATACCCAGTTCGAAAATTTCTTTGGAGTACGTTGGAGAGTCCGGAAGATATGCACTGTTCGGACCTCCGGTAAATATAATTCCTTTTGGATTAATTTCTTTGATTTTACTGATATCTGTCTTATAAGAATAAATTTCGCAGTAAACGTTGCATTCACGCACGCGTCTTGCGATTAACTGATTGTATTGTCCGCCAAAGTCCAGCACAATGACCGTTTCTCTTTTCACGTAATTACCTCCTAAATAATTATTTCTGTGATTATATCGTTCCATTATTATATGTGATTCCCCGCAAATTTACAATAGCTTTCAGCCAAATTCCTTGCTTTTCTGTCACAGTTCATCCGCTGTGGGAATCGATGGTGCAGCGCCCTGTCTCGATACGGCAATGCCTGCTGCCTTTGCACTGCGCCGTAAAATTTCCTCTGTCGGGCGTCCCTCGAGGATTCCCGCAAGGAAATATCCGGTGAACGTATCTCCCGCCGCAGTCGTATCCACAGCTTCGACCGGATAAATTCCCTGGCGATATATCCGGCTGCCGTCCCAGTACATGCAGCCGTCACCGCCCAGCGTAAGCAGTATCTTCATGCGCGGATATTTCCGCTGGAGCTTTTCCAGAATTCTCTCCGGTTTTTCCTCATCGGTAAAAGCATTTCCCTCAATTTCATTGAGCAGCAGATAATCGGCCAGCTCCAGCGGAAAATGCATCAGCTGCTCATCGATCGGGGACGGATTTAATGCGATGCGCAGGCCCCGGCGGTGTGCCTGCTCCATAATATACGGGATCTCATTGATTTCATTCTGAAGCAGCAGGAAATCGCCCTTTCCAAAATTTTCAAGTACCCTGTCGATCTGATCGCGCTTCTGCCGGCGATTTGCTCCTCCCCAGAGCAGAATACAGTTCTGCGCGCTGTCGTCTACCTGGATAATCGTATGCCCGCTGGAGCTTTCCGAAACAGAAATATATGAGGTATCCACTCCGTTTTGGCTTAAATAATCCCTCATCTCTGTTCCATCTTCACCGATGCACCTCGCATGGCAAACCTTGGCCCCGGCACGCGCCAGTGCAATGGACTGATTAAGACCCTTGCCGCCGAAAAAAATCTCCCTTTGCGAGTCCGCAAGCGTCTCACCGCCCCGCAGAATATGCGGCACCTGATATACATAATCCAGGTTCATCGATCCGTAGTTTAATATTCTCATAAGTTCTTCTCCTCCTCTGCCGCACCGAGTTCCTGCAGATACCGCATGACAGGCTGCAGGTATTCCCGTCTGGAATTATCATAAGAATGCTGATATTTTCTGTTATCCTGTTCTCCCATCAGGCGCAGAAACAGCCGCATCATAAGCTTCTCAGTTCTTGCCATTTTCTCATAGCGGATGCCGCTTTCGAGATAGAATACAGGGCACCCGAATCTCTCATCACGGATGCTGACCGATACCTCGCGCTTCGCCTCCGGAGATCCCATGGGTGCTGCTCCTGTGGCAAGGACCGCCTTTAACTTCCGGCTCCGGTCTTTTTTCCTGAGCCATTTCATCTTCTGGATATATCCGGCACGAAAGCGTGAAGCAAAAAGCACGATATCATAAGGTTTAAGATCCATCTTCCGGGCGTCTTTATACGCCACCGCAGGACAGCCTGTCATTTCTTCCAGCCATCGGGCGTACTGTTCTGTAAATCCCGTTCTGGAATAATAGATGAGGATTGCGCTCTTCATTCTGCCTCCGACCTGCCGCGGTATTTTTCCCTGGTTGCCATTCCGCCGCGGATGTGGCGTTCCTGCTTGTTTACATTAAGTACCCGCCGTGTTTCTTCGGCGAGGGCAGGATTAATCTGGGTAAGCCTGTCTGTGGCGTCCTTATGTTTGGTCGTTACTATTTAGATCTTTTTGATTTCCACATTCATCTGCCACTAAAATGCTTTCATTTAATCCCAAATCACCTAACAAACGAAGGTAAATATCCACATTTCCCTCTTTGTCTACTTCGATTTTCTTAATCAGTCGCTTTAGCTGCATATTAGTCATTTCATGAACATCGGTAATATCCTCAATCTGCTTAAAGGTATCGTTTAGAATTTTTTCCATCTGGTCTCCCTTTGTCAAATTGCTAGATACCATTTTCAACTCATTTTCCATACGCTCCAGTTCTTGCCGTGTGCCACCTAATTTATCATTCAATTCTTCTCTGGAAATCAAATCATCGGTGTACATATCCATGTATTTCTGTCTCATTCTCTGTAATCTGGCAACTTGTAAGTTTAATTCCTTTTCGTACTCTGCATTTTCATCTTTTGCTTTGTACACTCTTTGAAATTCTTTCACTACATAATCAATCACTTTATTTTTTTGCTGTAGAATCCGATTGAAATATCCCTGTAAAACCTGGATTAATTCTTCTTCATCCACGGCAGTTTTATTTGGACAACTGTCTGCTCCCTTTCCATTTCTTCCGGAACAAACCCAACGCACATAAGTATTTTTGTAAGTACGGACTGTTCTTCTAAACGACCATCCACATTCTTTACATTTAATCAACGTAGAAAATAAATATTTGTTGCTTTGACGTTCATGATTCAAGTTAAATGCATCGTTTCTTCCAC
>CALWBA010000086.1 GCA_944375815.1 uncultured Lachnospiraceae bacterium | reverse complement strand
CCCAAGAAAAAGGTGGGATTCCTGCGCCGTCTCAGAATGAAAGCGAGCGGTTCCAAGTAATAAGTACATATAAAAGCCTGCCGGCTGACCGGCAGGCTTTTATAATTATTCTGAAAGCAGTTCAGCTGCTGCTTCTTTTTGCCGCACATCGATGTGAACTTCACAGTCGGCAAAGAACTTGCCGTCGATATCAAGTGCGTAATTCACAAGAGCGGTAAGCCGCTCTGTCTCTTCCTCCACCTTCACTCCTGTGGTGGAAATTCCGAATTTCATCTCTCCAAACGGAAGCCGATAGCTCGTCATACTTTTCTTATCCTGTTCAAATACCATGTGTGTATTCAGAAGTCCGCGCCGGCGGATCTCCACGCTGCCGCCGCGAATCTTGATAAAGTTATGTATCGGCTGTCCCCATTCCTCCACAATCTCATCATACATCAGAAAATGGGCTCCGTTTTTCTGATAATACTCACCTGCGACCACCGTCTCCATGGGCGCCAGTTCATTTGCACCTTCTGAAAACTGAATGCCGCTGATGCTGATCAGCACATCTTTTTTCATAATGTTTCTCAATACTCCTCTATCCGAATCTGCTGTGTCATCTCCACGTCATACGGGAGAATGGAATTTGCGAACTCTTTAAATCGATCTGCCGCATCACTTACATAAAAGCGGTATGGAAATTCCTCGCATGTGTCTTTTGTGTTGCGCAGTCCCTTGGCATCAAGCATCCTGCCCAGCGCCAGTGCCGTTTCGTATGCAGGATTCACAAGCGTCACATTGCTGCCCATGATTCTGCCAATCATTGAGCGCAGCAGCGGGTAATGTGTGCATCCCAGAATTAACGTATCCACATCCTTTTCCTGCAATTCCTTTAAGTATCTGCGCGCCACCTCCTCGGTAAGCGGATCCTTCGTCCATCCCTCCTCAACAAGCGGAACGAACAGCGGACATGCACAGCCGAACACGGAAATATCCGGATTCCTCTGTGCGATCAGAGATGGATACAATCCGCTGCTGATTGTCGCCCGCGTCCCGATCACACCGATTCTGTTATTCTTTGTTGTCTCCACTGCAACCTTCGCCCCCGGCTTGATCACTCCGATAATCGGAATATCAAACTCCTGCTCTACTACTTCAAGAGCAAGTGCGCTCGCTGTGTTGCACGCAACTACAATCGCCTTCACATCCTGAGTCCTTAAAAAACGTATGATCTGACGGGAATAACGCAGGATTGTCTCTTTTGATTTGCTTCCGTACGGCACTCTGGCGGTATCACCGAAATATACGATTCGCTCCTGCGGAAGATTGCGCATAATCTCCCGCGCGACCGTAAGGCCGCCTACACCGGAGTCAAAAACTCCAATAGGCGCTTCTCTATCTAAACTCATAATTGCCTCCTACCTCAAAGCTTTCTCCTTATTCTACCCTGCGCACTGTAAAATTTCAACCCTTTCGCCGCCAAAACCTCCCGAAACCTATCCAAACCACCGAAACTTCAGCTTCACACGGTCCGGGTGCAGCATGACCTCACGTACCGCATCGGGAAGCGATTCCTCCAGCACTTTTTCCTCCCCGCTTCCCTGCTCTATACTCAGAATATCCGAAAATCCCAGAAGCGGGTACAGCATGCACCACCAGTTATGTCCCTTTCCTTCTCCAATACGCACAATCAGCGACTCATATCTGCCCGCGGGCAGTGAGACATCTCCCCAGTGTTTTTCGGGATAGACAGCTTCACCCCAGAAAACCTCCACATCGTCTCTGCCTCCGTTTGCCCGCACGGCATTCTGGGCGCAGAGCTCAATGTCACTCAGTGATGATTCCAGGATATGCTCCGTCTCTTCTTTTGTCCGTGCATCTGCAAGAATAGCTGAAAGTTTCTTTGCTACCGTGTCTTTCACCTGCATCTTCAGTTTCTGATCCTCCTGTGAGTCGGAGTTCGCACGAATATGAAACCGCACTACCGTCTGCTCTGCCGCATGAACCTGGCTTCTCTGCCGGGCACCTGATGCCGCTGCTGCCGCTGCTGCCAGCACAAATACCGCAGTCATCAGCACACGCCTGATTTTACTGTTTTCCATGGCAATTCCTTCCTTTACTATTTATCTGCAGGATTGCCGTATACTGCGCGGTTTAAACACTGCTGTGCAGAATGATTTCCCCGTCTTCAGCCGAAATCTCAGGAAATGACGGAATCGTGTGATAGTTATAAAATTCCTGGTATAATTCCCCCAGTTCCAGCGCCTGCGGTTTGTCCTGCTCCGGGCGATTCTCATACATGCCGCTTATGAACTCCCCGAAAGATGTTCCCGTACTTTCTGCCGCAGCAATCACTTCTGCAGGCTCATCGCAGACAAAAACTCTGGCATTCTGTCCCAGTATTTCCTGGCTCTGAAGATACAGCAGCGTATCTTCATACGCCTCAGGACGATGCAGCAGCCTGCGGGAAAATAAAATTGCCTGTACGTGGCCCAGATCGAGATAATACTCCTGACTCTCATCATATCTCTGTTGAATCTGAGCAAAATCGGTTCCTGAAAAGGTGAGCGGCTGCCTGCCCTCACTCTGCTGTCCCCCCTCCTGCTTGCTCTGACCGGTGCTGCCGGCAAGATTCGGCGCAGCATAAATCACTTCATATGCATCCTCACGATAGTCCACAGAAAATGCAAGAGGATATGCCCGTTTCTCAGGCTCTATCGCCGCACACCCGCACAGAAACTCCGTGAGCGCAAACAGAACCACTGCAGCGGAAATCAGTTTCTTCATCCTATCTTCCTCCTTTTCCTGCAAATCCACATGAGAATCGGAACCGCCGTCAGCGCCGGAGTATAAAACAGCTGCAGCGCCTCGCCGTAAAAACTTCTGATATCTGCTCCGCCCCATGACACAAGTGCTCCAATCAGTACCAGAAGCGCCAGCACATATCCTCCCTTTGTGAAGGTGCCGAATTCCCCTATTGTTCTCCCGTAAAAAAGTACGGTTCCCAGCCCGAAAAGAAGAGAAAATAATAAAAATGCAATCCAGATAATGTCAAATCTGTCAAGGAAGCCTCCCGGCAGCATCACGCGCGACATAAGTTTTAAAATCGGCGTCTTCTGCTGCACCATCCCCTCATAGCCAAAAATCCCAAGCAGGATCAGCAGTGCACTGCCGGTAACAAGCGTAACGACAGCCATTGCCCGTGCCATATAAGAAAATGTATGTCCCTTCTGCACCCGATTCAGAAGAAACGGTACTACGGATAAAATCATGCAGGCAGCATAATACGCGTACGCCCCCTCCAGAACATCATCTCCGCTGAGAGCAGGCGCAGATTCCAGAAGATCCGGATTGACCGCACCCGCAGCAACTGCAAGCATCAAAAGGAATCCGAGCATCAAAAGAGGATATGACACTTCTCCCATACGGCCGCGGCGCTGCACATCACTCCCTGTTCCAACCAGGCTGACAGCCAGCAGCAAAA